>NZ_JALNPM010000002.1:436500-549552 GCF_024520875.1 Pantoea sp. Ft-CA_14 | reverse complement strand
CGCACACACGCACACACGCACACACGCACACACGCACACACGCACACACGCACACACGCACACACGCACACATGCACTTTCCAGATTCCTGATAAACGAGGAGGGGAGGTTAATTATCCTCTGTCCGCTGGCGGGCAGAATCGCAGGCATAAAAAAACCCCGGCTTGCAGGCCGGGGTTCAGTTCACAACAGCTTATGCGTTACGGCTTGGTCGCCGGGGCAGTGGCATGATGTGTGGCGCTATGACCACCCGCAGAACCGCGACCGTCGAACTCATACGGTGCACGCACCCAGTCACTGTGCGGTGCCGGTTCTGACTGCCAGACTGGCGCAGGCGCTTTAGTCATCGGCGCAGAGGCAAAATGCTTCCAGCGCGTACCGTCATTCGGCACTGAGGCAGTTGCAGGCTCGGATGCCGTTGCAGGCACTGATGCAACAGGTTCGGCCGCAGTCACCGGTGCTGCAGGGGCGACATCGCGTGCGGCCACCGGAGCATGAGGTTCACGAACTGGCGCTGTTTCAGCTTCAGCAGCGACCGGCGCATTCAGAACTTCTTCAACTTCTGCTGCGATCGCTTCGCTGACGTCGGTAGCCGATTGCTCAGCAACCTCCGCAGGCTGTGCTTCTTCTGCAACCGCTGCAGGCTGTGCAGTCTCAACCGCAGGTGTCACAACCGGCGCTTCGGTGACAGGCTCAGCAGGCACGGCTTCGGCTGCTACCGCTTCCGCTTTTGCTTCATCTGCCGCCGGAACAACGGAAGGCTGCTCGTCAACCGGCGCGTCGATAGCACGGGTATCGTCAGTGTTCACGACCGGCACTGGCGTTTCTGCCTGCGGCTCGGCCTGTTGCACTGGCGCTTCCTGAGCAACAGACTCAACAGCGGCAGCAACAGGCAGTGGACTGGCGGCGTCTGCTGTCTCTTCGCGGTTGTACGCTGGCGTCTCGTGAGTCACATTCTGAACCTGCTCTTCGCTGGCCTGGCTCACCGGGTAACGGATCCAGACTTTACCGGATGCCATCTCTGGTGATGCAGCTGCAGCGGCCAGCGGCATTGCTGACTGAGTCGGATAACGCTCATCACGGTAACGACGACGACGCTGTCCGCTGACGCGCAGATGACGAGGCGAACGACGTGAACGACGCGGCATATTGGCGTTATCACGGTTGTCGTTGTCATCCTGCTCTTCACCCTGCGCTGCCTGGAACTCAGGCTGCGGCTGAGCCACGTCTGTCTGCTGAGGCTGACGCACTTCAGCTGGCTGGGCAAAGTCGCTGGCTTCGGCTGGCATAGGTGGACGGTTATCATCAACACGCACCTTCTGGTTCAGCTGACGCGGCTTGCGACGCGGCATAACCTGTACGCGCTCATCATCCTGCGGCTCGGTCACGTCCGGAACGTCGGCTACCACTACCGGCTGCTCAGCCACTTTGGCGGCTTCTTCACCGGCGCGTTTCTCTTCCTGACGACGACGCTGACGCTCAGCACGCTGTTCACGGCGCTGTTGCTGCTGCTCATCACGCTGCTGGCGAGCTTCTTCGCTCAGTGCCGGACGCTCTTCACGCACTTCACCAGACTGGGACTGACGCTTGTTGCGGCGATTATCGTTACCCTCGCGCGGCTCGCGATTTTCACGTGGCTCGCGACTTTCGCGCGGTTCACGACTTTCACGAGGTTCGCGGTTTTCACGAGGCTCACGGTTTTCGCGTGGTTCACGGCCTTCACGCGACTGCGCGTTATCTCCGTTGCGCGGCGTACGCTCACGACGATTATTGTTACGACGGTTGTTATTGTTGTTGCGGCGCTCGCCACGGCCGTTGCCGTTTTCCTGCTCGCTTTCAGGCGCTTTCTGCGGTTCTGCAACCTCAGTGGCCACGGGTGCGGCGGCAGGGGCTTCTTCGCCTGCGAACATTTTTTTCAGGCCACCAAGCAGACGGCCAAAGAAGCCGGTGCTGACGGTAGCAGGCGCAGCCACAGCAGGTGCTGCTTTTGCGGCTGGCTGGGCTTCAGCGCGCTGCGCTTCTGGCTCAACTTCTACCGGTGCCGGAGGCGCATCAGGCATCACAAACGCGGCCAGAGCAGGCTGCTCAGGACGACGACGTTCAGCATGTTCCTCTTCCGACGGCATCGCCATTTCGGCTTCATGCAGCTTCGGCAGATGATAGCTCAGGGTCTGCGTCTCTTCGCCTTTGCGCACGCGCAGCACGGAGTAGTGTGGGGTCTGCATCTTGTCATCAGGAACGATGATAGCCCGCACGCCACCCTGGCGTGTTTCAATAGCGTTAACCGCTTCACGTTTTTCATTCAGCAGGTAAGAGGCCACCTGAACCGGAACAATGGCGTGAACTTCTTTGGTGTTGTCTTTCAGCGCTTCTTCTTCAATCAGACGCAGGATCGACAGCGCCAGTGACTCGTTATCACGGATGGTGCCGGTGCCGCTACAGCGTGGGCAGACGTGATGGCTGGATTCACCTAATGACGGGCTCAGACGCTGACGGGACATCTCCAGCAGGCCGAAACGTGAAATGTGGCTGATCTGAATGCGGGCGCGGTCCTGACGAACAGCTTCACGCAGACGATTCTCAACCGCGCGCTGATGGCGTACCGGCGTCATATCGATGTAATCGATAACGATCAGGCCGCCCAGGTCACGCAGACGCAGCTGACGAGCAATCTCATCGGCCGCTTCAAGGTTGGTGTTGAACGCCGTCTCTTCGATATCACCGCCGCGCGTTGCACGTGCCGAGTTGATATCGATAGCGGTCAGCGCTTCGGTACTGTCGATCACAATCGAGCCACCGGAAGGCAGGCGGACTTCACGCTGGAAAGCGGATTCGATTTGCGATTCGATCTGATAGTGGCTGAACAGCGGGATTTCACCGGTGTAGAGCTTAATTTTGCTGCTGAAGTCCGGACGGCCCAGCGCAGCGATATGCTGACGCGCCAGTTCCAGTACTTTCGGGTTATCGATAAGGATTTCACCGATGTCCTGACGCAGATAGTCGCGGAAGGCACGCACAATCACGTTACTTTCCTGATGGATCAGGAACGGAGCAGGGCGGTTTTCAGCGGCTTTCTTGATCGCTTCCCAGTGTTTAAGACGGAAGCTTAAATCCCACTGCAGCGATTCGGCTGATTTACCGACGCCCGCAGTACGGACAATCAGGCCCATGCCTTCCGGCAGTTCCAGCGCCGACAGGGCTTCTTTCAGCTCGGTACGATCGTCACCTTCGATACGGCGAGAGATACCGCCTGCACGTGGGTTATTCGGCATCAGTACCAGATAGCTGCCCGCCAGAGATATAAAGGTGGTCAGCGCAGCGCCTTTATTGCCGCGTTCTTCTTTATCGATCTGAACAATGACTTCCTGACCTTCACGCAGCACGTCTTTAATATTCGGACGACCATGCGCGTTATAGCTGGAGGGGAAGTATTCGCGGGAGATTTCTTTTAACGGGAGGAAACCGTGACGTTCTGCTCCGTAATCGACAAACGCAGCTTCAAGGCTGGGTTCAATGCGAGTGATTTTACCTTTGTAAATGTTGGCTTTTTTCTGCTCGTGTCCAGGACTTTCAATATCCAGATCGTACAGACGCTGACCGTCAACCAGGGCAACGCGCAACTCCTCCTGCTGAGTTGCGTTTATTAACATTCTTTTCATCGTGACTTACTCGTTATTCTTTCATGAGTGATTACAGCTGCGGGCATAGTTACCCTGGACGAGTATCAACCGATGGCCCCGTGACTTAGTGCAATGTCGTCAACCTCACGGCTGTCGACCGCGCGAGGGGCGCAAATAACGTCGGTGGCCTGTTTTTCATAAGGGAAAACAGCACCAGATAGTGGAAATGCCTGAGAGAATAAAGAAAACCCGTGCATCCCATACTGTTGTCCAGGCCGCAACCCGCAGCCCGCTAAGTGCCTGATTTCGCATTACGTCTTACGCCATTGCTGCGTGTCTGCTCAATCCGGCAAAATGACAATTTCGCTCTTTTTCTGCCCTGAAATGGTTCAGGTAAGAAACTCAAGCATTATTCCATTGCTAACCTTCATATAGCAAGGCGACTTTAGCCAGCTTGTGAAGTTTCTTTACATTTAAATCGCTAATGTGTCGGACAAAACAGCGCTTTGCTGAAAAAGCCAGCAGAGAGGCGACCTGCCGTCACATCAACTCCAGAGTTAAGCACAGAAAAAGGGGTGGCGCTATCAGGGGACACTATTTAGAATCGCCGCCATGAAAACAGAGAATCCCGGCGTACATTTTGTCGCCATCACGGCTGAAAATGCCGGACAACGCATTGATAACTTTTTGCGCACCCAGCTCAAGGGTGTGCCCAAAAGCATGATTTATCGCATCGTTCGCAAAGGCGAGGTGCGGGTGAATAAAAAGCGCGTCAAGCCAGAATATAAGCTGGAGGAGGGCGATGAGGTGCGCATTCCGCCGGTTCGGGTAGCGGAACGCGATGAAGATGCCGTTTCCCCCAAACTGGCGAAAGTGGCGTCACTGGCCGATGCCATCCTGTTTGAGGATGAGTCGCTGCTGGTGATGAATAAGCCTTCCGGCACAGCCGTGCATGGCGGTAGCGGACTCAGCTTCGGGGTGATTGAAGGGTTACGTGCCCTGCGACCGGAAGCGCGCTTTCTGGAGCTGGTGCATCGCCTGGATCGTGACACCTCCGGCATTCTGCTGGTCGCTAAAAAGCGTTCGGCGCTGCGTTCTCTTCATGAGCAACTGCGTGAAAAGGGGATGCAGAAAGACTATCTGGCCCTGGTGCGCGGCAACTGGCCGTCACACCTGAAGGTGGTTCAGGCGCCGCTGCTGAAAAACATCCTGCAAAGCGGTGAGCGCGTGGTGCGCGTCAGCAGCGAAGGCAAAGCCTCGGAAACCCGCTTTAAAGTAGAAGAGCGGTTTGAGTTTGCCACGCTGGTGAAAGCGAGCCCGGTCACCGGTCGTACCCATCAGATTCGCGTCCATACGCTGCATGCCGGGCATCCCATTGCCTTCGACGATCGCTACGGAGAACGTGAGTTTGACAGTCAGCTGGCGGCAACCGGTTTAAAACGCCTGTTCCTGCATGCTGCGGCGCTGACCTTTACGCATCCCGGCACCGGCGAAGTGATGCGGGTCGAAGCGCCACTGGATGATGGCCTGAAGCAATGCCTGCTTAAGCTGCGTCAACTGAAAGCGTAATCTCTCCGGCATCAGTTCGTTAAAGGATTGATGCCGGCCTGCTGCAACATCTCATTGAGCGCGATCAACGGCAGCCCGACCAGCGTATTGGGATCGCGTCCCTCCAGCCGATCAAACAGACAAATCCCCAGACCTTCACTCTTAAAACTGCCCGCACACTGAAGCGGCTGCTCCTTTTCCACATAGCCGCTGATTTCAGCGTGAGTCAACGTGCGGAAATGAACCACAAAGGGCTCACAGCAGTGCAGCAGCGTGCCACTGACCGGATGAAATAGCGCCAGACCGGTATAAAAGGTAATGGCTTTTCCGCTGGCGGCACGCAGTTGCGCCCGCGCATTCTCAGCCGTGTGAGGCTTACCGGCGATAGCGCCATCCAGCACGCAAACCTGGTCGGAGCCGATTATCCAGTGGCTGGGATACGTTTTTGCCAGTGCCTGCGCTTTAGCTACGGCAAGACGGGTTACCAGCGCTTCAGCGGTTTCATCGGGCTGGGGTGACTCATCAACCTCAGGCGCGGCGGTAATAAAAGGCAGGCCGAGTTTATGCAGTAATGCCTGCCGAAAGGGCGAGGTTGAAGCTAAAAGAATCGATGGCGTCATTTTTTTTCAATAGTGATAGCGAATTGGTGACAGTCATTTTAAACTGTGCGCCGCACTGGATGCGAATAGTGGTTGAAAGATGCTGTTTAACGGCCTTTTTCTTTGACTCTATGACATTACAAAGTTAATATGCGCGCCCTATGCAAAAGGTAAAATTACCCCTAACGCTGGACCCTGTCCGCACTGCTCAGAAGCGCCTTGATTATCAGGGTGTCTACACATCTGTACAGGTGGAGCGTGTGGCCGAGTCGGTCGTTAGTGTGGACAGTGATGTGGATTGTGCCATGTCGTTTGCGGTTGATAACCAACGTCTGGCAGTACTGACGGGTACTGCTGAAGTACAAGTGACGTTGCGTTGCCAGCGCTGCAACCAGACCTTTCCTCATCACGTAAAAGTGAGTTACTGCTTCAGCCCTGTCTCTTCTGAAGAGCAGGCCGAGGCATTGCCGGAAGCGTACGAGCCGGTCGATGTCAACGAGTTTGGTGAGATCGATCTGCTGGCGGTTGTCGAGGATGAAATTATTCTCGCGCTGCCGGTCGTTCCGGTGCACGATTCTGAACACTGTGAAGTGTCCGAGGCGGACATGGTCTTTGGTAAACTGCCTGCAGAGGTGGAGAAACCAAATCCATTTGCCGTATTAGCCAGTTTAAAGCGTAAGTAATAGGAGTAAGGTCCATGGCCGTACAACAGAATAAACCCACCCGTTCTAAGCGTGGTATGCGTCGTTCACACGATGCGCTGACCACTGCTGCTCTGTCAGTAGATAAAGTTTCTGGCGAAACTCATCTGCGTCACCACATCACTGCGGACGGTTACTACCGCGGTCGCAAGGTTATCGTTAAGTAAGTTTCTTGCTTAGCAAGGCGATACCTTGACACGTTTGACCCTGGCGATTGATGCCATGGGCGGGGACTTCGGTCCCTGCGTGACAGTGCCTGCAGCATTGCAGGCACTGGCCTCTCATTCGGAACTATTCCTTCTTCTGGTCGGACACCCCGACACTCTCATGCCATTGCTTGCCAAAGCGGATTCCTCCCTGATGGGGCGTTTGCAGGTCATCCCTGCCGAATCGGTTATTGCAAGTGATGCGCGGCCCGCTCAGGCCATCCGCAACAGTCGCGGCAGCTCAATGCGTGTGGCACTGGAGATGGTTAAAGAGGGACGTGCGCAGGCCTGCATCAGCGCCGGGAATACCGGTGCGCTGATGGGGCTGTCGACACTCTTATTAAAACCGCTGGATGGCATTAAACGTCCGGCGCTGATGTCCGTTTTACCGCACCAGCAACAGGGTAAAACCGTGGTGCTGGATCTGGGCGCAAATGTGGGCTCAGACAGTGCGATGCTGGTGCAGTTTGCTGTAATGGGGTCGGTAATGGCTGAGCATGTGCTTGGTATTGCACGGCCCCGTGTCGCGTTGCTCAATATTGGTCATGAAGAGACCAAAGGGCTGGAAACGATCCGCGACGCCGCGGCAGTGCTGCGAGAATCACCGCAAATCAACTATATTGGTTACCTTGAAGGTAACGAACTGCTCACCGGTAAAACGGATGTGATGGTCTGTGACGGTTTTGTCGGAAACGTCACGCTGAAGACTATGGAAGGCGTGGTAAGAATGTTTCTTTCTCTGCTGAAGTCATCAGGGGAAGGTAAAAAACGGTCATGGTGGCTTCAGTTGCTGGGACGCTGGATTCAGAAACGTCTGACGAAGCGCTTCGGGCATCTCCACCCTGACCAGTACAATGGCGCTTGTCTGTTAGGATTGCGCGGAACAGTGATCAAGAGTCACGGTGCGGCAAATCAACACGCCTTCGCTGTGGCGATAGAACAGGCAGAGCAGGCGGTGAGGCAGCAAATTCCCGAGCGAATTGCTGCGCGCCTTGATGCTGTATTAGCCAGGAGTGACAAAGCCTAGATGTATACCAAAATTATCGGTACGGGCAGTTATCTGCCAAGCCAGATCCGCACCAATGCCGATCTGGAAAAAATGGTGGAGACGTCGGACGAGTGGATTGTTACCCGTACCGGCATCCGCGAGCGCCGTATTGCTGCGCCTGACGAAACCGTCGCCACCATGGGATTCAGCGCGGCGCAACGCGCCCTTGAAATGGCAGGCATTGAAGCGAACGATGTTGGGCTGATTATTGTCGCCACAACCTCTTCCAGCCATGCCTTCCCCAGCTCTGCCTGCATGATCCAGCAAATGCTGGAAATCAAAGACTGCGCGGCGTTTGACCTCGCTGCCGCCTGTGCAGGTTTCACCTATGCACTGAGCGTGGCCGATCAATACATCAAAAATGGCGCGGTGAAACATGCGCTGGTGATTGGTGCTGATGTCCTGGCACGCGCACTTGATCCGGAAGATCGCGGTACCATCATCCTGTTTGGCGATGGTGCAGGCGCGGTCGTGCTGGGTCAGAGCGAAGAGCAGGGGATCATCTCTACCCATCTTCATGCTGATGGTCGCTATTCACAGCTGCTGACGCTGCCTTATCAGGATCGTGCGCATCAGGATCAGCCCGCTTATGTCACCATGTCAGGCAACGAAGTCTTCAAGGTTGCCGTCACCGAGCTGGCTCACATCGTTGATGAAACGCTGCAGGCCAATAATCTCGATCGTGAAATGCTGGACTGGCTGGTGCCGCATCAGGCGAACCTGCGCATTATCAGCGCCACCGCGAAAAAACTCGGCATGACCATGGATAAAGTGGTCGTCACACTGGATCGTCATGGCAATACCTCTGCCGCATCGGTGCCAAGCGCACTGGATGAAGCGGTCCGTGATGGCCGCATCAAACCCGGACACCTTATTCTGCTGGAAGCCTTTGGTGGTGGATTCACCTGGGGTTCTGCGCTGGTTCGCTTTTGATTGACAGGAACGAAAAATGACGCAATTTGCATTTGTTTTCCCCGGTCAGGGTTCACAGACCGTGGGCATGCTGACTGAATTAGCGGCAACCTATCCGCTGGTAGAAGAGACCTTCCGTGAAGCCTCTGACGCGCTGGGATATGATCTGTGGCAATTAGTGAGTCAGGGTCCGGCTGAAGAGCTGAACAAAACCTGGCAGACTCAGCCTGCACTGTTAGCTGCCTCCGTGGCAATCTGCCGTGTCTGGCAGCAGCAGGGCGGTGAACAGCCAGCCCTGATGGCCGGTCACAGCCTGGGTGAGTATTCAGCGCTGGTTTGCGCGGGTGTGCTTAACTTTGCGGATGCAGTGAAGCTGGTTGAACTGCGCGGCAAACTGATGCAGGAAGCGGTGCCTGAAGGCACTGGCGCGATGCAGGCGATTATTGGCCTGGATGACGCGGCTATCCGTAAAGCCTGTGAAGAGAGCGCGCAGGGCCAGGTTGTCTCACCGGTTAACTTTAACTCGCCGGGCCAGGTGGTTATTGCGGGTAACAAAGAAGCCGTTGAACGTGCGGGTGCCGCCTGTAAAGCAGCGGGCGCTAAGCGTGCCTTGCCACTGCCGGTCAGCGTTCCTTCTCACTGCGCACTGATGAAGCCTGCGGCCGATAAACTGGCGGTGGCGCTGGAGAGCATCACCTTTAACGCGCCTGCGGTACCGGTGATCAACAACGTCGATGTGAAAGCTGAAACCGACGCTGCGGCCATCCGCCATGCGCTGGTCCGTCAGCTCTACAGCCCGGTTCGCTGGACCGAGAGCGTGGAAGCGATGGCAGCACAGGGCGTGACGCAGCTCCTGGAGATGGGGCCAGGTAAAGTCCTGACCGGACTGACGAAACGTATTGTCGATAGCCTGACAGCGGCTGCCGTTAACGATACTGCATCCCTGACGGCTGCACTCGGTAAGGAATAAGAGGAAAATCATGAGCTTTGAAGGTAAAGTTGCGCTGGTTACCGGCGCGAGTCGCGGCATTGGTCGTGCGATTGCAGAAACACTGGCGGCACGCGGTGCTAAAGTGGTAGGAACTGCAACCAGCCAGAGTGGCGCCGACGCCATCAGTGCTTACCTTGGCGACAAGGGCAAAGGCCTGTTACTGAATGTGACTGACGCTGACTCAATCAGCACTGTTTTAGAGAATATTCGTGCTGAATTTGGCGAAGTGGATATTTTAGTCAATAATGCAGGCATTACGCGTGATAATCTTCTCATGCGCATGAAGGACGATGAGTGGGAGGATATCCTGGATACCAACCTCACATCGGTATTCCGCCTTTCCAAGGCGGTCCTGCGTGCCATGATGAAAAAGCGCGTGGGCCGTATCATCACCATTGGTTCCGTTGTTGGAACTATGGGTAATGCGGGCCAGGCAAACTATGCGGCAGCAAAAGCGGGTTTGATTGGCTTTAGCAAATCACTGGCGCGCGAAATCGCGTCACGTGGCATTACCGTCAACGTCGTGGCTCCAGGCTTTATTGAGACTGACATGACGCGGGCACTGAACGAAGATCAACGTTCCGGTATTTTGGCGGAAGTTCCTGCGGGTCGCTTAGGCGATGCTCAGGAAATCGCCAATGCTGTGGCATTTTTAGCCTCTGACGAAGCAGCCTACATCACAGGTGAAACGCTGCACGTCAATGGCGGAATGTACATGGTCTGATAAATCACGAAATGATTTGCTTTATTTGCGGTTAGAACCGCAAAATAACGCAAAATCGTGGTTCGACCAGCCGGGATTTTGTTGCATCTTTTTCACCATTTTATACACTACGAAAACCATCGCGAAAGCGAGTTTTGATAGGAAATTAAATAGTATGAGCGATATCGAACAACGCGTTAAGAAAATCATCAGTGAGCAGCTGGGTGTGAAAGAGGAAGAAGTCACCAACTCTGCATCTTTCGTAGAAGACCTGGGTGCCGATTCTCTTGATACCGTTGAGCTGGTGATGGCTCTGGAAGAAGAGTTTGATACTGAGATTCCAGACGAAGAAGCTGAGAAAATCACTACCGTTCAGGCAGCGATCGACTATATCAATAGCCATAAAGGCTAATGAATATCTTCAGGCGGTCGCTCGACCGCCTGATTTTTTTGTTTGTACCACATAGTTCCCTATTTCCCCTCCCTGGAGGACGAACGTGTCTAAGCGTCGTGTAGTTGTGACTGGTCTTGGCATGTTGTCTCCTGTCGGCAATACCGTAGAGTCTACCTGGAGTGCTCTCCTTGCCGGTCAGAGCGGCATTACCCTGATCGACCATTTTGATACCAGTGCTTATGCAACACGTTTTGCAGGTCTGGTAAGAGATTTTAATTGTGATGACTACATCTCGCGCAAAGATCAGCGCAAGATGGATGCCTTCATCCAGTACGGCATTGTGGCCGGTATGCAGGCCATGCAGGACAGTGGTCTGGTTGTTACCGACGAAAATGCAAGCCGTATGGGCGCAGCAATTGGCTCCGGCATCGGTGGTTTAGGTCTGATTGAAGAGAATCATACTTCACTGGTCAACGGCGGCCCGCGCAAAATCAGCCCATTTTTTGTGCCTTCAACCATCGTTAACATGGTGGCGGGTCATCTCAGCATCATGTATGGCCTGAAAGGTCCAAGCATCTCTATCGCGACAGCCTGTACCTCTGGTGTGCATAACATCGGTCATGCCGCACGTATCATCGCCTATAACGATGCTGATGTGATGCTGGCGGGTGGCACAGAGAAAGCCAGTACGCCATTAGGCGTCGGTGGCTTTGGTGCAGCACGTGCTCTCTCAACCCGTAATGAAAACCCGCAAGCGGCGAGCCGCCCGTGGGATAAAGATCGTGACGGTTTTGTGCTGGGTGACGGCGCTGGCATTGTGGTACTCGAAGAGTATGAACATGCGAAGAAACGTGGTGCGAAAATCTACGCGGAAATCGTAGGTTTTGGTATGAGCAGCGATGCCTACCACATGACTTCACCACCAGAAGATGGATCAGGCGCCGCGGCGGCAATGATCAACGCATTGCGCGATGCTCAGCTTACGCCAGAGCAGATCGGCTATGTCAACGCGCACGGCACCTCCACGCCAGCGGGTGATAAAGCGGAAGCGCGGGCGGTGAAATCGGTCTTTGGGGCAGCAGCCAGCAGCGTGATGGTGAGCTCGACCAAATCAATGACCGGACACTTACTGGGTGCGGCAGGCGCGGTTGAATCGATCTATTCGATTCTGGCGCTGCGCGACCAGGCCGTTCCACCGACCATTAACCTCGACAATCCGGATGAGGGCTGCGATCTCGACTTCGTGCCTCACACCGCGCGTCAGGTTCCCGGTCTGGAGTACACCCTGTGTAACTCCTTCGGTTTCGGCGGAACCAACGGTTCGTTGATCTTCCGTAAAGTGTAATCGTTGTTGATTGCTAAAAAGGCCCGCGATGCGGGCCTTTTTTTATCCTGCAGAATGCGCTGAAATCACGAGTCACGCTCAGGAGAGAACCATGTGGATTAACGGGTTAAAACAATCGATGCAGGCCGCCAGTGACCGCGGCCTGCAGTTTGGGGATGGCTGTTTTACTACCGCCGCGGTGCGTCAGGGTAAAATCGTGCTGCTGGAGAGCCACATTCAGCGCCTCAGAGAGGGTTGTGAGCGGTTATGGATTGATGGCGTCGACTGGCTTCAGCTTGAGACTGAAATGCGACAGGCCGCGCAGCAACAAACCCAGGCGGTGCTGAAAGTGATTATCAGCGCCGGCAGCGGCGGACGGGGCTACAGCCGGCGCGGCTGTGGTGAACCCACGCGAATCGTCTCGCTGGCACCCTGGCCGCAACACTACGCCGATTTACAGCAGTGTGGCGCGTCACTCCGACTCAGCCCGATCCGTCTGGCACGTAATCCACAGTTTGCCGGAATCAAGCACCTTAATCGTCTGGAGCAGGTGATGATCAGAGCTCATCTTGACCAGACAGACGCCGACGAGGCGCTGGTGCTTGACACTGAAGGTTGGGTGGTGGAATGCTGTGCGGCCAATTTATTCTGGCGTCAGGGCTCGCAAATTTTCACGCCTGATCTGTCAGCGTCGGGCGTGGATGGCATTATGCGGCGGAGTCTGATGGCGCAACTTGCTGCTGCAGGCCAGGCTTGCCAGGTAATAAAAAGCGAACCGGCGCAGCTGCTGGCCGCCGATGAAGTGGTGATATGTAACGCGCTGATGCCGGTCCTGCCGGTCCGACAGATAGAAGCGGTAGAGTTTACTGAGCGCTCGCTGTTTAATCAGTTGCGCGCAAGCTGTGAAAAGATAATGGATGCATCATGATTCGAAGCAAAAAAATCGTCGTCAGCCTGCTGGCGATCGTGGGTCTCGCGGCTGTGCTGAGTTACTGGCAGGTTAAGCGGTTTGCGGCTACTCCGTTAACCCTGCAGCAGGAAACGATCTACACGCTGCCTGCCGGCACGGGCCGGGTCGCACTTGAAGCGCAGCTGGAAGAGCAGAAGATTATTCCGCACAGTATCTGGTTTGGCGCGCTGCTGCGTCTGGAACCTGAACTGGCGACCTTCAAGGCGGGTACCTATCGCCTTGAGCCGACCATGACGGTGCGCTCGCTGTTACAGCTGCTGGCCAGCGGTAAAGAGGCGCAGTTCCCGGTGCGGTTCGTGGAAGGCCAGCGGCTGAAAGAGTGGCTGAGTGAGCTGCGCAAAGCGCCTTATATCCGGCATACCCTGAAAGATGATCAGTTCGCCACCCTTGCCAGCGCACTAAAAGTGGAGCCTGAGCAGCTGGAGGGCAACTTCTTCCCGGATACCTGGCTCTACACGGCTAATACCACCGATATGGCGCTGCTGCAGCGCGCTCATGAGCGGATGAAAAAAACCATTGCTGAGGTGTGGCAGGGACGGGCGGATAATCTGCCCTATAAAACCCCACAGGAGCTGGTGACCATGGCCTCAATCATTGAGAAAGAGACCGGCGTCAGCGAAGAGCGCGCGCGCGTAGCCTCGGTGTTTATCAATCGCCTGCGCACCGGTATGCGGTTACAGACCGATCCCACCGTCATCTATGGCATGGGCGACAGCTATAACGGGACGCTGACCCGCAAAGATCTTGAGACGGCCAGCGCTTACAATACCTATATCATTAACGGTCTGCCGCCGGGTCCGATCGCCATGCCGGGTAAAGCCTCTCTGCAGGCAGCGGCTCATCCCGAGAAAACCAACTATCTCTATTTTGTTGCGGACGGCAAGGGCGGCCATACCTTTACGACTAATCTTGCCAGCCATAACAAGGCGGTGCAGGTTTACCGGCAGACGCTAAAGGAAAAAAATGAACAGTAAGTTTATCGTCATTGAAGGCCTGGAAGGTGCCGGCAAAACCACCGCGCGTGACGCCATCGTCGCCACGCTGCGTGCCCGTGGCATTCACGATCTGGTCTTTACCCGTGAGCCTGGCGGAACGCCGCTGGCAGAACAGCTGCGGGTGCTGTTTAAGCAGGGTATTGAGGGCGAGCAGGCCACAGATAAAGCGGAACTGCTGATGCTCTATGCGGCACGGGTTCAGCTGGTGGAAACGGTCATTAAACCGGCGCTGGCGCGCGGTGCCTGGGTGATCGGCGATCGTCATGATCTCTCCTCTCAGGCTTATCAGGGGGGTGGACGTGGACTTGATGCCGGTCTGATGCAGACGCTGCGCGATACCGTGTTAGGCGATTTCCGCCCCGATCTCACGCTCTATCTTGATGTGACACCCGATATCGGTCTGCAGCGCGCCCGTGCGCGCGGTGAGCTGGATCGCATTGAGCAGGAGTCATTGCGCTTCTTTGAACGCACCCGCGCGCGCTATCTGGCGCTGGCAGCGGAGGACCCCACCATCATCACCATAGATGCTACACAATCACTGGGCGATGTGACAGCGTCACTTCAGGCGGCGCTGGATGGCTGGCTGGCGGAGCAGGCGTGATGAACTGGTATCCGTGGCTGAATCAGCCTTATCGCCAGGTGATTGGCCAGCATCAGGAGAATCGCGCTCACCATGCGTTGTTGATCCAGGCGATGGCAGGTATGGGCGATGAGGCGCTGGTCTGGGGGATGAGCCGCTGGCTGATGTGCCAGCAGCGGGATGGACTGAAAAGTTGCGGGCAGTGTCACGGTTGCCAGCTGATGCAGGCCAATACCCATCCTGACTGGTATCGGCTTGAGGCGGAGAAGGGCAAAAGTACCCTGGGCATCGATGCTGTTCGGCAGGTTACTGAAAAAATGTACCACTTTGGTCAGCAGGGCGGCGCGAAAGTGGTCTGGCTGCCGGATGCCGCGCAGCTTTCGGAAGCGGCAGCCAACGCCTTGCTGAAAACGCTGGAAGAGCCGCCAGCCAACAGCTGGTTCTTCCTCAGCAGCCGGGATCCCTCGCGCCTGCTGGCTACGCTGCGCAGCCGCTGCATGGCGCTGCATCTGACGCCGCCGGACGAAGGACAAAGCCTGCTCTGGCTGAAGAAGCACGCTGCGCACGACGAACAGATGCTGCTGGCGGCTCTGCGTCTGAGCGCAGGTGCACCCGGTGCGGCGCTGAGCCTGCTGGAAAACGGACCGTGGCAGGCCCGGCAGAAGCTCTGCGATGCGCTGTCCGCTGCGTTGCAGCAGGACATCCTGCAACTGCTGCCTGCGCTGAACGCCGACGACGCGGCAGCGCGTATCGGCTGGCTGCTCTCTTTGCTGCTGGATGCAATGAAGTGGCAGCAACATGCAGGTCAGTGGCTGAGTAATATCGATCGTCAGGATGTGGTGCAGTTGCTGGCCGGATACTTTTCTGCCAGCGCGCTCAACAGCAGCCTCCAGGATTGGATGCGCTGTCGCGAGCAGCTACTGCATGTGGCATCGGTGAATCGCGAATTATTGCTGACCGATCAGCTTCTGAGCTGGGCGGACAAACAGAAGCCCGCGCTTGTCGGCTAAACCTATCTGAGAGTAATTATGTTTATTGTGGATTCCCATTGCCATCTTGATGGCCTGGACTATGAAAAGAACCATCGTGACCTGGATGATGTGATCGCCAAAGCGGCGGCGCGTGATGTGAAATTTATGCTGGCAATCGCCACCACGCTGCCGGGTTTTCATACCCTTAAAAGTCTGGTCGGCGAACGGAAAAATATAGTGCTCTCCTGCGGTGTGCATCCGCTGAATCAGGAAGAGGCCTATGATGTTGAGGAGTTTCGTCGGCTCTCTGCCGATCCTCAGGTGGTGGCTCTGGGGGAAACCGGGCTGGATTATCACTATCAGCCAGAAACAAAAGATCAGCAGCAGCGCTCGTTCCGGGAACATATCCGTACCGGTATTGCGCTGAACAAACCGATCATTGTTCACACCCGTGATGCCCGCGAAGATACACTGGCGATTCTGCGTGAAGAGCAGGTTGAACGTTGCGGCGGCGTGCTGCACTGCTTCACTGAGGATCAGCCCACCGCAGCAAAACTGCTGGATATGGGCTTCTACATCTCTTTTTCCGGCATCGTCACATTCCGCAATGCCGAGCAGTTACGTGAAGCCGCACGCTATGTGCCGCTGGATCGGATGCTGGTGGAAACGGATTCGCCTTATCTGGCCCCGGTGCCTTTCCGTGGTAAAGAGAATCAGCCCGCTTATACGCGCGATGTTGCCGAATATCTGGCTGTACTAAAAGGGGTGGATTTAGAAACGCTGGCAGCCACCACCACCCAAAACTTCTCAACGCTGTTTCATATCCCGATGAGCCAGCTGGGCGCCTGATCAGCTATTATTTCAGCCTCTGTAATTAATCTGTAACCTGCGTATATGACCCTGTTTTTTCAGACAGGGTCAGCTTTTTATCGCCGATTACTGGTGCGAATCAGTAAGAAATTTCGTAAAGTGCGCCCTTGTGATTGTCGAAACGTGATACCCGTCAAAGTAACAAATCGGGAATTATTTTACCCTTCGTAATAAATCAAAAGGCGGTCACCGCCAGCCCGGCAAAGAATCCTCCCTCTTTGCCACGCGCACTGCGCAAATATGCACTCTTACTCAGGAGCTTCACGCTATGTTCAAAAATGCTTTTGCCAACCTTCAAAAGGTCGGTAAATCGCTGATGCTGCCGGTATCGGTTCTGCCGATTGCCGGTATTTTGTTAGGGGTCGGTTCAGCCAATTTCAGCTGGTTACCTGCAGTGGTTTCGCATGTGATGGCAGAAGCGGGTGGATCGGTGTTCGCCAACATGCCGCTGATTTTCGCTATTGGTGTGGCGCTGGGCTTTACCAATAATGACGGCGTTTCGGCGCTGGCAGCGGTTGTTGCCTATGGCATCATGGTGAAAACCATGGCGGTGGTTGCCCCGCTGGTGCTGCATCTGCCTGCGGCAGAGATCGAGGCTAAACACCTCGCCGACACCGGGGTACTGGGCGGTATTATCGCCGGCTCTATTGCCGCGTACATGTTTAATCGCTTCTACCGCATCAAGCTGCCAGAATATCTGGGCTTCTTTGCCGGTAAGCGTTTTGTGCCGATTATTTCCGGTCTGGCAGCTATCATTCTCGGCGTACTGCTCTCCTTTATCTGGCCACCGATAGGTTCCGCGATTCAGGAGTTCTCACAGTGGGCTGCCTATCAAAACCCGGTTGTCGCCTTTGGTATTTATGGCGTAATTGAACGTGCGTTGGTGCCCTTTGGTCTGCATCACATCTGGAACGTTCCTTTCCAGATGCAGATCGGTGAATACACCAATGCGGCAGGTCAGGTGTTCCACGGTGATATCCCGCGCTATATGGCGGGTGACCCGACCGCAGGTAAACTCTCTGGCGGCTTCCTGTTCAAAATGTACGGTCTGCCAGCGGCAGCGATTGCTATCTGGCATTCAGCGAAGCCTGAAAATCGCGCCAAAGTGGGCGGTATCATGATCTCCGCCGCGCTGACCGCATTCCTGACCGGTATCACTGAACCGATTGAATTCTCATTCATGTTCGTGGCACCGATCCTGTATGTGATCCATGCGCTGCTGGCGGGTCTGGCATTCCCAATCTGTATCCTGCTTGGGATGCGTGATGGCACCAGCTTCTCTCACGGTCTGATCGACTTTATCGTGCTGAGCGGCAACAGCAGTAAAATCTGGCTGTTCCCGATTGTTGGTATCATCTATGGTCTGGTTTACTACACCATATTCCGTGTACTGATCGCGAAGCTGGATCTGAAAACACCTGGCCGTGAAGAGAGCAGCAGCAGCGAGCAATCTACCGCGACCGGTACCGAGATGGCGGGCAAACTGGTGGCGGCGTTTGGTGGTAAAGAGAACATCACCAACCTGGATGCCTGTATCACCCGTTTACGTGTCAGCGTCGCCGATGTGGCGAAAGTGGATCAGACTGAACTGAAAAACCTCGGCGCCCGTGGCGTGGTGGTTGCCGGTTCCGGTGTGCAGGCGATTTTCGGGACTAAATCCGATAACCTGAAAACCGATATGGATGATTACATCCGCAGCATGTAATGATTTACAGCGATGAAAAAGCCCCGCTAAGCGGGGCTTTTTTTTGGCCGGGATTCAGAGGTAAACGCGCAGATACTCTGTCAGGCAGAGCAGGGCCATCGCCTGGCCGTAGGGCATCGAGGTCAGAGGAACCGTGCGGTAGTAATCCAGATCCTTGCCCATTGCGGTTCCAAAGGAGACCTGTTTTAACTCGCCCTCGTCATCAATATTGGCAATCACGCCGCGCAACGCTTTTTCTGCCACCTCGAGATATTCCGCGGGCAGATAACGCTTGCGAACCCCTTTCAGAATGCCATAGGCAAACCCGGCGGTGGCGGAGGCTTCCGGGTAGCTGTGCGGATCATCAAGCAGGGTGTGCCACAATCCGCTGCTGTGCTGACACTCCCTGAGCGCTTTAACCTGGGTCTCCAGCACCTGCTGCAGAAAACGGCGGGTAGCGTGATGCTCAGGCCAGTTCATCATCTCCAGGAAGTCGGGAATAACAATCGTCACCCAGCTGTTACCGCGCGCCCAGCGTGCATCAGCAAAGTTATGGCGGCCGTCAAAGTTCCAGCCGTGGAACCATAAGCCGGTTTTGCGATCCATCAAATACTGCGTGTGCAGCAGGAACTGATAACTCGCTTCTTCAATCCACTCATCGCGCTTCAGCAACTGGCCAATTTTAGCCAGCGCCATCACGCTCATCATCAGCGTATCGTCCCAGAGCTGCTGCGGGTTTTCGTTGTTATAGACAATGTGCTGCAGGCCGCCCTGTTCGGTACGCGGCATCTCATACATGACCCATTCTGCCCAGCGCTCCAGCACCGGCACCCAGGCCGGGTTCCCGGTCTCTTCGTAACGGTAGGCCAGCGTCAGAAAAGGACAAACGGTATTCACATTTTTGGTCGGCGTGCCTTCCGCCAGACGCTGCGTAAACCACTCATCAATAATGGCCAGCGTCTGCTGGTCACCGGTCTGCTGATAGTAGTGCAGCATGCCATACAGACCGATGCCGTGTGTCCATTCCCAACCCGCCCAGCCTTTGGTATCAATCACCCGGCCATCGTCCAGCCGTAATAAAAATTCGCCTGTCTCATCGGTGATGTTAACCAGATTCTGTGTCAGCTTTTGAATCAGCTGTACCAGTTCGCTGCGTGGCAACAGATGCTCGGGCTGGCACAATAATTTGCTGTGTTTAACGGGAAATACAGTCATGGTTTATTCCTGTCGTTTTAAGGTCGGGTTTAAAGAAGGGTTTAAAGTGGGATGTGCGGACAATTTTTCCGGCGCTGGCTTATTACGATTAAGGAAGCCAATGTTGTTGTTGCCCCAAAGATTTTCGTAAGGCATGCCAGCCAGCGTTTCTACAATTCCGCGTGCTTCCGGCGTGATGTTTTCCGGCACGATGCGGCCCGCGTCGCGCATCTTCAGCGTCTCCTGGCGCAGCACAGTGTGGGTCTGGAGATTAAGCTTAAAGCGCAGTGACACGATAAAGCCGCAGGCCAGTACGGCCACAGTGCCAATGCTGAGAATCGCCAGGATAGTGTGGCTGACGCCGGGTACCTGAGTTGCCTGGCCAGAGACAAAGCCGGAGAGCTGCAGCACGATACCGACCAGCATGACTGCCCCAGCCTGCGACGCTTTTCGCGTCAGGGTCATGATGCCGGCAAAAATTCCTTCACGGCGCTGTCCGGTGATCACCTCGTCCACATCGGCGATATAGGTATAGGTGTTCCATGGCACATAGTTGATGCCGCCACGTCCCAGACCTGCCAGGGCGGAGATCACCAACAGCAGTGACATGTTGTCGTTCATTCCGGCATACCACAATCCAGCGTAGGAGAGCGCCGCCAGGCCAAACAGCACAGCCACCAGACGGTAGGCGGGCGCGGGTCCCATGCGGATGCAGAGCGGAATCATCGCCATCACGGCAATAAACTGCAGCACCGCCATGGTGCCCATCAGGCTGGAGGCGACCTGAGCGCTCTGCATCAGCACAAATACCACATACCAGGTAAAGACGGCGTTAAACACATCCTGGGCGATATAGCCGCCGAGGTACATGCCAAGGTGCTGGCGGAAGATGCGGATGCGTAAGGTTGAAGCCAGCTCGACATAGAGCCGCTTGAGATTCTGCATCAGCGTCAGCTGCTGCTTTTCCTGTTCTGCACGGCGTGACTCGGCGGAAAAGTCGTCGGGGTGACGCTCCCAGGTAAAGCACCACACCAGCGTCAGCACCAGCGCGCAGATTACCGAGAACACCAGGCTGGCGTAGAAGAAGGAGAGAGGATTATCTTTGCCCAGCATACCCAGCAAAATACCGGGTAAAAAGGCAGCCAGAATGGCCGACAGCTGAGCCAGGCCGATGCGGGCACCGGAGAAGCGGGTTTTCTGTTTGAAATCGTCGGTCATTTCCGGCACCAGCGTTTCATACGGCACCAGGATCATGGTGTAGACGATATCAAACAGCAGATACGTGCAGAGATACCACCAGAAACTCATGTCGCTGAGCCACATCAGGCTATAACTGAATACAGAGGGTATGCCGAGCAGGATAAAGAATTTGCGGCGGCCAAAGCGTTTGCCCAGCCAGGTCGAACCGAAGTTATCGGTCAGAAAGCCCATCAGCGGACTGACTATCGCATCCAGCACGCGGGCAGCGGCAAAGATCAGCGTGGCCTGAATCGGGGTTAACCCACAAAAGGTGGTGTAAAAATAGAGCAACCAGGCGGCGGTCAGCGCCGTGGTGCCTGCTCCAAGAAAATCTCCGGAACCGTAGGCCAGATAGTGGCCAAGACCAATTTTACGTGAGCGCATGTCTGATGCTCCTTGATGTTTATGGCGGTTTATCCCTGGTGACGCCGGTCATCTCACCCGGACTGGTTAGCAAAGTAGAACTGACGGGTCGGCTAAACCTTCGCAATTTGGCAAGTGCTGGCGCTGAAGTGGCAGTCATACAAAGAAAAGGGTGGCGAAATTCTAATTTATAAAACAGCGTTTCATTTTATGGTGTGGCAGGGGCGTTGCCAGCATTCTGAACAGCGTGCGGGTCACGGAGAGAGGGGGCTGCTGCAAAGGCAGGCGAACAATGCAAGAAAAGTGGTCCTGAGGTTGAAAGAAAACAAATTTCTCCCGCATACTGATTGATTAAGACTCAGGCTAAAGGAATTGCACCATGGCAGAAGAAACCATTTTTAGTAAAATTATCCGCCGCGAAATCCCCGCTGATGTGGTTTATCAGGATGAGCTGGTCACTGCCTTCCGCGACATTTCGCCCAAAGCGCCAACCCATATTTTAATCGTGCCGAATGTGCTGATCCCAACGGTCAACGAGGCGGAAGCGGCGCATGAGCATGCGCTGGGACGTATGTTTACTACCGCGGCGAAAATCGCCCGTCAGGAAGGTATCGATCAAAATGGTTATCGTCTGATTGTGAACTGCAATCAACATGGTGGTCAGGAGGTTTATCACATTCATATGCATCTGCTGGGCGGTGAACCGCTGGGACCGATGCTCTCTAACTGACCTGATAACGGAAGCGTGCTATGCGATCCTGGCTGACTGGCCTGCCGATCCTGCTCTGCCTGACGGCCTGCAGCAGTGAAAAACCGATGATCAATACGTCACAGTCGCTGGTGATGGAGTCCTCTGTGCTGTCGGCAGGGATCATTACCGATGAACCGACGCTGGATGAGAACGATGGACTAAAGCGTGCCACCAGCGTGCTCTATAATCAGCGCGAAACACCGGTTGTTGTGCACTATCGTTACTACTGGTATGACGACAAAGGGCTGGAAATCACCCCGCAGGAACCGGCGCAGACCGTTACCGTTCCGGCGCAGGGCAGCATTATCGCCACTTCGCAACTGGGTAACCTGACGGCCAGCAAGGTTCGTCTTTATCTCTATCTTTAAGGATTTTCTACGTGATACGCAGTGTTAATCGTACCGGAGCGCTACTGATGGCGCTCATTCTGACCGGCTGTGTCGTGAAACAGCAGCAGCCTGCACCGGTTGAACCGACTCAGCCTGTGGAGCCGGTGCAGCCCGTTCCACAACCTGAACCGGTGCCGCAACCGCAGCCTGTGCCGCAGCCACCGAAACTGGTCACTATCAACTGGGATGCCAGCGTTCAGCCGCTGGTGGCGCAGATGTTACAGGCTGCCAGCGCCGAGCCGGGCAGCGTGTTGCTGGTGGATCGCGTTAAAAACAGCACCAACGGTGCGCTGCAAAGCGAGAAAGCGACGGCAGCTATCCAGAATGCGCTGAATAACAACGGCAAATTCACCCTGGTTTCTGCTGACCAACTGGCGCAGGCCAAGCAGACGCTGGGATTATCGCCGGATGACAGCCTGAACTCGCGCAGTAAAGCGATTGGCCTGGCGCGTAACGTTAACGCTCAGTATGTGCTCTACAGCAACGCGCGTGGCGATGTCAAAGCGCCGACGCTGCAAATGCAACTAATGCTGGTCCAGACCGGCGAGATCATCTGGTCCGGCAACGGCATTGCACAGAATTAATCCCGCTTTCCAGCGGATGATTCAGCAGGTCACCGGCGAACCAGAAAAGACATCCTTTATCCCGCTTGCCGGTCTGACCGGGCACAGCCAGAAGATTGTCAGCCCGCGCGGAACTTTTATCGCGCGGGCGGCACCGCAACCGGCTATTCCGTTTGTGGATCGGCAGCGCGAATTCCGTCTGTTACGCAAACTGCAAGCCAGCGGAGTGGCACCGCAGCCCGTGGCGGGCCATCGTCAGGGGATTATCCTGACCTGGTGCGCAGGCGAAGCGCTGGATGAACACCGTTTCAGCCAGCAGCGTCCACAGATCGTGGCACTGCTACAGCAGCTGCATCAGCAGCCGCTGACCGGCTATCGTCTGCAGTTGTTGCCGCTGTTATGGCGCTACTGGCAGCTCACTCCACAGCGGCATCACCGCTGGTTGCGGGCGCTCAGACGTCTGACGCAGCAGGGTGAACCTCACCCGCTGCGGCTGGCTCCGCTGCACATGGATCTGCATGCCGGAAATGTCATACAAGGTCCCGAAGGTCTGCGTCTGATCGACTGGGAGTATGCCGCCGATGGCGACGTGGCGCTGGAGCTGGCGGCTGTCTGTGCCAGCGATCCGCAGCACCAGGCCGACTGGCTGGCTGAGTATGCCGCGGCGATGCAGCTGCCGCTTACCGCGCTGGTGCATCAGGTCAGACGCTGGCAGCCCTGGCTGCAGTTGCTGATGGCCAGCTGGTATCAGCTCCGTGCCGGTCAGCGTGATGACGACACATTACAACAGCTGGCTCGACAGAGCTGGGAACAGATTTAATCGCGTTACGCAGGTGCGTTTCGCTACAGGATTCATGATATGAGATCAGATTTACCCGGCCCCCTGATGCTTGACGTCGAGGGTTATGAACTGGATGGCGAAGAGCGCGACATCCTGCAGCATCCGCTGGTGGGCGGTTTAATTTTATTTGCCCGAAATTATCATGATCCCGCACAGCTGGCTGAGCTGGTGCGGCAGATCCGTGCCGCCTCTCACACCCGGCTGGTAGTGGCGGTGGATCAGGAGGGCGGTCGCGTGCAGCGTTTCCGTGACGGCTTCACCCAACTGCCTGCCATGCAATCTTTTGCTGCGTTGCACGACCTGGATACCGCCGGTGAACTGGCGCAACAGGCGGGATGGCAAATGGCGGCCGAGATGATCGCCATGGATATCGATATCAGCTTTGCGCCGGTACTCGATATTGGTCATATCAGCGCCGCGATTGGTGACCGTTCTTTCCATGCCGATCCGGCCATCGCCCTTGACGTCGCCCGCCGCTTTATTGCGGGGATGCACGAGGCGGGCATGAAGACTACGGGTAAACATTTTCCGGGTCACGGTGCGGTGAGTGCGGATTCGCATAAGGAGACCCCACGCGATCCGCGAGACGAAAAGACGCTGCGTGAACATGACATGGCAATCTTCAGCAAGCTGATTACCGAACAGGCACTGGACGCCATCATGCCCGCACACGTCATCTACTCCGAAGTTGATCCGCTGCCCGCCAGTGGTTCGCCATACTGGCTTAAAACCGTGCTGCGTGAGCAACTGGGCTTTGACGGTATTATTTTCTCCGACGATCTGTCGATGGAGGGCGCAGCGGTGATGGGCAGCTATCCTGAGCGGGCGCAGCAGTCCCTTTCCGCGGGCTGTGACATGATTCTGGTCTGCAATCAGCGTCAGGGTGCCATCAGTGTACTGGATAACCTGATCCCGGTCGGGTCAGAGCGGGTTACACAGCTGTATCATCAGGGCAGGTTTACCCGCGATGAACTGCGGGGAACGCATCGCTGGAAAAATAATGCTCAGCAACTGAGTGCGCTTCAGGAACGCTGGCTGGCTCATAAGGCGTCGTGGTAAGCAGTGACTGCCCGGCGCTATCACTACCTTGAGGATTATCATGATCATCTATCTGCACGGTTTTGATTCCAACAGTCCGGGCAATCACGAAAAAGTGCTGCAACTGCAATTTATCGATCCTGATGTCAGGTTGATCAGTTACAGCACCCGCCATCCCAAACATGACATGCAGTTTCTGCTAAAAGAGACCGATAAGATGCTGACGCTTTCTGACGACGACCGGCCGCTGATTTGCGGCGTCGGACTGGGCGGCTTCTGGTCAGAGCGCATTGGATTTCTGTGCGGCATCCGGCAGGTGATTTTTAATCCCAACCTCTCGCCGCAGGCGAATATGGAAGGGAAGATCGACCGGCCGGAGGAGTATCAGGATATCGCAACGAAGTGCGTCAGCGATTTTCGCGAGCGTAATCGTGACCGCTGCCTGGCCATTCTCTCCCGTCACGATGAGGCGCTCGACAGCCAGCATATTGCTGACCAGCTGCATCCGTTTTATGAAATTGTCTGGGATGAGACGGAAGGGCATAAATTCAAAAATATATCCCCACATCTTAAGCGGATAAAAGCTTTTAAAACATTAGGTTAAGCAGCAAAGGCACCGCAAGGTGCCTGTTTTTATTACGTAATTATCTGAGTTTTATTTTCCCGCTTTGATGTATATCAATATTCTTATGTTCTCCTCTTCCCGCCATGCTATTCTCCCAACAGATTGCGATTTTAACTTCGCCAACCCTATGTTTCTTAAGGTTTAATTTAACCTTTGGTTAACTTTTGGTTCACAATTTGAGGGGGTCTTTGTTGACTACGTCTGTTAAGAAAATTGTTATTGTCGGAGGGGGAGCGGGCGGCCTGGAAATGGCCACACAGCTGGGCCATAAACTGGGTCGTAAAAAGAAGGCCGAGATTATCCTGGTTGATCGTAACCACAGTCATTTGTGGAAGCCGCTACTGCACGAAGTGGCGACCGGCTCAATGGACGAAGGCATTGATGCATTGAGCTATCTGGCTCATGCCCGCAATCACGGTTTTGAGTTCCAGCTGGGTTCGCTCACCGATATCGATCGCACCCGAAAAGTGATCCGCCTGGCCGAAGTGCTGAATACGCAGGGCGAAGTGCTGGTGCCACAGCGTGAAGTGGCCTACGACCAGCTGGTGATGGCGCTGGGCAGCACCTCGAATGATTTCGGTACGCCGGGCGTCAAAGATCACTGCATCTTCCTGGATAATCCGCATCAGGCGCGTCGTTTCCATAACGAAATGCTCAACCTGTTCCTGAAATTCTCCGCCAGCGAAGGCCGGGTCGAGAAAGTTAACATCGCCATCGTGGGCGGCGGGGCAACAGGCGTTGAGCTGTCAGCTGAATTGCACAACGCGGTGAAACAGCTGCACAGCTACGGCTTCAAAGGCCTGGGACGCGAAGCGCTGAACGTGACGCTGGTGGAAGCGGGTGAACGTATCCTGCCTGCACTGCCACCACGCATCTCTGCTGCGGCACATCAGGAGCTGACCAAGCTGGGCGTTCGCGTGCTGACGCAGACCATGGTCACCAGCGCCGAGCGTAATGGCCTGAATACCAAAGGCGGTGAATTTATCGAAGCCGATCTGATGGTCTGGGCGGCTGGGATTAAAGCACCCGACTTCCTGAAAGAGATTGGCGGACTGGAAACCAACCGCATCAATCAGCTGGTGGTCAAAGAGACGCTGCAAACCACGCTGGACGATGACATCTACGCGATTGGCGACTGCGCCTCCTGCGCCTTGCCGGGCGGCGGTTTTGTACCACCGCGCGCCCAGTCAGCGCATCAGATGGCCTCACGCGCCATGGACAACATTCTGGCGCAGCGTGACGGTAAACCGCTAAAAGCCTATGTCTATAAAGATCATGGCTCGCTGGTATCGCTCTCCCGCTTCAGTACGGTCGGCAGCCTGATGGGCAACCTGATGCGCGGCTCAATGATGGTGGAAGGGCGCATCGCGCGCTTTGTCTACATCTCGCTCTATCGTATGCACCAGATCGCGCTGCACGGCTACTTTAAAACCGGTCTGATGATGCTGGTCGGCAGTATTAACCGGGTTATTCGTCCCCGGCTGAAGCTGCACTAAGCAACAGCAATAACGCTGGCTAATTAATGTTAAGCCTCCTCCTTTATGAGGGGGCTTTTTTTATGTCCTGGAGAAGCCCCTGAAACAGACGCTGGCGCAGGAGAGTGCGATATCGACTAAAGCAAAATGCATTCATAATTTTGACTAAAGTAAAATTTTATGAGCATGGCAGGGTAGTATGTTGGTGATGCCTGAAATGCGTACCATTAATAACAAGAGAGTAACCGTAAGAATATTTGCTATAGCCAGAAAACTTTACAGGTAACGAGTTCGGCTACTTCAGTTCCGTCGTTAGCCCGGCTACTAATCTGGTCTCTGACGCGCTGAACGAATGGCTAATTCCTTGTTATTCATTGGCTAAAAATATCCGTCTCTGCGCCTTTAGCTAATCCCGGCGATTCGCCAGACTCAGCAGCCCCTGAACTACGGATAATTACTGGTACTTTTTTAAATGGCCTGTCTCACTAACTTTTGTAAGTTTAGTGTAAGTTTTTCTATAATTTTTCTTGTGGTTTTTGATTCCAGCGGCATAATGTGCGCAGGAAAGCAGTAATATACATTTTGTTACAACTTAACCACACGGATCGGTTATGCAGCCCCAAAAAAATGGAGTTTTAATAACGCTGGCACCTCTGCTTTGCGCTCTGCTGATTACCACCCTGCCAGTTTGCACTGTGCAGGCGGCACCGGGTGATGAGCAATTACAGCATCAGCAGGAGCAACAAAAAGCGCGTCAGCAACGGCTGATGCCACAGGTGCCTGATGTGCGTCTCTCAGAAACGGTTCCGGCACCTTCCCACCTGACGTTCCCGCAGGAAACACCCTGTTTTGTTATTCAGCAGGTCAGTCTGTCCGGGCAGGAGGCGCTGCCGCACTGGGTGCCTCTGCAGCGTCTGGCCAGTCAGGCCAATGGTCGTTGTCTCGGCGTAAAAGGCATCAGCCAGTTAATGAGCACGCTGCAAAACCGGCTGATCAATCATGGCTGGGTCACTACGCGCGTGCTGGCTCCGCAGCAGGATCTGCGTCAGGGCGTGCTGCAACTTCTGATAGTGCCTGGCAAAATCCGCAGTGTGGAATTGTCACCCTCATCATCCCGCTATGTCAGCCTGTGGCCGACATTACCCGCCCATGCAGGCAATCTGCTGGATTTACGGGATATTGAACAGGGGCTGGAAAACCTGCAGCGTCTGCCGACGGTAGAGGCGCATATGGCGCTCCGTCCCGGCCTCAATCCGGGTGAAAGTGACATCGTGATTGAACGCACGCAGCGCCGTTTCTGGCGACTCGGCGCATGGCTGGATGATTCCGGCACCGAAAGTACCGGGCGCTATCAGAGCGGGATGATGCTGGCGCTGGATAACCCGACCTCCCTCAGCGATCTCTTCTACCTGACCGCCAGTCGCGACCTGGGATTTGCTGGCAGAAAAAGCAGCAAAAGCCTGTCGGGACATTACTCGGTGCCTGTGGGCTACTGGCTGTTTGGACTTACCGCCAGCGACTACGACTACCATCAGACAGTCGCCGGTTACAGCCGTGATTTTCTTTACGCCGGAAAGAGCCGCTCGCTGGATGTGCAGGCCAGCCGGGTGATCTACCGCAATGCCGCCGCCAAAACCACCGTCAGCGCCGATGTGCTGGTTAAAGAGTCGCGCAACTTCATCAACGACACCGAAATCAGCAGCCAGCAGCGCCGTACCAGCGCATGGCGACTCGGCCTGTCACACCGGCACTATATCGGTCCGGCGACGCTGGACGCCGGTGTCAGCTATCAGCGTGGTACACGCTGGTTCGGTGCGCTGCCCGCCTGGGAGGAGTCATATCAGGACTCTACCTATGCCACCGCGCTCTCTAAAATCCTGACCTGGCAGGCGGGACTCACCACGCCATTCGCGCTGGGGAATCAGCGTTTAAGTTACAACATCCAATATCGTCGCCAGATGAGCAACACCCCGCTGACACCGCAGGATGAGTTCGCGATTGGCAACCGCTGGACCGTGCGTGGTTTTGATGGTGAACGTACCCTCAGTGCCAGTCGCGGCTGGACCGTTCAGAACACGCTGGCCTGGCAGACGCCGCTGCCCACTCAGGAGCTTTACCTGGGTGCCGACTATGGCGAGGTGGGCGGCAACAGCGCCTCCCAGGGTGGACCTCTGGGACGACATCTGGCGGGCGGTGTCATCGGATTGCGCGGCGCGATCACGCCCGCCAGCCTGAGCTACGACTTTTTTGCCGGGATTCCTCTGTCGAAACCGGACGGCTTCAAAACCGATCCTGTCACCTATGGCTTCAGCGTGAACTGGAACTACTAAACCTTTTATCGATATTGCTGACAATGGACTGTGCGCATTATGAATAAACTCTGCTATCGCCTTATCTTCAACCGGGTTCGCGGCATGCTAATGGTGGTGTCTGACATCACCCGTAGCGGCTATTCACGTGTTGCCCGAAGCCCGAAGCGCACCTCATATGCAGAGGCGAGGGTGCGGATCTCACCGCTCAGCTTTGCACTCTGGCTGGCAGCGGGCGTGGTCAGTCTGCCGGTGCAGGCCAACATTGTGGCAGACAGCAGCGCGCCGGGCAGCCAGCAGCCTACCGTCATGGCCACCGCAAATGGTCTGCCGCAAATCAACATTCAGACGCCCAATAGCCAGGGTGTTTCCCGCAATCAGTACAGCCAGCTCGACGTTGACGCGCGCGGCGCAATCCTGAACAACAGCCATCAGAACACGGCTACTCAACTGGGTGGCATGGTGGCAGCTAACCCCTGGCTGTCAAAGCAGGAAGCCACGGTCATCCTCAACGAAGTCAACAGCCGTAATCCCAGCCAGCTTAACGGGTTTATCGAAGTAGCCGGTAAACGGGCTGCGGTAGTCATTGCTAACCCGTCAGGCATTACCTGTAACGGCTGCGGATTTATCAACGCCAGCCGCAATACGCTGACCACCGGACAGGCGCTGATTGAAAACGGCCAGCTCAAAGGCTTCGATGTTAATGGCGGCCGAATCAATATCGAAGGTCAGGGCCTGAATGACAGTGATGCTGACTACACCCAGATCATTGCGCAGTCGGTAGCGGTGAACGCAAAAGTTCATGCCCGCGAACTCAATGTGGTCACAGGCAGGAACCAGGTTGCGACCGAAGGTAACGTCACTACGGTGAAAGCGGATAATGGGACGACACGGCCTGAATTTGCGCTCGACGTCGCGGCAATTGGCGGCATGTATGCCCATAAAATCACCCTGACCGGCACTGAAAAGGGCGTTGGCGTGCGTAATGCCGGTGAACTGGGTGCCAGTGCCGGTGAGCTGCACCTGACCGTGGATGGCAGACTGGAGAACAGCGGCACGCTGCAAAGTCAGGCTGCGCTGCAGATCGCCAGCACTGGCGACCAGGAGAACCGCGGCAACATCGTGTCACAGCAGGATGTCTCGCTGGCCTCCAGCGGCACGCTGCGCAACAGCGGGCTGGTGAGCGCAGGCCGTAACGCGACACTCTCCGCCAGCACCATTGAGAGCACCGCTGAAAGTACGCTGGCTGCAGGCGTTGGCGGCAATGAGACGCTGAGCCAGCCCGGTAATTTGCTGCTGACCAGCCAGGGCGAGCTTAAGGCGCGGGGTAAAAACCTGGCGCACGACCAGATTCAGGCGCGGGGCAGCCGGGTCGATCTTGCCGGGAGCCAGACCTCAGCCGATGCCATCGCGCTGACCTCTACGCAGGCGGATATCAGCACCCAGGGCGCCACGGTGGCGGGCCGTACACTCGGGATTCAGGCTGCGACGGCGCTTAACAATGATGACGGCAAACTGGCGGCGGGCAGCCTCGCTGTCGCGGCACAAAACGTCAGTAACAATCGCGGCCTGCTGCGCCAGCAAAACCGCGAAGCCCTGACGATCTCCACGGGGTCGTTGCTCAACAATCAGGGCACGCTGAGCAATGAAGGCGATACCCGGCTGCAGGCAGAGCATATTGAAAACCGCAGCGGGCTCATCGCAGGTAACGGTGACTTACTGCAGCTGGATACGCCATGGCTGGATAATCAGGGCGGCACCGTGCAGCTGGCGGGCAATAATGGCGCGCTGAACCTTAATGCGACCCGGCTGGAGGGCAATCAGGGCAATCTGCTGTCAGCGGGTGCGTTAACGCTCAGCGGCGACAGGCTCGATCTCTCACAGGCACACACCCAGGCAGAGGCGCTGACGCTGACGGCGGGCACGCTGGATCACCGTCAGGGTCTGCTGTCGCAGCGTGGCGCTGGCGAGATGGCGATCGCGGTTTCGGGTGACACAGACAACCGCGATGGGCGGATTGAGAGCGGCGGTAATCTGAATCTTGCCTCAGGTAGCCTGGATAACAGCGGTGGCACGCTGCTGGCTGCGGGCAGCGGCGATCTGCAACTGGATGTTCAGGAGTCCCTGACGAACGCGCAGGGTGCGCTGCAGGCCAGTCACAATCTGCAACTCACCAGCGCAAGCCTGAATAATCAGCAGGGCCTGATTGCTTCAACTGGCGGTGACGCTACGCTGATGACCCGTGAGGCTATTGATAACACCCAGGGTCGCATCGAAGCGGGTCAGCAGGTCACTTTGCGCAGCCAGGCGCTGGATAATCAGCGTGGAACCCTGCTTGGCCACGGCGTGACCATCGACACGCAGCAGGGTGAACTGAACAATACTGGCGGCAACCTGGTCGCCCGTACCGATCTCAGCATTTCCAGCGGGACAACGGACAATCACAGCGGTCTGATCCAGTCAGGCGGCGATTTGACACTTGATACCCACGGACAGGCGCTGATTAACCGTGACAGCGGTAAAGCAGGGATAATCAGCGGTGGCGCACTTGCCCTTAACAGTGGCGACCTGGATAACCAGAACGGCGTTATCGCCGCTGCCTCGGCGGCCAACATCACCAGCGGCCTGCTGACCAACATTGACGGCACACTAATGTCTGATGGGGCGCTGACGCTGAAGACCGGCGCGCTCGACAATCAGCGAGGCTTATTACAATCGGGTCAGGCGCTCTCACTGGATACTCACGGCGCGCAGCTGAACAACAGCGCCAGCGGCGATCGCGGGGGCATTGTGGCGCGCGGCAATCTGCAACTCTCAACCGGAAAGTTAGCCGGTGATCACGGCGTCATTCAGGGACAAAACCTGGTGATCGATACGCAGGGTCAGTCCGCTGATTTCAGGTCTGCTTTGCTCAGCGCCAGAGGCGAACTATTGCTGAGCAGTGGCGCGCTGGATAACAGCGGCGGGCGACTGCAGTCCGGCGGTGATATGCAGCTTAATACACACGGAGAGGCGCTGAATAATGCGGCATCAGGCGGCGTTATTGCGGGGGCTAATCTGCATATCAGCAGTGGTGATCTTGATAACAGCACGGGCTCGCTGGTCTCGGCGGGCACTATGCGGCTCACCAGCGGTGGACTGAACAACGTCGATGGGATTATTAATGCCGATCATGGATTAACGCTGGAAAGCAGCAGCGTGGATAACCAGCGCGGCCTGCTTCAGTCGGGTGAGGCGCTGTCCGTCAACACCCAGGGCGGCGAACTGAATAACCGCGACAGCGGCGAACGCGGTGGCATTGTTGCAGGCGGCGATCTGCTGCTCTCCAGCGGCCAGATTGATGGCCGTAGCGGGGTGATGCTGGGACAGAATATTCGCATCGATACTCATCAGCAGACCTTCGACCACCAACAGGGTCAACTGGGTGCTAAAGGCACCCTGCAACTGGATAGCGGACTCCTCAACAACCGGGCAGGCAGGATTGAGTCGGGTGGCGATCTGCAACTGGACACCCACGGCAACAGCCTGATCAATCGTGAGAGCGGAGCCGCAGGCGGCCTGTTCAGTGCGGGCATGCTGAAGCTCTACAGCGGCGCATTGGATAATCTGCGCGGCTTCATCACCGGTCATAGCGGCGCGCAGGTTGTGACGGGCGATATCAACAACCAGTCCGGCACGCTGACGGGCGGCAAAGGGCGGCTCGATCTCACCAGCGGGGAGCTGCAAAACCAGGGTGGCCTGTTACAGGCTGGCAGCGACATGACGCTGGACACCCAGGGGCACGCCCTGATCAATCGCGACAGTGGTGACCAGCGCGGTATCGTTGCCCTCAACAGTCTGGATCTGCACAGCGGGGCAATTGATAACCAGGCGGGTTTCATTGCTGCCGGACAGCAGGCATCACTCAGCGCCAGTGAACTGAACAACAGCCAGGGGCAGGTCGCAGGCAATGGCGGGCTGACTTTCAACGGTCAGGCGCTGAACAACAGTGACGGTAAACTGCAGTCGGCGGGGGATATCACCCTCACCACGGCAGGTCAGACATTGACTAACCAGCGCGGACTTATTGCCGGTGCCGGTAACCTCAATATTGAAAGTGGCGCGCTGGATAACCAGCAGGGACAGATCCAGGGTGGCACCGATCTGACGCTCAATGCGGGACAAAATGCGCTGCTTAATCAGGCGGGCAAACTCCTTTCGGCAGGTACGCTATCGCTGACGGCGGGTCAGTTGAACAACAATGACGGGGTGGTGCAAAGCGTCGGCAACGGCACCCTGTCGCTGAGCCAGCAGCTGGATAACCGTAGCGGGATGATTCAGGGCGGCCAGCAGATGACGATCACCACGCCATCGCTGATCAACCGCGATACACGACAGAGCGGTAAAGGCATTGAAGCGGGCAGTTTAACCATCGAAACCGGCACGCTGGACAACAGTCAGGGTGCTCTGCGCGCAAAACAGAGGCTGGCGCTTACCGTACAACAGGCACTGGATAACGTCAGCGGGCTGATCTCGTCAGCGGATACGCTGATTATTCAGGACGCAGCCCAGGGGCAGGCGCTCGCCATCAACAATCAGCAGGGCACGCTGATTGCTGATAAAGAGGCGCAGATCAACGCAGCTTCCCTGAGTGGCGACGGACAGGTGTTGTCGCAGGGGAATCTTGGCATCACGCTGGCAGGTGATTTCCATAACCTCTCAGAGGTCAAAGCCAACGGCACGCTGCGCCTGACGGCAGGCGGAAACGTGACCAACGACGGCACCCTTGCTGCTCAGCAGGCGCTATTCCTTACCGCGCAAAATATCAGTAATCAGGCAAATGGCGAGATCAGCGGCGGGCAGACCGAAATTACGGCAGCCGACACCCTGAACAATCGCGGTCTGATTGACGGCGGACTGACACACCTGGTGGCGGGCGTCCTGAATAACAGCGGCACCGGCCGTATCTATGGCGATCACATTGCCATTGCGGCTACGCTGCTCAACAACCTCAGCGAAGCGGGCAAAGCGGCGGTGATTGCGGCGCGGCAGCGACTGGATATTGCGGCTGGCACGCTGAACAACCGCGACCATGCGCTGATCTACAGTGATGGCGATCTGCACATTGGCGGCCAGCTGGATACGAATAATCAGGCCACCGGACAGGGGCAGCAGCTCAACAATGACGGGGCAACAATTGAGGCCGGGCAGGATGCCGCGATCAGCATGGCGGAAATCAACAATACCAACCGCCACCTGACCACGCAGGTCGTTACGACCGAAGATAGCCAGCATCACGACGCGGTGCTAAAAGGCCACACCGATCGTTTTGACTGGGCCGACGTGGATACCAGCAAAAAAAACAAATATGGCGTGCACACGGCAAAAATGCCGGATGGCACCAGCGGCAGCGAGTTTTATGAGTATGACTACCGGCGGATAGTGAAGGAAACCCAGATCAAAGAGAGCGATCCGGGCAAGATTCTGTCGGGCGGTAACATGACCTTTAGCGCCGGCCGTCTTAACAACCACGACAGCCAGATTGTCGCGGGGGCTGTGCTGGGCGGTCAGATAGGCGAGCTGAATAATCAGGCGACAAAAGGAACGCGCGTTACCACAGACGACGGGAAATCGGTTCGCTGGTACGCGAAGAAGAAGAAAAAGAAACTGGGTGGTACCAAAACGTCGCAGGGCAAAGATAAGAAAAACTACCGCCCGGCACCCGTGACGGAAACCATCGATCTGCAGACGCTGAGCTGGCAGGCGAATGCTGCGCCGCAGGGAAATGGCTATCAGACCGGCAACCGCCAGCAGCAGGGCGTCACCGCGCAGGCTGACCGCATCGGCACACCTGCTCTCCAGCAGACGGTTGCGGCCGTGGCGCTGAGTACCACGGATAGCGGCAGTGCGTTACTGCCAGCCGGATTACGCTATGACAGTGCGCTGACGCTGGACAAGCTCGGCAGCCTCAAAGACCGGCCGCTACTGTTACCTGCCGGGCAACAATTCTCGCTGACACTGCCAGCAATGGTCGTCGACGGACAGACGATTACGCCGGTGATCCTCGCCGTCTCACCTGACATTCGGCTGCCGGATAACAGCCTTTACCAGCTGCAACCTGGCAGTGACAGCCATTACCTGGTCGAGACCGATCCGCGCTTTGTAAATCAGAAGCAGTGGCTCAGCAGCGACTATATGCAGAACGCTCTGACCACCGAAAGCAGCCGGATCCTGAAGCGGCTGGGCGATGGTTATTACGAGCAGCGACTGGTGCGCGATCAGATTATTCAGCTGACCGGCAACCGCTATATCAGCGGGTATGGCAGTGATGAAGATCAGTATCGCGGACTGATGAATAATGGGGTAGCCTTCGGCAAAGCCTACGACCTGGAACTCGGTGTGGCGCTGACCCCGGCGCAGATGGCGCTGCTCACCAGCGATATCGTCTGGCTGGTGAATCAGACCGTGACGCTGCCGGATGGCACACAGCAGACCGTGCTGGTACCGCAGGTTTATGCGAAAGTGAAGCAGGGTGACTTAACCGGCGACGGCGCGTTGATCGGGGGCGGTAGCGTGGTGCTGAATGCCCGCAACGACATCACTAATAGCGGGACCATTAAGGGCCGCGACGTGACGCAGCTGACGGCGCAGTCGCTGACCAACAGCGGCTACATCAGCGGCAACACGATCAATCTCACCGCCCGTCAGGATATCACTAACCTGGGCGGCGTCATCAGCGGTGATAAGCAGGTGTCGCTGCTGGCCGGACGGGATATTACCAGCCAGTCAACGCTGCGCGGTGACGGTACCGACCGCTGGATAGATCGTCCGGCCGGTATCTACGTGCAGGGCACCGACGGTGCGCTGACGCTGAGCGCGCTGAACAACATCACCCTGGCCGCCAGCGATATCGGCAACGCCGGAGAGAAGAGCACCACGAAGATTCAGGCGGGCAATGACCTGACGCTCGGCACCCTCAGCACGCAGCACACTGAAAATGACAGCTGGAACAGCAGCAACTACCGTCGCCTGTCACAGCAGAGCGATGCCGGGTCACGCATCACTACCGGCGGCGCGCTGCAGCTGAGTGCCGGACAGGATATCCGCGCTACGGCAGCGGACGTCACGGCGGGCGGGGCACTGACCGCCAGTGCCGGACGCGACATCGTGCTCAGCGCGGGCAACAGCCGTACCGATCTCACCGAACACAGCAGGCAGTCAAGCAAAGGGCTGCTGTCGGGCAGCAGTCTGGAGACCCACGACGAACTGCACAGCAGCGAGGCGCTCAGTACCACGCTGAGCGGCGACAGCGTCCGGCTTCAGGCGGGCCGCGACATTGCAGTAAAAGGCAGCAACGTCGCCGGTACGCAGGATGTTGCCCTGGCCGCCGGCCGCGATCTCAGCATCACGACCGCCACAGAAACGCGTGATGAAGTGCATCAGCGCGAGGAGAAAAAATCTGGCCTGATGGGCACTGGCGGCATCGGTTTTACCGTGGGCCAGGCGATGCAGAAGAGCAGCACCGACGCCAGCGGCACACTCAGCCGCGGCAGCACGGTGGGCAGCAGCGACGGAAGCGTCATCCTCAGTGCCGGTAACCAGCTTAACGTGCACGGCAGCGACGTGATCGCCGGTAAAGATCTCTCCCTGAGCGGCAGCGACGTGACCCTCAGTGCGGCCGAAAACAGCCACACCGCACTGACGAAAACCGAGCAGAAGCAGAGCGGGCTGACGCTGGCGCTGTCCGGCACGGTGGGCGCGGCGCTGAACACGGCAGTGCAGACCGCCCGCACGGCCGATGAGAGCGGCGATGACCGGCTGAAGGCGCTGCAGGGCACCAAAGCGGCGCTGACGGCGGCCCAGGCCGCGCAGGCTTACCAGATGGACGGCGCGCAGACCGACGCGGCGAACGCCAGAAACACCGCCGCAGGCCTGAAGCCGGGCGACAAAGGTTATGAAGAAGGCTCCACCAACTCGATCGGCATCAGTCTTTCTTACGGCAGCCAGACGTCGAAAAGCGAGACCCGCACCGAAAGCCGTGAAGCGCAGGGCAGCACGCTGGGCGCGGGCGGTAACCTGGCCATCACCGCCACCGGCGCACAGCCGGGCAGCGCGGGCGACATCCTCGTGCAGGGCAGCCAGCTTCAGGCGGGCGGCGACCTCGGGCTGACGGCGAAAAACGACATCAGCCTGCTTTCAGCGCAGAACAGCGAGCGCACCGACAGCACTAACAGCAGCAAGGGCGGCAGCCTGGGTATCGGCCTGACCGCCGGGTCGGGCGGCTACGGCATCAGCGTTTCAGCCAGCGTCAACGCGGGCAAAGGCCGGGAGAACGGCAACGGGCTGACCCATACCGAGACTACACTCACGGCGGGCAACGGGCTGAGCCTGAACGCCGGGCGCGACACCACGCTGACCGGCGCACAGGTGCGCGGGGACAGCGTGAAGGTGGATACCGGCCGCAACCTGACGCTGACCTCAGAACAGGACAGCGACCGCTACGACAGTAAGCAGCAGAACGCCAGCGCGGGCGGCAGCTTCACCTTCGGCTCGATGACCGGCTCCGCGAGCGTCAACCTCAGCCAGGATAAGATGCACAGCAACTGGCAGAGCGTGGCCGAGCAGACCGGCATCTTTGCCGGAAAGGGCGGCTTTGACGTGACGGCGGGTGAGCACACCCAACTGAACGGCGCGGTCATCAGTTCCACCGCCACCGCCGATAAGAACCGTCTTGACACCGGCACGCTGGGCTTCAGCAACATAGAGAACCACGCGGACTATAAAACCGAGCATCAGAGCGTGGGCATGAGCACCGGCGGCAGCATCGGCAGCCAGTTCGAAGGCAACATGGCGAACGGCCTGCTGGCGGGGCTGAACGGCAGCGGCAGCGCCTCGTCGGTGACGAAGGCGGCGGTGAGCGACGGCACCCTCATTATCCGGGATAAGGCGAAGCAGACGCAGGACGTGGCGGACCTGAGCCGCGACGCGGCGGGTGCGAATCCGGGGCTGGATAAAATCTTCGATAAGGAGAAAGAGCAGCGGCGGATGGAGACGGCGCAGCTGCTGGCGGAAATCGGCAGTCAGGCGGGCGACATCGCGCGGACGCAGGGCGAGATTGCGGCGACCAGAGCGGCCACGGAAAAGATGGAGAACATCTCGCCGGACCAGAAGAGGGACGCCGAAGCGCAGTGGCGCAAAGCGAATCCGGGTCAGGAGCCGACCGCGGCCGACATCACCGGACAGGTCTATCAGACGCTGTACAACCGGGAGATGCTGGCCGGCGGAATGGGAACCGGCGGCCCGGTGCAGCAGGGCATCAGCGCGGCGACGGCGGCGATACAGGGGCTGGCGGGCGGCAACATTGCCCAGGCGGTGAGCGGGGCGGCCGCACCTTATCTGGCGGAGCAGATACATACGCTGACGACCACGAAAGGCCCGGACGGCAAAGAGGTGGTGAACGTTCAGGCGAACCTGATTGCACACGCGGTAGTGGGCGCGGTGACGTCATACGCGTCGGGTAATCCTGCACTTGCGGGTGCTTCTGGCGCGGCGATGGGCGAGTACATCGCGCAGCAGATGTATCCGGGGGTTAAGCGCGAAGACCTCAGTGAGGAGCAGCGGCAGACCATCAGCGCGCTGGGGACGCTGGCGGCGGGCCTTGCGGGCGGCGTGGCCGGAGACAGCACGGGCGGTGCGGTGGCGGGCGCGCAGGCGGGTAAAAATGCATTGGAAAATAATAATCTTCTCTTGCCAAGGCCTGTGCTGGTACCCGTTCCGGGATTACCATTGAGTCCGGGTGACAAGGTAGTTCAGGATGCGAATAACAAAATTGCATCGGAGCTGGATAAGACTCTGAAAGGGTCAGGAACTGAGGCGGATACGCCGCCGATCACTGATGGTCGTGCAATCGTTGAAGCGCGTGATGAGGCTGCAAAATCCCGCGATCCGAATGTGGCGCATAATCAGCAGTATCAGGATGGCAGTAGTAACAAAACGGAAACTGTGCCGGTGAATGATGATCTGACCGGCGGAAAACTGGTTAATCCTTTTCATGATGAAAATAAAGGAACGTCACTGGTTACGCCGGATCGGTCTGGTGAGCAGGCACCAGGCAATACCGGGAATACTGATGGTATGCCGGATACAGGAGGCAATACAACGGTTACGCCGACTCCTGAGTATAATAAAGATGATTTAGCTTATTCGTCAGAAAAACAATTAGGCCGTGGTTCAACTGGTAGAACGGAACCTAATTCTTTGCAAGAAAAACTGGCTATTGAACAAGCACAGTCGAATCCAGAATCTGGACGTCAACTACCAATACCAATGACAGATAAACGATGGCCTAGAGAAGATGGTTGGGTCAAAATGGCTCAAAATATTAATGGTGTTGAAGTTCACTATGTTCGTAATACCAAAACTGGCCAAGTAGACGATTTTAAATTTAAGTAGGGTGTGATAAATGTTAGTTATATGCAATTCAATATCCGGAAAAAGCTTACCCGATGATGCAAGAATCATGGGGGAAACTGACGAAACATTATTTGAGCCGCTAAAAACTGGTATGGAGTATAAAGTCTACGGTATTATGTTTTATACGACTCGAATAGATTTTTTGCTATGTCCTGAAGGTGAGAATCCATTATGGGTACCTTCAAATATCTTTAATGTATTGGATGATAAGTTGCCGCCTGACTGGGGATTTATCATTACCGAGAAAACAATAGATTATTCTGACTTGTATGACGCATTTGGGATTATCTCAATTTTAGGTTATTTTGAGTTAATTAGGTCATACCAGCATTACATTGGTATTCTTGAAAGAGATGCAGGCGAATTACAAAAGTTTCATTCATATAGGCTAAGCTGCTAGGTTGTCCCGGCGCATGTTCACCGAGGTTTTTATTACGGATAGCATGCCAAAAGACCTAGTGTCTGATAAACGACCTGCCTGAGAATGACATCATTAGTGATAAGAAAGTTATGGATGCCTGTGGTAATGGCAGGGTTACCAGCCCCGGATGCTTACGGGCAGATCGTCAGCTTGCTGAATATCACCAGTGTTGATGTGTAGAATCAGTCACAGGTAAAGGATGGGCATGAGCACCGGCGGCAGCATTGGCAGTCAGCTTGAAAATAACGCTTTTTGGGAAAGTACAGGCATTATTTTTCCGAATGCTTTCATTTATTCAGAGGGGTTTAAATAGAACTGTAACTTAGTCTTTTAATGGGTTGTGGATATACAGGTCAGTTAATAATCTGCGTTAATGGATTGTATAACGCAGTATGGTTTTCTGGATCTATGTGCAGTAATGGTTTTCAGGGGTTTTTGCTTTTTTATGGCAACTCGGTCTTGATACCTCTAATTCTTTTTGGTCTAATAGTGCCATTAAGAATTGATTGATAACTAATCGCCAGGATGAATCCTGTGGTTAAATTCTTTACTTAACCTAAATTAAATGGCCGAAGTGCCATTTAATAAGGCTGGCGTTTAAGTTTCACATTCACTCAGGCCAGCTTGTTTAAAAAAACCGGGTATGAATAGATGCTCTCCGACCGATCTGAACATCAGGCGCGGAGCGCTACATAAAATTCCTGTCCGATACAGGCGGATAGATAAAAAATTTATCCTGTCCGTCGGGTATTGGTGATTCAGGGAACGAAGTCCTGCGTTAAGCGCAGGGAAATAATGTTAAATTATGAAAAGGAATTAACTACATGACCTCTAAAATGACGATGCTGGCATTACTGTGTGGCGGTCTTCTCGTGGGCAGCAATGCGCTGGCTGATAATCACACCGTCTCGGTTGGATATGCACAAAGCAAGGTTGAAGACTTTAAAAATATCCGTGGCGTCAACGTTCAGTATCGCTATGAATGGGAGTCTCCTCTCAGTGTGATTGGCTCATTCAGCTACATGAAAGGCGATGAAAGTTTTTCTGAGCGAGAAGATTTTTATGGCGATGTCAGCGGATATGATGGAAAAACCAAAGTGAAATATTACTCACTGATGGCAGGTCCTGCATATCGCATCAATGACTACATCAGCTTCTATGGATTAATTGGTGTTGCCCATACCAAAGTGGATGAGAACGTGACTTATATCGGAGTCTACTCCGAAGAATATAGCGAAAATAAAACCTCTTTTGCCTATGGCGCTGGTGTTGTCGTGAATCTTATCAGCAACCTCTCTGTGAGTGTTGGCTATGAAGGTACTCGCGTAAAATATAACGAAGATGTTGCCATCAATGGTTTTAACATCGGCATCGGATACCGTTTCTGATTCAACGCTAAAAACCGCAACCCTGGTCATCTGGTCAGGGTTGTTTTTTTGCACTCTGGAAAGGACCGTTTTTTATAAAGGTCGAATCAGGCAGTTCTTCGATACATTTAAAATAGTACCTGATCCTGTCTGACCAAAGACGTCGATCTTCTGAATTAACCGGTTTGAATTTTGTTAAAACAAAGAAAAATAATTACAGCTTCAGGGGGCGAGAATGTTATGTATTAAATGTCAGGAAGCAGAAGAGAATAAAGAATCAGGCTTTTGTGATAATTGTGAAAAAAAAGAAGAGGGCAGGATTAATGGCTTATTATATCTGCCAGCTTTAGGCTTGATTATTGGTTTTTTTACAATGCTGTATAATGATTTTTGTATTGTTTCGTTGATTGCCAACACTTATCAGAAACAAGGTGTGGTTAATGGTTTTAGTGTTTTATTATTAGCGCTGTCCATTATTAATGCTCCCGTAACAGTGCTGGCTTGCTGGTTCTTCTTTAGGAAGAAAGTAAAAACCAGATACGTGATGATAACGTACTATTTATACGGTCTTATCTTTGCGAGTTTTTGCACGCTTTATCCTGCTTTGGTTTTTCACGTAAACATTACGCAGCCTGCTATCAATATGCTGGCTCGGGCCTTAATCAGTTGTCTGATATGGGTACCATATTTTATTTTTTCCAGCAGGATTAATAAAGTCTTTGTGCATTAATACGGTCAATATTTTTTGTCACAAAATAAACGATGGGTAACGCAACACCCGCCTCGTTATAGTACCAATAAAATAACCAGTTCCAGTCTGTGTCAGTTAAATTAAGGATAATAAAGAATGGCTGCAAAAATTTTAATCACCGGATTGATAGCACTATTATTGAGTGGCTGCACGGCAGGCTTCAGACCTTCACTGGATGATTATAAAGGGCAGGATGCGGCCCGAATCCGGGTGGGTTCAGAGGGCAATACGGCACTTCAGTTCTATGAAAAACAGAGTTCAGGTTGCTATAAAAAAATGCTGGAACGCCGTATCACTTCTGGTTTTGCCATTCTGGGCATCCCCGTTACAGGTAATAAACGGATAGGTATGCCAGCGTCGTCTGAAAACAAGGGTGCTTTCATCAATGAATTTACCCTGAAGCCAGGACAAATGATTCGTGTCATTCACTACTGGACACAGGCTGGATACCATCAGAACACTCAAAAATCGGCCACTGTTGAATTTATTCCTCAGGCTAACCATGACTACGATATTGTAGTCAGAGGGTCCGAATATTCAGGCGATAGCGTTTCCATCAAAGACCTTACCCCCAATGGCACCATTGTGGGCTGGGGCGAGATAAAGGTATGCCCATCCGAGAGCATTTTTGATTAGTTTCCTTTTTCTTCATTCCTGAAGCCTGAGTGCTTCAGGAATGAATGTTCCCGATAACGGTACATAAAGACGATACTTTTGGGTGACGATGGAAAGGCCGTTGCCATAACGGGCAGTCAGGCTTTGCTTAAGGCATATAAAATTATATGCCTTTGATTTAATTGGTTTAATTTCCTTAGCGAAAAAGCATCATTAATAACGTTCCCCACCTCAGAACTCTCCTAAAAACTGGTCCTGATAGCAAAGTGACCAATTTCCTCCATTTATCTGATGTTGCATTTTCGGTCCATCTGTAAAACTTCATCTCAACAAACACGGCGCGTCGCGCACGCCGGTTATACCTCAGTTAACGAGGATGCTTTAGCAGCAGGATTGCGCGGTAACACTTTTCAGGAGGAACTTCCTGTGAATAAATCAATGTTAGCGGGTATCGGTATTGGTGTGGCAGCAGCTCTGGGTGTTGCAGCCGTAGCAGGCATGAACGTGTTTGATCGCGGTCCTCAATATGCTCAGGTACTGTCTGCAACGCCAATCAAAGAGAGCATTAAACAGCCTCGTCAGGAGTGCCGTAATGTCACTCTGACTCACCGTCGGGCCGTGCAGGATGAAAACCGTCTTGCCGGGTCTGTATTAGGTGCAGTGGCAGGTGGAGTGCTGGGTCACCAGTTTGGTGGCGGTCGCGGCAGAGATGTGGCGACAGTAGCAGGTGCGGTAGCGGGGGGTTATGCCGGTAATCAGGTCCAGGGCGGACTGCAGGATCGGGATACCTACACCACAACCGAACAGCGCTGCAAAACAGTTTACGACAAACAAGAGAAAAAACTGGGATATGACGTGACCTATAAAATAGGCGATCAGCAGGGTAAAATCCGTATGGAAAATGACCCCGGCACGCGTATTCCACTGGATCGCAATGGTCAGCTGGTTCTCAACGGCGATCAGGCGTAATTGGGCAAAGCTTTGCCGCTCACGCGGCCACACAGCACAACGTAATACAGCAGTAATGAAAAAGGCGCATCTCAGGATGCGCCTTTTTTTGCGGCAAACTAACCGGCGCTTTACCGGTTAGCTTAGCAACGCACGGGCAGGGTATTACGCCTGCCGCTGAGCCAGTTGCGAAACGAAGCCCTGCACCCACTCAAGCCGCACCTTTCTTTCCGATAGCTCACGGGTAAACCGCAGTCGCGTCGGCCCATCCAGCTTCCACTGCTGAGGCTCTTTCTGCAGCAGGCCTATCAGCCATGCCGGATCCACGTTGTTCTTCGGCGCAAAATCGAAATAACCGCCTTTGTCGCTGGCTTCGATCTTACGCAGACCGACAGCGCGGGCTTTCAGCCGGATAATCGCCACATCCAGCAGATTACGCGCCGGATCGGGTAGCAGGCCAAAGCGGTCGATCATCTCAACCTTCAGCTCCTGCAGCTCCTCTTCAGCCTCCGCGCTGGCGATGCGTTTATAGAGTGAAAGACGGGTACTGACATCCGGGATAAAGGTCTCGGGCAGCAGGGCGGGCATCCGCAGCTCCACCTCGGTCTGGTTGCTGGTGAGATCTTCCAGTGACGGCTCGCGACCCGCTTTCAGCGCCTCGACCGCATTCTCCAGCAGCTCCATATAAAGCGTGAAGCCCAGCGTCTCCATCTGTCCGCTCTGCTCATCACCCAGCAGTTCGCCAGCACCGCGAATCTCCAGGTCATGCGTTGCCAGGGCAAAACCGGCTCCCAGATCTTCCAGTGAAGCGATCGCCTCCAGCCGCTTATGTGCATCGGCGGTCATTGACTTCGGATGCGGCGTTAACAGCCAGGCATAAGCCTGATGATGCGAACGCCCGACGCGACCACGCAGCTGATGCAACTGCGCCAGGCCAAAGTGATCGGCCCGCTCAATGATGATGGTATTGGCGGTCGGTATGTCGATACCGGTTTCGATAATGGTGGTACAAACCAGCACGTTAAAACGCTGATGGTGGAAATCGTTCATCACCCGTTCCAGATCACGCTCACGCATCTGACCATGGCCAATAGCGACACGCGCTTCCGGCACCAGTTCGCTGAGACGCTGCGCCGCTTTCTCGATATTTTCAACGTCATTGTAGAGGTAGTAGACCTGTCCGCCACGCAGCACCTCACGCAGGATTGCTTCGCGGATAACCAGATCGTCAAATTCACGGACAAAAGTTTTCACCGCTAAACGGCGGGCAGGCGGCGTGGCGATGATCGAGAGATCGCGCATGCCGCTCATGGCCATATTCAGGGTGCGAGGGATTGGCGTTGCGGTCAGCGTCAGAATGTCCACATCGGCGCGCATCGCCTTGATGCGCTCTTTGTGACGCACCCCGAAACGGTGCTCTTCATCGACAATCAGCAGACCAAGATCGTGCCATTTGAGATCGCTCATCAGCAGCTTATGGGTGCCGATTAAGATGTCGATCTTGCCATCGCTGGCCTGTTCCAGCACCTGCGTCTGCTCTTTGGCAGTGCGGAAACGGGAAAGCATCTCAATGCGAACCGGCCAGTTGGCGAAGCGATCGCGGAAGTTGTCGTAATGCTGCTGTGCCAGCAGGGTGGTCGGCACCAGCACGGCCACCTGTTTATGGTTCTCAATCGCCAGAAACGCCGCGCGCATGGCTACTTCGGTTTTACCGAAACCAACGTCGCCGCACACCAGACGGTCCATCGCCAGCGGCTCGCACATATCACTCAGCACCGCGTTGATCGCCTGCGCCTGGTCCGGGGTGGTTTCAAACGGGAAGCTTTCGCAGAACAGCTGATACTGCTCGCGATTATGCTTAAAGGCAAAGCCGGTTTTGGCGGCGCGCTGAGCATAGATATCCAGCAGTTCAGCTGCCACATCACGCACTTTCTCAGCCGCTTTCTGCCGTGCACGTGACCAGGCATCGCTGCCCAGTTTGTGCAGTGGTGCATTATCGTCGGCACCGCCTGCGTAGCGGCTGATCAGGTGCAGCGATGAAACCGGCACATAAAGTTTGGCGTCGTTGGCGTAAGAGAGCATCAGATATTCCGCCTCAATGCCGCCGGCTTCCAGCGTGGTGAGGCCGATATAACGACCCACACCGTGTTCCAGATGCACCACCGGCTGGCCGGGATGCAGCTCCGCCAGGTTACGGATCAGAATGTCCGGATTGATAGTGCGACGGGTATCCTGACGGCGACGGCTGACGCGTTCGCCCAGCAAATCGCTTTCGCAAATCAGCGCCCGGTTGCCCTGGGTATCAATAAAACCGCGCTCGCTGGCGCCGATCATCAGACGGAAACGCTCTTCGCCGACCTCATCGAAGCGGTGCACCGGCTGAGGACGCAGTTTAATCCGGGCCAGCAGATCCTGCAGGCTTTCACGGCGGCCTTCACTTTCGACCGAGAAGACCACGGTGCCGCTGAAGGTCTCAATAAACTGACGCAGATGATCGAGTGGCGCTTTTGCCTGCGCCTGAACGGTCAGGTCAGGCAGCGGGGTATAACCGAGGTTGGTATTCGCGGCTTTGGCGGGCAGCACCTCATTGGTCATCTGGATGCGCGGCCAGGCTTTCAGCTCTCCCATTAATGCATCGGGACGCAGCCACAGGGTGACCGGCTCCAGCAGTGGGCGCATCGGATCAACGCGGCGATTTTCATAACGCGCCTCGGCATCCTGCCAGAAGCGGCTGGCGCTGCCTTCAAGATCGCCGCAGTTCACAATCAGGGTATTGTCGGGCAGATAGCTGAACAGGCTGGGTAACGGCTGCTCAAAAAACAGCGGCTGCCAGTATTCGATGCCCGCTGGCAACGTGCCTTTGCTGACCTGCTGATAGACATGCTCCGACTCACGGCGCACATCAAACGTTTCACGCCAGCGGCTGCGGAACAGCTCAATGGCGGCTTTGTCGCTGGGAAACTCATGCGCAGGCAGCAGGTTAATTTCGGGGACCGCTTCCAGCGTGCGCTGACTGTCGACGTCGAACAGGCGCAGGCTGTCGATCTCATCATCGAAAAAGTCGATGCGGTAGGGCTGATCGCTGCCCATCGGGAACAGATCGAGCAGGGCGCCGCGCGTGGCGTATTCACCGTGCTCCATCACCTGATCGACATGGCGATAACCGGCCTGCTCAAGCTGGTCGCGCAGCCGGTCGCGTGACAGTTTTTGTCCCTGCTTCATCACCAGCGCATGGCCGTGCAGGAAACTGTGCGGGCAGACGCGCTGCATCAGGGTGTTGACCGGCATGATCAGCATACCGCGCTGCATCACCGGCAGCTGGTAGAGGGTCGACAGGCGGGCGGAGATAATATCCTGATGCGGCGAAAAGCTGTCGTAGGGCAGCGTTTCCCAGTCGGCAAGGTGCGCCACCGGCAGATCGGTAAACTGGCGGATTTCATCCAGCAGACGCAGAGCGGTTTGGGTATCGGGTGTAATCATTAACACCGGACCAGCATGTCGTTCGGTAATGCTGGCACACTCCACCGCGTGCGCCGCGCCTATGAGCTGGCCGAGCTGACGGTGATCGCCGGATTTAACGGGCAGGGTATAACGAGTCTGTTCGGGCATGGGATCTCGGGGTTGCTCCATTTTTCCAGGACGTAATCATTCCATATTATGTCAGGGGGATCACCTCTGCGGCACAATTTTCCTGCCGCGCCGCGCTGAACCAGGAGATAGGTCAGCCATTACCGGGCGTCAGCGGTAATCGTGCGGATAAAGAGAGGATAGACGGAGTCTGGCAAGGGATCAGAAAAAACCGCCGTCGCCATGCAGCGACGGGGTTAAACGGGCATTTTATTTTATGGATTGCTGTGTGTAATGCATGCGTGGGCGGTCGATATTCGCCCAGGATAACTCCTGCTCAGGATGATAGCTGAGGTTACCGTCGTCCCACTTTACGTAGTAGCCGGCTGGTGCGTTTCCCTGCTCAAAGACGTTGATGATTTCGCCTCTGATCTCCCCGGATTTATGTTTAACGATGCTGCCTTTGGGAAATTTCAACATGGTCGCTACCTCATACTGCCCGGCAATAAATCACCCGTGATCATGGTACTGATTGTAGTTTACCCCCCTGGACGCTGAATAATCAGCCAATAAGCGGCGGCTTTATCAGTTATTCCACGGCTTTGGCGCGGAATGTGACGCATCCGGATGCAACTTTGCTGCCGACTCAGAGGGTTAGAGGTTTCATAAAGCCAGCCGCTCCTTTATCATCCCACTACCTATTTTCAGGCAACGGCTTACTGGATTCCATGTATCAACCTGTCGCGCTATTTATCGGTCTGCGTTATATGCGCGGACGAGCATCGGATCGCTTCGGTCGCTTTGTCTCCTGGCTCTCAACGATTGGCATTACGCTCGGCGTGCTGGCGATGGTCACCGTGTTATCGGTGATGAACGGTTTTGAGCGTGAACTCGAAGGCAATATTCTTGGCCTGATGCCTCAGGCGCTGATCACCAGCGACAAAGGCAGTCTCAATCCACAACAGCAACCCGCCACTTCGCTGAATCTGCAGGGTGTCAGCCGTATCGCGCCGCTGACCACCGCCAATGTGGTGCTGCAAAGCCCGCACAGCGTCTCCGTTGGCGTGATGCTGGGCATTGAGCCGGCTGAAAAAGATCCGCTTACCCCTTTCCTGGTCAATACCCGGCAGAGCGTGCTGCAGGCCGGGCAGTATAATGTCATCCTCGGCGAACAGCTGGCATCCCAGCTTGGCGTAAAACGTGGCGATCAGCTGCGTCTGATGGTGCCGTCGGTCAGCCAGTTCACCCCGATGGGACGCGTGCCAAGTCAGCGTCTGTTTACCGTAGCGGGCACCTATGCCGCTAACAGCGAAGTCGATGGTTATCAGATTCTGGTCAATCTTCAGGATGCGTCGCGCGTGATGCGCTATCCGGCCGGTAATATTACCGGCTGGCGACTGTGGCTGGATAAACCGCTGTCGGTCGACAGTTTGAGTCAGCAGACACTGCCTGCGGGCCTGGTCTGGAAAGACTGGCGTGAGCGTAAAGGCGATCTCTTCCAGGCAGTGCGTATGGAGAAGAACATGATGGGCCTGCTGCTAAGCCTGATCATCGCCGTGGCTGCCTTTAACATCATCACCTCGTTAGGCTTGCTGATCATGGAGAAGCAGGGCGAAGTGGCGATCCTGCAAACCCAGGGCCTGACGCGCCAGCAAATAGTGGCGGTGTTTATGGTGCAGGGTGCCAGCGCCGGGATTATCGGCACGCTGCTCGGCACGCTGCTCGGTGTCTTGCTGGCCAGCCAGCTCAACAACTTAATGCCGGTGATTGGCCTGTTCCTTGATGGTGCCGCATTGCCGGTTGATATTAATGTGTGGCAGGTGGTCACCATCGCCCTCAGCGCCATGATTGTGGCGCTGTTGTCTACGCTCTATCCTTCGTGGCGCGCTGCCGCCGTTCAACCTGCTGAGGCTTTACGTTATGAGTAACACTCCTTTGTTGCAGTGCCGCGACCTGTGCAAACGCTATCAGGAAGGCAGCGTGCAGACCGATGTGCTGCGCAATGTGGCTTTCAGCCTCCAGCCCGGTGAACTGACAGCGATTGTCGGCAGCTCCGGTTCCGGTAAAAGTACGCTGCTGCATCTGCTCGGCGGCCTGGATGCACCGACATCGGGCGACGTGGTGTTTGATGGCCAGTCACTGAATGCGATGTCCTCGTCGGCCAAAGCGGAGCTGCGTAACCGCGAGCTGGGCTTTATCTATCAGTTCCACCATCTGCTGCCGGACTTCAGCGCGCTGGAGAACGTGGCGATGCCGCTGCTGATTGGCAAAACGGCTAAAACAGAAGCACAGGATCGCGCCCGTGAGATGCTGGCCGCGGTCGGGCTGGACCATCGCGCCGCGCACCGGCCTTCAGAACTGTCAGGCGGCGAACGCCAGCGCGTGGCGATTGCCCGGGCGCTGGTTAACCGCCCACGGCTGGTGATGGCGGATGAGCCAACCGGTAACCTTGATGCGCGCAACGCCGACGCCATTTTTGAATTACTGGGCGAACTGAACGTGCGTCAGGGCACCGCGTTTCTGGTGGTGACCCACGATCTGATGCTGGCAAAACGCATGACGCGTCAGATGGAGATGCGTGATGGTCAGTTAAGCGATCAACTCACCATGGCAGGAGCGGTGTAATGGGTTCGTCGTTATCCCTGTTGCTGGGCCTGCGCTTTAGTCGTGGCCGCCGTCGTGGCGGCATGGTGTCGCTGATTTCAGTGATCTCCACCATCGGTATTGCGCTGGGCGTGGCGGTGCTGATTATCGGTCTGAGCGCCATGAATGGTTTTGAGCGTGAGCTGAACAACCGCATTCTGGCGGTGGTGCCGCATGGCGAGATCGAGGCGGTCAATCAGCCGTTCCAGCACTGGCAGTCGATGATTGCCCCGATTGAAAAGGTGCCCGGCATTGCGGCGGCAGCGCCTTATGTGAACTTCACCGGCCTGATTGAGAGCGGCGCCCGGCTGGAAGCGCTGCAGGTAAAGGGCGTTGATCCGGCACAGGAGCCGCGCCTCAGCGCCCTGCCACAGTTTGTGGCAGATAACGGCTGGTCCTCTTTTGCCGCCGGTAAGCAGCAGATCATTCTGGGCGGCGGCATTGCTAAATCGCTGAACGTGAAGCAGGGCGACTGGATCACCATCATGATCCCCAACAACGATGGTGATAACAAACTGCTTCAGCCTAAACGTATCCGGCTTCAGGTCAGCGGTATTCTACAACTCAGCGGCATGCTCGATCACAGCCTGGCGCTGGTGCCACTCGCCGATGCGCAGCACTATCTGGAGATGGGTGACAGCGTGTCCGGCATCGCCCTGAAGATGACCGACCCGTTCCAGGCGGTCAAACTGGTGCGGGATGCCGGTGAAGCGACCCGTTCCTACGTCTACATCAAGAGCTGGATTGGCACCTACGGCTATATGTACCGCGACATTCAGATGATCCGCGCCATCATGTATCTGGCGATGGTGCTGGTGATTGGCGTCGCCTGCTTTAACATCGTCTCAACGCTGGTGATGGCGGTGAAGGATAAGAGCAGTGACATTGCGGTGCTTCGTACCCTCGGTGCCAAAGACCGGCTGATCCGTGCCATCTTCATCTGGTACGGTTTGCTGGCAGGCCTGCTGGGCAGCGTCAGCGGCGTGATCGCGGGCGTGCTGGTGGCGCTGAATCTGACCTCACTGGTGCGCGGGCTGGAGTCGGTTACCGGTCATCATCTGCTGGCGGGTGATATCTACTTCATTGATTTCCTGCCGTCGGAACTGCACTGGATTGATGTGTTCTCAGTATTGATTACCGCGATTCTGCTGAGCCTGCTGGCGAGCTGGTATCCCGCCAGACGCGCCAGCCGCATTGACCCGGCTCGGGTATTAAGCGGTCAGTGAAAAAATGCGGCGCGAATCCTTTCGCGCCGCATCTGTTTAAGACCTTTGCTGTTGGGCGCGGCCCTCAGCAACCGTTACTATCGGGTGATGTTAACCCGGAATCTGTTTAGAGCGGCTCGCCGCAGCTGCTACGCCAGGAGATTTTATGCGTACACCACGTCGCCGCATACGACTTGCCCGCCTGAAGAAAACCCGGAGAAAAGTGCATCAGCGCTTTCGCCAGCGCATATTTGAGCGCGATCGTCAGGCCGAACTGGCCGCCCATCCTCAGCCGCATGTTGTCGTGCTGACCGGCGCAGGCATCTCAGCGGAGTCCGGCATCCGGACCTTCCGCGCCGCTGACGGCCTGTGGGAAGAGCACCACGTTGAAGATGTTGCGACGCCCGAAGGATTTCAGCGCGATCCCGCGCTGGTGCAGCGCTTCTACAATGCGCGCCGCCAGCAATTGCAGGAGGCAGAGATTCAGCCTAACGCGGCCCATCTGGCGCTGGCGGAGCTGGAACAGGTATTAGGCGATAACTTTTTGCTGGTCACGCAAAACATCGACAATCTGCATGAGCGTGCCGGAAACAGCCGGGTGCTGCATATGCACGGTGAACTGCTAAAAGTGCGCTGTGTCACCAGCGGTCAGGTCATTGAGTGGACCGGTGATATCACGCCGGACGATCGCTGCACCTGCTGCCAGTTCCCCTCTGCGCTGCGGCCGCACGTAGTGTGGTTCGGTGAGATGCCGCTGGGCATGGAGCAGATTTATCAGGCGCTTGAACAGGCCGATTACTTTATCGCTATCGGCACCTCAGGCCATGTCTATCCGGCCGCGGGTTTTGTCCATGAAGCCAAACTGCAGGGCGCGCATACTGTTGAGCTGAACCTGGAGCCAAGCCAGGTGGGCAACGAATTTGCCGAGCGGCATTACGGCCTGGCGAGCGAAGTGGTGCCGGAGTTTGTGCATAAGCTGCTGCGCGCGCTTTATAAGTAAGCAGGGGCGGCTATGGCCGCCTCGCCGTTTCTTGACCGTCATGCTGATTCCAGCCGCCCGGTGTTTATCAACATTGCGAGGTTTGCCGCAACAATCTCGTAATCAGCCGTTTTTTTCGGGCTTATTGCTTTCCCAAAGGTTATCGACAGCGCTAACCTGTCTGCGAATGATTTTACGCAACGTTGTAACCGGCTGGTCTGTTAATAATACCGGATGGCACTTTTAAAGGATGGGATATGGAACAGTTACTTGAGCGCTTTTTAAGTTATGTGGCCGTTGAGACCCAGGCTAAGCCGCAGGCGCGCCAGGTGCCCAGCAGTGAAGGGCAGTGGACGCTGGCGCGTCAGCTGCAGGAGGAGTTGCTGGCACTGGGTTTTGTCGATGTCTCCTTAAGCGATCACTGTTGCGTCATGGGCACACTGCCTGCCAATGTTGACTGGCCGACGCCAGTCATCGGTTTCATCTCTCACATGGATACCTCGCCAGACTTTACGGCGAAACATGTGAATCCGCAGATCATTGAAAATTATCGCGGCGGAGACATTGCGCTGGGTAATGGCAACGAAATTCTCTCGCCGGTGATGTTCCCGGTGCTGCACAAGCTGATTGGGCATACGCTGATTACCACCGATGGCAAAACCCTGCTGGGCGCGGATGATAAAGCGGGTATCGCTGAGATCATGACGGCGATGGCGCAACTGGCTGCGAGCGATACGCCGCACGGTGCGATCCGCGTTGCCTTTACGCCCGATGAAGAGATTGGTCGCGGCACTTCTCACTTTGATGTGGAAGGCTTTGCCGCTGACTGGGCCTACACCATTGATGGCAGTGATTTAGGGGAGTTCGAGTATGAGAACTTCAACGCTGCTTCGGCCACCGTCAAAATCGTCGGTAACAACGTGCACCCTGGCTCCGCCAAAGGGGTGATGGTCAATGCGCTGGATCTGGCAAACCAGTTTCATGCCGCGGTCCCGGCCAGCGAAAAACCGCAATATACTGACGGCTATCAGGGCTTCTATCATCTGCATCAGATCAAAGGCAGCGTTGAACACGCCGAGATGCTCTATATCATTCGTGACTTCGAAACGGAGAGTTTTGAACAGCGTAAACAGACGCTGCTGCAGATTGCCGCAGAGATCAACAAAACCCTGCACCCGGACTGTTCGGTCACCGTCGAGATCACCAACAGCTATCGCAACATGCGTGAAAAGGTTGAGCCGTTCCCGCACATCATCGAACTGGCTTTACAGGCGATGCGTGACTGCGGCATTGAGCCGGTAGTGAAACCGATTCGCGGCGGTACGGATGGATCGGCGCTGTCCTGGAAAGGGCTGCCTTGCCCGAACATCTTCACCGGTGGCTATAACTATCACGGCAAGCATGAGCTTGCTTCGCTGAATATCATGGCGAAATCGGTGGAAGTGATTGTGCGGCTGTCAGAGCTGGCGGCGCAGAAGAAGAATTAACCCGCAGACACAAAAAAGGCTCTCTGCCACGGTGGCAAGAGAGCCTGATTCATTATCAGCTCAGATTATTCGTCGCCGAAGTACCAGTAACCGGCATTGACCAGATCAGCGATCTGCGCCAGTACCGACGGGTCATCCAGCGCATCCCCCAGATCGTCCAGTGTGATGCGATAGTGGCGCGCCAGTACCGCCATCACATCGGGATGTGAACACTCAACACGCTCACCGTTGACATAGACCGCATCGCCAATCGTCAGGACACGCAGGCCACCTAACCGGCTCAGGGTATCGCCCTGTTGCAGCGCATCATAAATTTCATCAGGCTGGTAAGGCGGTTCCGGCGGCGCGACATCGAGTTCGTGGCGTGACTGGGAAATGAATTCGCCAAACCACTGAGCGAACTGCTCCGGCTGATTGACCACATCCAGCATCAACTGACGTACGCCTTCAATCTCCTGCGGCAGAATCTGCGACGGGCAATCACGTGCAGGGACATCCGGATCGCTGAAGCGCAGGCTGCCCAGCTCATTAGCCAGCGCGTAATCTGCAAAGCCGCTGATTAACTCGCGTCCGCTGGGGGCACGGAAACCCACGGAGTAGTTCAGGGCGTTTTCCAGCGAGTAGCCTTCATGCGGGAACCCTGGCGGAATATAGAGAATATCACCCGGCTCCATCTCTTCATCGATGATGGCGTCGAATGGCTCAACCTGCAGCAGATCCGGGTGCGGGCAGTGCTGCTTCAGCGGCACCTTTTCACCGACGCGCCAGCGACGGCGACCGGCACCCTGAATAATAAAGACATCATACTGATCAAAATGAGGACCGACGCCGCCGCCAGGCACGGCAAACGACACCATCAGGTCATCAACACGCCAGTCAGGCAGGAAACGGAAAGGGCGCATCAGTGCGGCAGAGGCTTCATGCCAGTGATTGACCGCCTGTACCAGCAGCGACCAGTTGTTTTCACCCAGATGATCATAGCTCTCGAACGGGCCGTGGCTGACCTGCCATTTGCCATCCTGATGGCTGACCAGGCGGCTATCCACCTCGTTTTCCATCGCCAGACCGGCCAGTTCATCCGGTGAAAGAGGATCGACAAAGTTTTTAAAACCACGCTTCAGCACTACCGGGCGTTTCTGCCAGTAACGCTGAATAAAATCGGGCCAGTTAATATCGAGCTGATAGTCCATAAAAGGGTTCCGCTTAGGGCTGTAAATGCCAGCAAGTATAACAGCCCTGAGGGTTTTCTACTCGCGGCGATGTTCGACTTCCTGGCGCTGAAAGACCACTTCCATGCGTGTTCCGCCGAGTGCGCTACCGGAGGCGATGACGTTGCCCTCATATTGCTCAAGAATATCGCGCACCACCGCCAGACCCAGTCCCTGACCGGGACGCAGGGTGTCGGCGCGCTGACCCCGGACAAACACTAAATCGCGCTTGCTCTCGGGAATGCCCGGACCATCATCGTCAATATAGAGATGGAGTGCATTTTCGCTCTGAAAAGCGCTGATTTCGATAAATTCCAGGCAGTACTTGCAGGCGTTATCGAGCACGTTGCCCAGCACTTCCATAAAGTCATTCTGGTCGCCAACAAAGGTCAGCTCCGGTGAGATATCCAGCGAAATCGCCACGCCTTTACGCTGATAGACTTTATTCAGGGCTGAGCAGAGCTTGTCGAGCAGACCGGAAACGGAATGCAGATCGCGCTGCAGCGGATTGTGATCGGCCTGCATACTGGCGCGATGCAGATAATAACCGACCTGCTGCGAGATTCGACTAATCTGCTCCAGCATCACCGGCTCAGCCTGTTCCACCGTCAGTTCCTTGCCGTTGCGCAGCGAGCGCAGGGTGCTCTGCAACACGGCCAGCGGCGTTTTCAGACTGTGGGTCAGGTCTGAAAGCGTGGTGCGATAGCGGGTATAGCGTTGTCGCTCATTGGTCAGCAGCAGATTGAGGTTACGCACCAGACTGCGCAGTTCCTGCGGCGGATTATCCGCCAGATTTTCGCGCTGGCTGGTCTCCAGTTCGCGCACCTGCTGCGTCAGCGCGCCAATCGGCCGCAGACTCCAGTGCGCCGCCAGCCACAGCAACGGAATGATCAGTATCAGGTTGGCCGCCAGCACATAGCTGAACCACGACCAGACCACATCAGAATGCTGCAACTCCTGCGGGATAGAGTCGACCACCACAATGGTGAGCGCGGGCAGATTCGTGGTGGCATCGTAACGGTTAACGGCGACCGAATGGGTAAAGGTATCGTTGCTGTCATTGTCCCAGTCGTTGAGTCGTTGCTGAGCATTCAGGTTATTGCCCATCGCCACCATGCTGGTACGGTTACTGGTATCAATCTCGTAGAAGTCAGGCTTCAGCAGCCATTCACGGCGGATCTTCTTGCGGATCTCCGGCACGTCGCGTTGCTGCCACAACAGCTTGCCGTGCTCATCGTAAATAAACACCAGCGTCGGGAAGTTGAGCGTCATCCGTTCCGGCTGGGCGATGGTGAGTTTGTTGTCATGCCATTGCGCCAGCGTAAAGAACAGGTTGCTCTCGCCGCGCATCACGCGATAGGTGTTTTTATCGAAACTGACCACATAGCCAATCACCGCCACCATGCCGTAGGAGAGTGAGAGGAAGAGGACGATCGCTGCGGAGGCCAGCAGAAAGCGGGCGCGCAGCGAAATAGGGCGATAACGATTAAACCAGGACATGGTCAGAGATCAAAGCGGTAGCCCTGGCCACGCACGGTGGCGATCACGTCAGTAGGATGCAACGCCAGAATTTTTTTGCGCAGACGGCCCATAAGAACGTCGATGGTGTGGCTTTCACGCAGTTCGGCGTCAGGATAGAGCTGCAGCATCAGCGAGTCTTTGCTCACCACTTTGCCCGCGTTACGGATCAGCGTTTCGACAATGGTGTACTCAAAGGCCGTGAGCTTCACTGGCTCTTCATTGACCGTCAGTTCACGGCGGGAGAGATCAACCTGAAACGGGGCCATATCGATGATTTGCGAGGCATGTCCGCTGTTACGACGCATCAGCGCCTGCAGGCGTGCCGCGACTTCTTCAATGTGAAACGGTTTGGTGACGTAGTCATCCGCGCCGGCTTCCAGCGCCTCAACTTTGGCCTGCCAGCCTTCACGGGCGGTCAGCACCAGAATCGGCTGGCGCACGGCATCGCTGCGCCAGCGGCGAATCAGAGACATACCATCTTCATCCGGCAGGCCGAGATCCACCAGCGCGATATCGGGCAGATGTTCCCGAAGAAAATAGTCAGCTTCTTTGGCGTCTTCGGCGGCATCGACCTGATGGCCCATGTCACGTAACTGGACGGCGAGATGATGGCGCAGCAGGGCATTGTCTTCAACAACCAGAACACGCATAGAAATTCCTTACACTCTGTTTGAGTCAACCTGCAGAAAGTATACGCGAAATGTATTAAACAAGATGTTAACGCAGACCGGACTGGGCCGGTCTGCGGCGGGCATTATTTCAGATCGTCAACCATCTGGATAGCGCGACCAATATAGTTTGCAGGCGTCATCTGCTTCAGACGGACTTTTTCCTCTTCTGGCAGCGCCAGGCTGTCGATAAAGGCCTGCATGCCGGCGGCATCGACGCGTTTACCGCGCGTCAGCTCCTTCAGCTTCTCATAAGGTTTCTCAATGCCGTAACGGCGCATTACCGTCTGGATCGGTTCTGCCAGCACTTCCCAATTGTGATCCAGTTCGTCCAGCAGACGATCGCGGTTCACTTCCAGTTTCGAGATGCCTTTCAGCGTCGCCTGATAGGCGATCAGCGCATAACCGACGCCCACACCGAGGTTACGCAGCACGGTGGAGTCGGTCAGATCGCGCTGCCAGCGTGAGACCGGCAGTTTGCTGGCCAGATGCTGCATTACCGCGTTCGCCAGGCCCAGATTGCCTTCGGAGTTTTCGAAGTCAATTGGGTTCACTTTGTGCGGCATGGTCGACGAGCCAATCTCGCCCGCAATGGTCTTCTGTTTGAAATGGTTCAGCGCCACATAACCCCAGATATCGCGATCGAAATCGATCAGGATGGTGTTAAAGCGGGCGATGCAGTCGAACATTTCGGCAATATAGTCGTGCGGCTCAATCTGGGTGGTGTAAGGGTTCCAGGTGATCCCCAGCGAGGTGACGAAGTTCTCGCTCAGCGCATGCCAGTCCACTTCGGGATAGGCGGCAATGTGGGCGTTGTAATTCCCTACAGCCCCGTTGATTTTGCCCAGCACCTCAATCTGTTTCAGCTGACGTAACTGACGCTCCAGACGGTAAGCGACGTTCGCCATCTCTTTACCCATCGTCGACGGTGTAGCCGGCTGGCCGTGGGTGCGGGAGAGCAGCGGAATGTCACGATATTCGCTGGCAAGATCCTTCACAGCGGTAATCAGCTGCTGCCAGTAAGGCAGGATCACGTCACGACGGGCTGTTTCCAGCATCAGGGCGTGCGACAGGTTGTTGATATCTTCAGAAGTACAGGCGAAGTGGATAAATTCAGAAACAGCATGCAGGGCAGGGACGTCGGCAACTTTCTCTTTCAGGAAATACTCAACCGCTTTGACGTCGTGGTTGGTGGTGCGCTCAATGGTTTTGATGCGCGCGGCATCTTCTTCGGAAAAACCAGCGACAATCGCATCAAGGAAAGCGTTTGCGTCGGCATCAAATGCAGGAACTTCCTTGATCTCTGCGGTCGCGGCCAGTTTTTGTAACCAGCGAACTTCAACCTCAACGCGGAATTTCAGCAAACCGAATTCGCTGAAAATCGCACGCAGCGGGCTGACTTTATCGCCGTAACGACCATCGACAGGTGAGACGGCGGTCAGAGAGGATAATTCCATCAGTGCAACTCCTGAATCATTTAGCAGTGTTTTGCCGCACCGACTTAGTAAGTCAGTGGCAGCCGGGATAAGAGGGTTTTCGCTTCACGCAGCAAACGCTGACGCGAGAACATCAGTTGCAGTCGGCCACCACCGACCTGCTGCCACAATACGGCAGCACGGATACCGGCTAACAGGGTGGCGCGCACTTTACTCTGTACCTGCGTATTTTGCAGTACCGCAGGCGAACCGGTGACCTGAATACGCGGGCCAAGCGGGCTGATCACATCCACATAGATGGCAGCCATCGCGCTGAGAATGGTGTCTGACTCCAGTTCATAATGCGCCAGCTGGCGATCCAGCTGAGTGATGCGCTGGGCCAGCGTCGCCATGGCTGTTTTACTGGCGCTGAGCTTGCGCTCCAGCACCATCATGCTCAGGGTGTAACGCGTCAGCTCTGCACCTGCACCCTGACGACTGCTGCTGTTCAGCACCGCCATCAGGGTTTCAAGTCCGAGGCGCAGGTTGGCTTCATTGTTGCCAAACACCGCCAGCGTTGAGCCAGGATTGAGGTCCAGTACGCTGCGCAGCGATACGGTCAGCGCCTCCGGCTGGCAGTGACCCTGCTGAGCCAGCTGCTGCACCAGATGGGCCGACTGACAGATGCCCGCCAGCGCCAGCGTAATTTCCTGATAATTTTTCGCCACGGTTACTCCTGTTTACGCGTCATCAATGCGGGCTGAGCCCGCTTACTCCGCCACTAACGGCAGACGCTGTTCGATAATACCGCCACCGAGGCAGACCTCACCAAGGTAAAACACCGCAGACTGACCCGGCGTCACTGCTGCAACCGGCTCGTCGAAACGCACCTCAATCCGATCGTCGCCGTGTGGGATAATCTCACAGGGAATATCGGTCTGACGATAGCGGGTTTTCACGGTGCAGCGAAGCGGGGCGGTAATCGGCTGGCGATCAACCCAGTGCAGCTGCTGCGCAATCAGGCCGACGGACATCAGACGCGGATGATCGCCGCCCTGGGCGACAATCAGGCGGTTACGCGCCACATCTTTGTCGACCACATACCAGGGATCATCTTTGCTCTCTTTCAGGCCGCCAATACCCAGGCCTTTACGCTGTCCCAGAGTATGGTACATCAGCCCCTGATGTTCACCGACGATCTGGCCTTCGGTGGTTTCTATTTCGCCAGGCTGAGCCGGGAGATAGCGCGCCAGGAAGTCGCGGAATTTGCGCTCACCGATAAAGCAGATGCCGGTCGAATCTTTCTTCTTCGCGGTGATAAGGTCCAGCTGTTCGGCAATGCGGCGCACTTCCGGTTTTTCCAGCTCGCCAACCGGGAACAGACTTTGGGCGATCTGCTGGTGGCTCAGGGTATAGAGGAAGTAGCTCTGATCTTTGTTGCCATCCAGACCGCGCAACAGCTGGCTCTGGCCAGCCACGTCCTGACGACGCACGTAGTGACCGGTGGCGATAAAATCTGCGCCGAGATCCTCAGCCGCGAACTCCAGGAACGCTTTGAATTTGATCTCTTTGTTGCAGAGGATATCGGGGTTGGGCGTGCGGCCTGCTTTGTACTCTTCGAGGAAGTGCTCAAAGACGTTATCCCAGTATTCAGCGGCAAAGTTAACTTTGTGCAGCTTCATACCCAGCTTGTCGCACACCGCTTGCGCATCCGCCAGATCGTCCGCGGCGGTACAATACTCCTCGCCATCGTCCTCCTCCCAGTTCTTCATGAACAGGCCTTCAACCTGGTAACCCTGCTGTTGCAGTAACCAGGCGGAAACGGAAGAATCGACGCCGCCGGACATACCGACGATCACTTTTTTCTGGCTGTTGTCAGACATGACACGCTCGCATTACGATAAAAAAACAGGCGGCGCATTCTATCATGCAGAAGGCAGGCGCGCACCCTCGTGAAACGGCCACCGGAACGGGCTGACCAGATGTAGCGGGTAGCGCGTGCCCTGTTGCCACAGGCGTACGCTTTCCGCGACCAGCGGCGAACGCAGGTTAGAGGCAGTGAGAATCTGCGCTGGCGGCAACCACCAGCAGCAATCGATGTCGCTGTCCTGCGGCTGGGTTGGCGCTTTTTCCGCCAGATCCACGCCAAACAGAAAACGCACAAAAGGCGTACTGTCGGGTGCGATCCACTGGTTTATCGCGATGAAATAGTGCATCGGCGTGGCGATGCCGGTCTCTTCATAGAGTTCGCGCTCTGCGGCTTCCAGCAGAGTTTCATCCGCTTCAAGATGCCCGGCGGGCTGGTTCCAGGTGGGGCGACCGTTGATCGTCTCTTCCACCACCAGTAATTCACCTTCTGCCTGAACCAGACAGGCGACAGTAACATGGGGTTTAAACATCACTTCTCCGCAATTGTTAACCTGAGGTTATAAAAAACCGGTTTTCAGAGCGCACTTTCGCTGAGTTCACGCCACGCGCCCGGAGCCAGATCGTCGAGCGAATAACTCCCCATCGCGTACCGGATCAATCGCAATGTGGGAAAGCCAATGTGGGCGGTCATCCGGCGAACCTGACGATTACGGCCTTCATACAGCGTGATTTTCAGCCACTGCGTCGGGATGTTTTTACGTTCGCGTATAGGTGGCTGACGTGGCCAGAGCCACTCAGGCTCAGCCACTTTTTCTACGCCCGCGGGCAGCGTCAACCCATCTTTCAGATTAACCCCATCCCGTAAAGGCTGCAGATCCGTCTCCTGTGGCTCGCCTTCCACCTGCACATAATAGATCTTACCTGTGCGTTTGCCGGGCTGAGTCAGCGCAGCCTGCAGCGCGCCGTCGTTGGTCAGCACCATCAATCCTTCGCTGTCGCGATCGAGGCGACCTGCGGCATAAACCTCTGCGACGCTGACAAAATCCTTCAGTGTTCGGCGGCCCGCTTCATCGGTGAACTGCGGTAACACGTCGAACGGTTTGTTAAACAGAATCACGCGGCGCGGAGCCGGAGGGCGGGCAGGGGAACGCCGCGCATCACGCATCGGGCGGCTGAATCGTTTATCCTGGTGAATTCGTTGAGAAGTTTTTCGCATGGGCTTTGCAGTCAGAAACATTCGGCGCATTATAACGTGAAATTGCGGTGATTGGCGTGGCGGAAATATTCAAGTAGTATTGACGCGCATCTTACAAATCATTAACAAACGCCCAGGAGAGGTTAATGGAAAGCAAAGTAGTTGTTCCGGCGGAAGGTCAGAAAATCACCCTGAATCAGGGCAAGCTCACAGTGCCAAACAATCCGGTCATTCCTTACATTGAGGGTGACGGTATCGGTGTTGATGTTTCCCCGGTAATGCTGAAAGTCGTCGATGCGGCGGTGAAGAAAGCCTACAACGGCGAGCGTAAGATCTCCTGGATGGAGATTTACACCGGTGAGAAGTCAGTTGAACTCTACGGCCAGGATGTCTGGCTGCCACAGGAAACTCTCGACTTAATCAAAGAATATCGCGTGGCCATTAAAGGCCCACTGACCACCCCGGTCGGCGGCGGTATTCGTTCACTGAACGTGGCCCTGCGTCAGGAGCTTGACCTCTACGTCTGCCTGCGTCCGGTACGTTACTACAAAGGCACGCCAAGCCCGGTTAAACGTCCTGAAGAGACCGACATGGTGATCTTCCGTGAAAACTCCGAAGATATCTATGCGGGTATCGAGTGGAAAGCGGGCTCTGCCGAAGCGGACAAAGTGATCAAGTTCCTGCGCGAAGAGATGGGCGTGAAGAAAATTCGCTTCCCTGAGCAGTGCGGTATCGGCGTTAAGCCGTGTTCAGAAGCGGGTACCAAACGTCTGGTGCGCGCGGCAGTGGAATACACCATCACTAACGATCGTGATTCACTGACCCTGGTTCACAAAGGCAACATCATGAAGTTCACCGAAGGTTCTTTCAAAGACTGGGGATACCAGTTAGTGAAAGAAGAGTTCGGCGGCGAACTGATCGACGGCGGCCCGTGGATGAAGTTCAAAAACCCGAACACCGGCAAAGAGATCATCGTTAAAGATGTGATTGCTGATGCGTTCCTGCAACAGATCCTGCTGCGTCCGGCTGAGTATGACGTTATCGCCTGTATGAACCTGAACGGTGACTACATCTCTGACGCTCTGGCAGCGCAGGTTGGCGGTATTGGTATCGCACCAGGCGCCAACATCGGTGACGAGTGTGCGCTGTTCGAAGCGACCCACGGTACAGCACCTAAGTATGCAGGTCAGGATAAAGTGAACCCAGGTTCAATTATTCTGTCCGCAGAAATGATGCTGCGTCACATGGAGTGGTTCGAAGCGGCTGACCTGATTGTTAAAGGTGTTGAAGGCGCTATCGCTAACAAGACTGTGACTTACGATTTCGAACGCCTGATGGATGGCGCTAAGCTGCTGAAATGTTCAGAGTTTGGTGACGCGATCATCGAAAATATGTAATCGGCTTTACGTAACATATAGCCAACACGAATGTAAAAATCGTGTTGGCTTTTTATTTCACGCCTCCTTTCCCCAAAACTTCCCCAAAACTCTTCCCCAAAACTCTTCCCCAAAACTGTCTATAAAATCACCGTCACACAGCAACCACAATCCAGTCTTTGCCTCGATCATCGTTATAGCGATCAGTCATTTTCTGAGTCTTATGGCCGAGTAATTTTTGAGTGTCCACACCCTGTTCACGATACAGACGTTCCGATAGCGAACGCTGCTCATGAAAGGTAGGTGCTGCACCTTCATCCCATGACAGCCCACAGTGATTCCTGGCCTTTTTGAACGTCGTTGTAATAGAGCTGGCAGAAACCTTATTACCCCGGACGGCCTGAGAGGTTGAGTGACGGAAATGGACCAGATATTTACTCACCACAGCGTCCCGGCATTGAGCGATAACCTCTCTGAGTGAGATATCAATAGCCATGCACCTCAAGCTCAGAGGAATGGCAACACGGCAGCCGGTTTTCTCCTGAGTAACATGCAGCATGTCGTCCCAGATGTCCGAAAATTGCATATTAGAGATATCGCCTATGCGCTGGCCGGTGACCAGAGCTAATAGCATTGCGCACTGAAGATAGGGCGGGTGATCCCCTGCAGCGCTGAATATGGCTTGCCACTCATCCAGTGAAAGACGCTGACGTACTACCCGGTTACGTGGTTGTTTGGTGGCCTGCGCTGGGTTGTAGCCGGGGGGAACGTGCCCAGCGTGCTGGGCCTCTTTGAACACATCAATGATCGCCATCCTCACTACCTGAGCCATTCGGTTATGGCCTTCGGCTTTAATAGCATCGACTATCTCTGCGACCTCTAACGCGCCAACGTCCTTTAAATACATCATCCCGCAATTCTGGCGTAATAATTCGACCGGCTTCTTTTTCTGCTTCACGGAATTTATTTTTATCTCCCCTGACTCAAGACGCTCCTGCTGTATCTCAAGGTAACGATCAAGCCAGGTTGTGACGGTGATAAATTCCCGCGACTCCCGCATTTTTGCGATCTTCTCGTTAATGCTGAGTATTTGCCGGGTCCGCTGTTCTGCAATAATGGCGTTTGCTTCATTTGCGACCTGCTTCGCTTCATCAGCATTGGTTCCCAGGCTGTGAAATTTGCCAGTGATAGGGTGCTTATATTGCCAATACACACGACCAGTGCGTTTATCCAGCTTTGAATAAAGGTTGGGGATTGTAATGTTATGGGTGCGCGGTCTTGCAGCCATCCTCGATAATCCTTCTCAATTTTGGGTTTGCTGTCGGTGCTAATTTCGGTGCGGCGAGAATCCCGGTAAATCGTGCCTCGCGATCAATCATCCATTTCCGGCCAACCTTTACCGCTGGAGGGGCCATCATTCTGCCTTTTGCATACACCTTCAAAGTGCGCACACTTGGAGCCTCTTCTCCAAATTCATCTTTAGCCCAATCCTCAAGGCTAACCATTCTGGACATAATCAAACCTCATTACCGGACATTATTATTCCGCCATACTGATTAGCGCAGGGCCATTACTGCTTCCATCAACCCCATGAAACACCTTTGCGTGCTTACCTTCCTGGTAGCCGAGATATTTAGCATGAGAGGGGCAGTCATCGTCTTTACTATTACGGGTCCTGGCTTTACCCATGCCCTCATCTCTCAGTTTCTCCGCGTAGGCACTCATTTTGGCCTCCTGCTCTTCATCGATGACCAGCTCTTTCACTGCGTGATAGGCACCAGAGGCCCAGCCCTCACAAAAGTGGTCAGCCAGTGCAGCCTTTCGCTTCGGGGCAAGCCAACTTTCGCAGTGCTCGTTGATGAATTTTTTTCGCGCCTGCTTAATCTGGCGTGTCAGAACGTCGAAAATGTACGCAGCTGCAACATCACGGTTATCCAACCCGTAAAAACTAACGACGCGTTTGTAGCGGTAGCCAGAGGTTGCTCTCCAACCCACAAGGCATTTCACAGCGAAGGCTTTTTCGATGGTTTGAGTAAGGTAGATCATGTAAAGAGGTAGTTTCTCTGCATCACTTGGAGAGCTTTTGCTATCGCTGGTGCTGATTTCAGAGAACACGACCTCTGATTCACTCAGGCCATGCTCACGCATGAATGCCTGCGCTTTTGACATGGCACTGGCAGCTTCTGCAGGGCTACTGGTGTTCTCTGCCAGACGCATCAATTTTTGGATTTTAGTGAGGTATTTCTTTCTGGCTGCAGCATCCATCACTCACCGTCCTTGACGATTTGATTCACTGAGATAGGAGCGATGCTATCCAACAGCAGGCGGGCACGTGTTCCTCCTGCATCCCCACGGCGGCCAGTTTCTTTGTAGTAATATTCTTTGCCGCTAACTACCCAAGTTGTGGCGCTCTGGTGCAATCTGACCTGTTTTTTCCCGGTCTTCGTGATCACCGTTCCGGTATGAGTTTTCACTGTCATTTTTCACCACCCTTACCGGCGCGGAGTTGGGCTGCAATTTCTTCGCAGACATGCGTGAGTGCGCAGAGGCTTATTGCGGGATGTGCCTTAACCATCTCAACACCCTCAGCCCGCACAGAGTTAAGGTAGGCGTCGGTGGCTGGCTGTTTCAGCACCTGCATGGCGTCGTATAGCAGTGACTGTGCAGGATTTAGTGAATTCTCTATGGCGTGATAACCAGCTGCACTGTATTGGCCTTTGAGGCGCTCAATTATTTGTGCATAAACCGCATTCTCAGCTGCTAGCGCGTCACGCTCCGTATTAAGAGCAGAGTAGCGTTCATAACTGACATAACGCCCCGCTTTGTGCTCTAACATTCCCCGCAAACCATTATGGGAATAACGTTTAACTTCACTCATCCCTGACTCCTTAACCCATACATTCCATGGAAATCCCACTGGCAATCAGTCGGGCGCGTCTCCTGCTGAACAGGGCAGGAACATACATGCGAGCGGGGTGGGGTAAGTTTGGTGCGCGTGGTGCGCTTCAGGTTGAGCTGCGAAACCAGCCTCGGTGTGTAATCGCCAGGGGTATTACAGATGAGGCGTGGTCGGGGGTATTCGTCGAAAATTTCATTAATCAGGTCGTCGATGTCCTGGATCATAATCGTTTCCTCGATTATGGCTGGTGGGCTACTGCAATAGCCCACTGCCGTTTCTCCACACTAAAAAAATTTTTGAGTACATGTACCCGGTGAAAGTGGGTTCATTATGTATCCTGGGGGTACAATGTCAAGCGCAAAAAAACCCGCTTTCGCAGGTTGCTTTTTATTTTTCGTTCGAATATTTAAGAGCGGTTTTGGTATCTCCGGGGTTTACCCGAAAATATAACTGTACCAATGATGGTGCAGTTATCAGTTACTCGGATATAAGGCTCCGGCCAGCTTTTATTAAGCGCCTTCAAATAGCGTTCGCTGCCATCCTCAATCAGACGCCGGAACGTTGTTTCACCTGAATCAGTCATAAGTGCGATTACGTCGTCACCATGAACAGGTGCCACATCAGGGTCAACGAAAATCATTTCACCAGGCTTGTATTCGTCGATCATCGACTCACCAGTGACTCTCAAAATGTATGTAGTGGGGCCGCATGGGACAGGGCATGGATAGGCCTCTAACGCGCTCAAATCTACCTCGTCATGGTTAGTTGAAGTCCATGCGGCAGCCTGCACCCATGAGATGACGGGCACATTGTGGATCGTCAAAGAGGTACCAGAAACTCTCTCTAAATCTAAACTGTTGATATTTTGTTCGGGATGATCCTGATCCAACCAACCAACTGGTTTTTTAAAACACTCCTCAATATGTCTTGCCAAATCGTCTCCAATATTTTTGGTTGCATTTTCACCTAGGAACCGACTGGTCTGGGTTGGCTCACGATCAATTCTTTTTGCAAACGATGAGTTGCCACCAGCGTGGTCGCGCAAATTTCTCGCATTAATGCGACGGATTTCTTTAATGGTTTTCATAGCTCCATTGAATAACGTGTACCAAATGGGAACAAGGGTCTTGATGGTTCCAATTACATGTGTATTATGTACACCGGAGGTACATAGCCATGCGAAGCTATTGGAATTCACTGTCATTGGAAGAACGGGAGGCGCTGGCTGAGATTTTGGGCTCCAGCACTGGTTATCTACGGCTAGTTTTTGCCGGTCACAAAAAAGCGGGCTTTTCACTTGCCCAAGCCATTGAGCAGCACACTAGCGGGCAGATTACAAAGAATCAGCTCCGTCCTGATATTTATCCTAAGCATTGCGACAGATAAACAAACCACAGCCGGAGGGATTGGACCGTGGGTAATGAACCGAAATGGAAAGCCGAGCGCCAGCCAGCATGGCTGATTACAGCGATCCGCAAAACTATCGCCGGTCTGGCTGGTGGATATTCCGAGGCCGCTGAGATTCTGGATGTTACCGAGGACGGCGTTCATAACAGGCTGCGCAATGGTGGTGATCAGCTGTTTCCGATTGGCTGGTCGATGGTATTGCAGCAGGCAGCAGGCAGTCATCACATCGCAACAGCTATAGCGAAAACCTCTGGCGGCGTGTTCGTGCCACTACCGGATGTCGAGCTGGTGGATTACGGCGATATCAATCAACGGCTGCTAGAGGCTATCGAACAGATCACCCGATACTCACAGCAGGTGAGGGTAGCTATCGAGGATGGAGTGGTGGAACCGCACGAACGCGAGATCATCGACGAGGAGTTGCACCGTGCCATTACCAAATTACAGGAGCATACGACGCTGGTTTACAGGGTTTTTTGCGCCCCGGAAAAGTGAAAGCGCCAGGTTGCAGCCCGGCGCTTTCGGCGACTACATCAATTAGTGTGGAGAAATAATCGCGTGAATAATTTAAACAGATCCCCAGATTTTCCGCAATTCCGTTGCCTGCCCATGAGGGGCGGACGTAGTAGGCAGCCATTCCTTTATGTGTCGAATTTACAGGGCACGAGCAATTTAGTCACCCGCGACTACATAGAGCGAGCTGTGGGTGACTACCTCAGAAAATCAAATCAATCAGGGGGCTAAATGCCCCAGCTATCAGACGAGATTATTCAGCCGTGGGTTGCGCGCTATGCCGATCCACGCGGTGTGATTGTTGAAACTATAGGCGTTGATGTCACGAATAACCGGGTGCTGTTCAGGCGTCCAGGTTACCCGTACGTCTGCGTTCAGCCCCGTAACATATGGGGTCAGAAGTTCAGGAGAGTTAGTGATGAGCGTTAAATTGTCTGCATACGTCTGGGACGGTTGCGCGGCGTCAGGTATGAAAATCACCAGCGTGGCCATCATGGCGCGCCTGGCTGATTTTTCCAGCGATGAGGGCATCTGCTGGCCGTCAATCGCAACTATAGCCCGTCAGATTGGTGCAGGCTCCAGTACTGTGCGCACCTCGATACGCAAGCTTGAGGCCGATGGCTGGCTGACCAGTACCACACGGCGCAAGGGGAACAGAAACACTTCGAACATGTACCAGCTGAACGTCAGGAAACTGCGAGAAGCTGCCTATGCTCACCAGCCAGAATCTGACGCATCAGTATCTGACCCATCAAAATCTGATGCATCAAAAACTGACCCATCAAAATCTGACGCGTCAAAATCTGATGCACCAAATTTTGACCCCTCAAATTTTGACCCGTCGGAATCTGGCAAAAATCCGGGTTTTCACCCGCCAGAATCTGGCGACGATCCGTCAGTAAATTCAAAACATGAACCATCAGATAAAAACCCTATATGTCCTGGAGCTACGTCCCCGGACGTTCTGCCTGTGGATAAACCCCTGCCTGGTGATTCAGACGCGGTGGTGTACAGCCCCAAAAGAACCATGTGGGGCAGCGAGGAGGATTTGAAGTGCGCGCAGTGGATATGGGAGCAAATCATCCACCTTTACGAAAAAGCGGCTGAGACTGATGGCGAACTGGCTAGACCAAGAGAACCCAACTGGACCGCGTGGGCTAACGATGTGCGCCTGATGTGTTCACAGGACCAGCGCACTCACTACCAGATTTGCAAGATGTTCCGGCGCGTCCAGAGCGACCCGTTCTGGTGCCGCAATATCCTCAGCCCGGCCAAACTCCGCGAAAAATGGGATGAGCTGATCGTCAGGCTCGGTCCGGTTCAGCGGTCAGTCACAGACATTTCACCAGTCGATTACGCCATCCCAGAAGGGTTTCACGGAAATTAAGGGACTAAAAAATGACAACTTTATCTCAGTATTACAAACAGAAAGACGCCAACGGCACAGGCATTACAGCCAAGAAAACCTTCAATGTCCCGGTTGATGAGCTGTACATCGTCGATGGAGAGCAGGGCCGCCCACTGAACATGGCGCACGCTGAAAAAATGTGTGAGCTACTGATCGCAGGGGCTGACTTACCCGCACTGACAGTTGAGGTGACAGAGCAGGGTATTCACGTTCTTGATGGTCAGCACCGTTACATGGGGGCAGTGCTGGCGACCGAGAGGGGTTACCAAATCCTCCGCCTTGAGTGTAAAGACTTCGTGGGAACAGAACTGCAAAAACTCGCATTGCAGATCGGCAGCAATGAGGGCCTGCAGATGACGCCGGTTGAGCGTGCTATCCAATACAACAAGGCGAAGAATAAGGGCTACAGTCTGACTGAAATTGCCAGAGAATTTCACCGGTCGATTACAGATGTTGAGAACCACCTGCAGCTGCTCTCATCAGGTGAGACTCTCCTGAATATGGTGGAGTCTGGCGAGGTCTCAGCAACCACCGCTATGGAACTGAGCAAGAAGCACGGTCCTGCCGCTGGCCGTATTGCCGGGGAGCAACTGGAGAAAGCCAAAGCAGCCGGGAAGAAAAAACTGACCCGCACCGCCGCCTTGGCACAATTCAGCGCCAAACAGTCCCGCCTGCTGGTGGAATTGTTAGCCAAAAACTGTCAGGCAGAGCAGGACGAGGAGGACTCATGTATCACACTGACGTTTGAAACTGACCTGCAGGTGGCTGAGGTGATGGATATCATTCAGGCTGCCAGAGAGCACTTCGGCGTCACAATATCAGACAGCGAACAACCACCAGCACCAGCTGAGCCAGAGAACGTCGAGGGTGATGATTTACCCCTGACGAAACATGAAATTCTGGAACAGAGTGGCGTCGAGGTCTGGGCCTGCGTTCAGGCGGCCTTCAAAATGAAATCCCAATACACCTACGCAGAGTCGAAATACGCACATACATGGGCGGCAGACTCCGTAGAACACCCTGAGCACGTTGTCGTTCCACAGGACACCATCCAGACAGCCCTGCGCCTCATCCATATGCATCAGGACGAACATGTGATCAAACAGTGGCTGTCTGAGCAGCATGATGATCCAGAGATGGTGGCAGAGCAGTTGCTGAGGTTCACCGGAACGCTATCCGATTTACGCCTGAGTCAGCCATGCACTGTTCAGGAGTTCATCGAGCTGGTGGAGCAGACTAACCGAGATTGCTGGTCCAATTACCGCATGTTGCGTCAGGCCGTCCACGAGTTAGCTGGTATGGGCGTATCTACCCCAGCCTGGCCTATCGAGGTAAACACGGTGTTCAGCCAGATCAAATCCGCTTCAGACCTGTCCGCTGATGAGCAGCGCGAATTGAAAACCAATATTAACCGCATGCTGCTTGAGAAAATGTCGCACGCAGAAATTATTGAAACAGTCACGCAACTGCCGCTCTCGCTGGAGGCCGGGGAATGAGAGAGATCATCGTAGATAATTTTGCTGGTGGTGGTGGAGCGAGTACGGGAATTGAGATGGCTATTGGCCGCAGTGTTGATATCGCCATTAATCACGATGCTAACGCCATCGCTATGCACGCCACAAATCACCCGCAGACACTGCATTATTGCGAGTCAGTGTTTGAGGTTGACCCGGTAATGGCGACCGATGGCGCGCCAGTTGGCCTCGTCTGGTTCTCTCCTGATTGCCGCCACTTCAGTAAGGCGAAAGGCGGCAAGCCGGTCAAAAAAGAAATTCGCGGCTTGGCATGGGTGGCAATTCGCTGGGCGTTAGATACAAAATTTCGCGTAGGCATGCTGGAAAACGTCACTGAATTTCAGACATGGGGGCCGCTGCTTGAGGGTGAGTCGCAGCCAGACCCAAATCGGGCTGGTGAAACGTTCGCCGCGTTTGTAGGAATGCTGAGCACTGGCGTTGATGCCGATCATCCAGCGCTGGATGAGGTGTGTGAATGCCTGCAGCTTGATCGCCATGGGCTTGAAGCTGCGCAGCTGGTAAGGGGGCTGGGTTACACGGTTGAGTTCCGCGAACTGCGCGCCTGCGACTACGGCGCGCCCACTATTCGCAAACGATTTTTCATGGTGATGCGCTGCGACGGACAGCCTGTAACATGGCCTCAGCCAACACACGGAGACCCGCAAAGCCTTGCTGTACAATCTGGCAACCTCAAGCCGTGGCGAACAGCCGCTGAGTGCATTGACTGGTCTCTGGAGTGCCAGAGTATTTTTGACCGTAAGAAGCCGCTGGCTGAAAACACGCTGCGTAGAATTGCCAGAGGCATTCAGCGTTTTGTGATCGAAAATCCGGCACCGTTCATCGTCAAATGCAACCACACCAGTACTAAAACCAAATATGACTGCTTCCGTGGGCAGGCTCTGACTGAGCCGCTGCAGACCATTACGAAAACGCATGATTACGCCATCGTTACGCCGCACCTCACGAAATTCCGTACTGGCGCAACCGGTCAGAAAGTAACTGAGCCGATGCCAACTGTTACTGCAGGCACGTCAAAGCGGCCAGGCGGTAATGGCCATGCGCTGGGCGTTGTTGAGGCAAAGTTGGCCCCGTTCATATCGCGTCAGTTTGGTAACAGCATCGGGCACCAGCTTGATGATCCATTGGCAACAATAACTGCTGGCGGGGGCGGGAAAAGCGCCCTGATCAGCCCGACGCTGATTCAGGTTGGCTATGGCGAACGGGAAGGGCAAGCGCCGCGTGCGCTGGATATTGGCAAACCGATGGGAACGGTCACAGCCGGTGGTAATAAATTTGCTCTGGTTTCTGCGTTCCTGGCAAAACATTTTGGTGGCAACTATTCAAGTCCGGGCGCGTCGATGGATGCGCCGGTGCATACGGTAATGACTACCGATCAGCATGCGTTAGTGACCAGCAGCCTCATCAAATTTCGTGGCACCAATACAGGACAGCCAACAGACACGCCACTGCACACAGTGACAGCCAGCGGCACCCATTTAGGCGAAGTGCGTACATTTCTGGCAGAGCACAGCAGTGAGGGTCATGACTGTCCGGGGCTTGTGAACATCAATGGCATTACCTACCAGATAGTGGACATTGGCATGCGTATGCTACAGCCGCATGAGCTTTACTCCGCACAGGGCTTCCCGTCCTGGTATGTCATCGACCGCGATTACATGGGTAATAAATTCGCTAAAGATAAACAGGTAGCACGCTGTGGAAATGCAGTGCCGCCGCAATTCGCAGAAGCCCTGGTGAGGGTGAATGTTACGGGTCTATGTGAAAAGGCAAGTGGAGCGGTAGCTTAAATTCCTTTGATGTTAGTAGGATGTTATTTTGATAGTTAACAAATTAGTAGGGCTGGTTAATTAATTGTTTTATAAGGGGAAATAGCTAAAGGTATGAAAAGGGAGCATTGCAGGAGGGCGGGGGCTGTTTAAATTATTTAATGACTTTAAGCGAGGGTTGGTATAAAACTTCATTGGCTTAAGCTTACTAAAAGCCAAGTTAAATATGTGCTCTGGACTTGAACCAGAATCTCTACCTTCGCAATAATCACATTATGATTATTAAGAAAATTTTGGAGTATGTTACTTACACCAGCACAAAATGGAGGCTATCAGGAATGATGACCAATAGCAAGGCATTTGAGGTCCTCAAGGGACAAACACAATCATCTTTAGATTTTGCAGTATTATGCTGCAATGCTGTCCCGGCATTGAAAGGATATATTAAAGCTTTAGAGGCTGAGAAAGTTAAAAAATTACCTAATGCTGATTATTTCAAAGGTGATCCAAATTTAGAACAATTGAAATCGTTTAGTACATCATATAAGAAAAACTTAGGTAAATTACTATTTATCAATACTTTTAGCTATTTTGAGTCGTATTTCAAAGAGTTGATTTCAGAAATCAAAGACTTTCATGGTGGGAAAGATTCTTTTAAAGATGCAGCAATTAAGAAAAGAAAGCAGCATATTTTATTTTCTGATAGAACTGAGACATCTGCACACGCTAACAAACTGAGAGAGTATAAAAAAGGCACGCACCTTTCAAAATATAGGAAGCATATTTCTGCTTTAGAACATACAGATTTTAGATTTCCTTCAGAGATGTTATCTACTTTTGGTTTAATTGAATTGTTTGGAAGCTATTCGGATTTAAAGGCATCACAAATTCCATATGTGGCAGAACATGCTTTTGGGGTGGAGTTTTCTAAGAACGAAATTGAAGAGTTTTCTAAATTACGGGATCTAAGGAACAAGATAGCTCATGGTAAAGTGAGCCAAGTCGAGTTCAAAAAAGCAATAGAGATGAATTACTTTATGAGGCAGTTGGCTTTGAAAATTGATAAGCACGTTGTTAAGCATTTCTTGGTCATTGAGTTTATATAAATAAAAAGTATTTAATTAATTCACTGATGGTTGGTGGCATGGCTTTTTTTGAGGCGAGATATGAAATTTCAAGATGCATTTTTAAAGTTACTAAGTTCAATAGCTATCGGCTCGAAAGAGTCAGCTATGAATTCACAGCGGTTTTGGAGTTCTTCCGAGAATTATATATATGTTACCGACCCGAATGCATTTAATGAAAATCTGGAAAATATTTTTCTGATTGATGAAAGAATATCTTCAAGGTTCGATCGAAAAAAAATATACCAATTTATTGAAAAGAAGCTATTGGAGGCGAAGCGTAATAAGGAAACGTTTGAAAAAGATTTTGATGTGTTCTTTTCTGGCTTTTTGGAAATTAAACCCAAGAATCTAGTTGTGAATTCTCCAATATCAGGGATTAGGCTTGATAATAATGCGAGAAAGTTTGAATTATATGGGTATAGTTTTGGATATATGGTTGATCTTCCTATGTCTCTGTCAGATACAAAGGGAATGTTTATCAGTGTAACTATTGAAAACATTTATGATCCAGAGGTAGCTATTGTCAAAGCAGAAGCTGCTTTTACAGACTTCATTAGATTGATAGTGTTTATTTCTGGAATGCTGGATAAAAGCATACATATATCCCTTGGGCTTCCTCTCAGCCCAGATCTGAGCCACGAGCAAATGTATGTTAGTACCAGTTCCTTTCATGTTACAGATAGCAATGGAACTTTGCTTTCAGGGAATATTTCCAACAGACATGTTACAAAAGTTCCAGTTAATAACGCTTTTTTTTCAGAAAATGTTGATTTCAAGAAATTATGGAAACTTTTACAGTATAAAAACAATAGTAAGAAAATGAATGACATGGAATCAAGAATGCTAAATTCAGCATTAACTTTAGGGGAGTCTTCAATAAATAAAGATAGGAGAAGCTCAATTATATATACGTGCATGGCTATGGAAATAATGTTTTCTCATGACGAATTAGGCTTTTTCCAAAGAAGCATAGGTGAAAAGCTTTCTGATATATTTGTCTTTATTGTTGCAACCGATAAGGAATCAAGGATTGATACAGCTCAGAAATTCAAGAAGGTATATAGGATGCGTTCGGCAATTGTACATGGGGGAGATAAACAGTTAACTGATGATAATTTATTAATCAATATTTTACTCAGGGCAGCCATTGCGCAATTGCTCAACAATGATAAATTTAGCAAATTAAAAAATATTGGTGCTGTTTATGAGATGTTGAGGGATGCTCAATACTCTTACTAATATCAATGTGTTATGGCTATTTTGTAATGCTATAAAACTATAATGATTTGATTGAGTTTAACCGGGGTCTTTAGATGATTTTTCTCTGTTTTTATTGATATCACGATTGCAGTCGGCGATATCAGATTTACAAGTTCAATAGTGTGGAGAAATTATGCTTGTCCGAGAAAGAGAGTTATCAAGTGCAGGGTTTGGACTGAAGTTACTCGAAATTGTTTGGCTCCAAGGTAAGTTGAAAATGTGGGGGCGCTGGTCAGCAATTAATGAATGCCCTGAAGCACCGGACATGTTCAAAAAGCTTTTGAAGAAATACGTCATCACGCAAAACGATTTAAACAACGTTCTTAAAAAGTTGAAAAGAATGGGTTGTTCGAAAGAGCTAGAATCATGGATGGAAAACATGATGCGGGAAAGTCTGCGCTCAAGCCTGACATTCTGTACAGATGACGAAGCGTTGGCAATGGATAGAGTTATCGCCAGCGTTCTTATTAACGATCAACCGTTGCGCCAACTTGTTGAGAGGCATTACCGCGACAGGATGAGTATGCGTGACCTTGCTAATGAGCTTAATGAGAATCACCCCGATTGGAGTTACTCAACCTGTCGACGCCGTATAAAAACATGGTTATCAGTTGCTGAATATATGCTTTATCAGCCGATGAATGATGCCTTTGAATTAAACGCCAAAAGATTTTACTTGAATAGTGAGCCAGTGACTGATTAAATACCTGTATGCTTCGCACGATTGCATCCGCAAGCAACCCCTCTTTAAAACCCGCCTCCGAGCGGGTTTTTTTATTCCTGGTTTTTACCTGTTTATATTTGTGAAATAAATGTGATGCAAAAAATAATGATGCCCGGCCTAGAATTGTTCAATGCCGATTGTCTGCGCGTGCTGAAAACCATGCCGGACGATTCAGTTGACCTGATTGTTACCGACCCGCCATATTTCAAAGTGAAACCGGATGGATGGGACAATCAGTGGAAAGGGGATGTGGATTATTTACGGTGGCTAGATTGCTGTTTGGCGGAGTTCTGGCGGGTGCTAAAACCTAACGGGTGTATCTATCTATTTTCAGGGCATCGACTGGCATCTGATATTGAAATCATGATGCGTAACCGCTTCAACATTCTTAACCACATCATCTGGGCTAAGCCCTCTGGCTGGTGGAATGGCTGCAATAAAGAAAGCCTGCGATCATACTTTCCCTCAACTGAACGCATACTGTTTGCAGAGCATTATCAGGGGCCGTACAAACCAGACGCCTATGCTCGAAAATGCGCTGAGCTGAAACAGCAGGTACTAAAGCCACTGATTGATTATTTCCGTAATGCCCGCTCGGAACTGGGCGTGGCATCTGCTCAAATAGCCGAAGCTACCGGTAAGAAAAGCATGGTTTCGCACTGGTTCGGCACCAGTCAATGGCAGCTACCCAGTGAGGCTGATTATCTCAAATTACAGGCGCTGTTTACTAAGATAGCCATTGCACGCCATCAATCAGGAACGTTAGCCGCACCGCACCACCAGCTGGTGGACACGTACCACTCACTCAGCCGTAAATATCTGGAGCTGCAGGAGGAGTACAAATCCCTACGCCGGTATTTCGGCGTCACGGTAGCGGTTCCCTATACAGACGTATGGACACATAAACCGGTTCAGTTTTACCCCGGCAAACACCCATGCGAAAAACCCGCCGACATGCTGGAGCAGATAATCAACGCCAGCAGCAGGCCGGGTGATGTAGTCGCTGATTTCTTCATGGGGTCAGGGTCAACGATAAAGGCGGCAATTAAGCTGGGCCGTTCTGCAATTGGCGTCGAGCTGGAAGAGGAACGATTCCGACAGACGATAAGCGAACTGAATCAGCTAATCGAGTAAATCAAAATTTATTAATCATTATGAGGGACCGCTAATGGCTGAGCCATTAAGCACCGGCGCTACGGCAACAGTAGCTGGCTGGGGCATTGTCACGTCTGCGCTGGTGGGTTTTATCACCTCTGTAGATTACTCAATCGCGTTTGGAGCGTTTGCCGGTTCGATGTGTTTTATCGTCACCGCCAGCGACCTGACGCGACGACAGATATTTGGTTATTTCCTGTTTGGCTATGCAGCTGGCGTATTTGGAGCCGGATTTGTTGCGGACAAAGTAGAGGACTATTTCGATTATCGGGAAAAACCACTTGATGCCCTGGCTGCTGTCGTTATTTCCGCTGCTGCGGTGCAAGGCTATTTCTGGCTGAAAAATGGTGGCGTTTCAAAGCTGCCGTTCGTTAAAAAATGGCTGGGGGAGAAATCATGATTAGTAGCGATTTCCTGACAGTGATTGATGTCGCCATTAGCACGGCTATTGCGTTGCGGCTGATGGCGTTCAGCAAAACAGGGCGAACACATAAACGCGGTATTTCCTGGATAGCTGCGGGTCTGATTCTGTTTTATGGCAATTTCGCATTGCTATGGCTGTTCGGGCAATACCATGCCAGCGGATGGCCGGTAGTTGTAGCGAACGCGCTGATTTGCGCGGCTGTATTTGCAGCGCGAGGTAATGTCGCACGCATTGTTTCATACCCACCACGGAGTAAAGGTGATGAGTAGAATCATTGAAATCCTAAATTTTGAAGAGGGCTACCGCGAGGCTCCCTATTGGGACACCCGCAATTTTCCAACTGTTGCCGGTGGTATCAGAATTGGCCCTCAGAACGCACCGCTGAATCAATATCAGTTTACCGTCCCGCGCCGTGCTGGTGACGTCTGGAAACAATGCCTAATAGATGCGAAAACCGCCTCTATGAATCGACAGCCTGCAATTGTTGCCGCGCTGGCGCAGTGTAATGACGCACGTCGGGACATTCTCTGCAGCATGGCCTATCAGATGGGTGTGACCGGTCTGGCCAGATTCACTAATACGCTGGGTATGATTGCACGTGGTGATTTTGCGGGCGCAGCTGGTGGAATGCTGAATAGTCTGTGGGCGCGACAGACACGTGACCGCGCCCGCCGTCACGCTGAGGTCATGCGTACCGGTACTTATGATGCCTACAAAGGTTTGATCTGATGCAAACACTATTAACCGTGCTGGCCGTCATTGCAGGTCTGGTAGTGGCCGCGTTCGGTCTGGGTCGTAGCAGCGGCAAAAAAGCAGCTGAAACCACAGCAACAGCTGAGCGGGCGTCTGTTAAGGCTGAGGAATCAGAAAAACATATTGAGGTGCTGAAAAATGCTGTCGATGTTCAGCAGGATATTAACAGCCAGCCTGATGCTGTTGTCTCTGAGCGGTTGCGGGAACGGTGGCGGCGGGAGAGTGATTGACACTGGCTGTGAATGGGTTCGCCCCATTTATGTTAGTGACCACGATATCGAGGTTATGAGCGCCCCAACACAGCGGGCGATTCTGGCGCACAACGAAACGTGGGGAAAAAATTGTTTTGAGCAAAAGAATTAACAGGTCCGCGCAGGCGGTAATTTCACAGCAAAAGGAAAGTGTCATGGGATTTAAGCATGAGTTAGGTCAAGTGGTTCAGGTCGCTGTCAGTGGAGAAGAGGGCCACGTGAAGGGCCGTGCCGAATATGCTAATAGCTGCAACCAATACTTAATCCATTATTGCGCCGCTGATGGTCGTGCGGTGGATGCGTGGTTTGAAGAGGGTGAGATTTCACCTGCAGAATCTTTCGAGGAGTGATTATCACAAGGCGCATTTGCTAGTGCGCCTGATGATGAACATAAATCAATGCGTGATACCATTAAGCATTGCTTTTAGGAGGCTTTATGACGGTATCAGATAAAATCGCTTTATGGGGAATGATAGGTTCGTGGTTGTCTGGTGTTGGAACTATGGTAGCTGCAATTTTTGCATGGAAAGCCCTGAGCGGTTGGCGACTTCAAGAGAAGAGGAATGATCGTAAGGCGCTAAAAATTGCCTTGAATAATTACCGCAACCTTATTGCGGTGATGCCTGATAGGTTAGTTCCGACCCCGGAATTTTCACAACCAGCCCTTACAATTCAGGATGGAATGAATCAAGTTTACCAGGCCATAGTTATTTTGGAAGTTAACTTGTTACACGATGATTTGGGTAAGAAGTTTGTTGAGCTAAATGATGTGCATTCCAAATTTATGCAAGGTAAGGCACACAGAGGTGAGATTGCTGAAAAAGTGATAATATTTATGTCAGCAAAGTTTTTAGATTCCTGAATATGCAGCTTCCGGGCGGTTTTATTTTGCCATCACAACTTTGATTCGAAAATATTCACTCCCATATGAATGATGTCTTTTCTTTGTTGAACACAATACTGGCGCTATGCCATTCCTTGCCATTAAGTAGCATTTCAACGCACTGCGTAGGATAAAGGTCATCAGCGGGTTTAAACCGTTCGTATTCTGAGTCAGCATTCAGCATCACATCGTGATTCATGCTTACTATCCAACCATCTGGATTCAAGGGGTTAGACTCCCGGATGCATAAAAGTCTGGCTTGGAAGAAGTCATCAGGCAGGCCTTCGAGCATACAGCCTGTGGCCCATTGAAGAAGTTCTTCAGTTGAATATTGTGGCTTGGAGTCTTGTTGTTTTTGCTGGTTAGTGATTAGTCGCTTGAATGTTTTGAGAAAAGAAAACATACCACCTCCTTGGTTTTTGCCAAGGATAACATATTATTGCTATCACCCTAGGCCGTCTCATCGTAATGGCAGTATCCCCACAAGGAGAGAAAGTGGCCCTCAATACCCGACACATACCAAATCATGCTAACCACCCAAGCAGGCTAAACTCACAAAGGCTTGATGAACTAATCGCAGCCTATGATGGTGAAAGGATTCATTGGATTAGCAAAGCAATATGGCGCCTAGGTATACCTCGCGCCTGATGACGTACTGAAGATGAAGTACGTGCCGAAGCAAAAAGAGTAATATGGTCTCTACCACAAAGTAGGGGGCACCGATGAAGTTTAAGGCAAGATTTGAGGATTACACGGAAGCCGAGTTTATAGCGTTAGTAGCTGAAATTTTCAGTGCCCAAGGCGGTGAAAAGTACCAGGATGAGTTGCTAGAGATCTTCATCGCTGCCTGTGAGCATCCTGAAGGTTCAGACCTGATTTTCTACAATTTCGACGACGACCTGACCCCAGAGAAGGTTATTGCGACAGTGAGAGAATGGCGCAAAGGTCAGGGCTTGGCTGATTTCACGGCGTAATCATAACACGGCGCTTTCTAACTAGATCGCCTGATGATGAATACCACCCCTAAAAATAAGATTCCATCAGCTATGGCCTGGCGCTAATGTGGGGATTCGTAATTCATTAGCCGAGGTATCAATGAGATTTCTTATTCAGACATTCCTGACCAGAACGAATGATGGCAGGCAACTTAAGTACGAAATTTACTCAAACAGCAGAAAGCTAGATCACTTCGATAAAGTCCCAGAAGGCAGTTCGCGCATCATTTGCTATCAGTTGAATGATAAGCAAATAGAAATCATTGATGACGATGTGGACGTAAAGCCCCTCTTTGAGGCCAACCAGCCTGACCCAAATACTTGGTACTCTGACGGTCAAGACCGGGTGCGCCTTGATATGCTAATTGACTACTTAAGAGACAAAAGCTAACCGCCTTCGGGCGGTTTTTTATTGGGGCAACCAATGATTGTTACACCCGATGCCACTGTCATTGGTGGCACTAATATGCAGGGAATATCAGTACCCGGCGATATCGTGATTGGCGGCCAGAATAAACCGCCAGCCGACACGATATTCATCCAGAACGACAGCAACAAAACACCCACGTCGCCTTGGTATGTCACTCAGGTAGACAGCACCCACTTCACCATGCTGAACGCGACCGCCCCTAAAGGCTGGCAATACCTCGGCGCGTTTTTAGTCAGCGGTGAGACCGGCGCTCAAATCGGGCGCGCAGACGGCGCGGTCTGGACGATATCTAACCCCAGTATGGTGCAGCATATCAGCACATCCGCCGGTGGTCAGGCGGCTGTCAGTATCCTCACTGCCGGAACATGCACACTGACGGTTAAGCTGCGCGACATGGTTTCAACGCTTGTGATAACCGCCGTCTAACAGCCAACCCAATAAATGAGAGGTAGCTATGTCTGAGCCAGTAACCGTAACGAGAACGCCTATCCAGATTACGGACGGCACGAACAGTGGGCACGTAACCGTCGCTGAGGGGTTTATTGAGTATGCCGATAGTGCAGATTCAATCGCCTGGCATCAGGCCGGTCGCGTTCTAAATGTATACGCTCCATGGGTAGTATGGCTGCGCGTTGCATCTGGTACGGAGGCTGAAGTGGTAGTGACTAAACGGACAGGATAGGCCCATGCAAATCGACCAGTTAAACCGACCGCGACCACCAGAAAGTTTTTTGAATGAATTTAACCCTCACATCAGCCTGAACCCATCTAATGAAATTCATGAGTGGATCACTGAACACATCCTCAGTGAAGACGGGGTACTGCACAATCCTGAGCATCTCCACCTACAGCACGCCGATATTCGATTTATGTGGGCATCAAGCGCTTTCACTAAACGCGGCAGAACTGTGCTGGGTCAGGCTGAGGAGATCACCATGCGGGCAGGTGGCTGGCAAAAGGCGCGTATGCAGCAACAGATGCATGAGTGGTTCGGATATGTTCCCCGCTTCATCATAACGCTGGCTGCAGACTACTGCTGTGAATGCAGTGACCTCGATTTCTGCGCTCTCATAGAACATGAGCTTTATCACATAGCACAGGCGCGGGATGAATTCGGTGCACCTAAATTCAATTCAGAGGGGCGACCAGTTATGACAATGCGCGGGCATGACGTTGAGGAGTTCGTTGGTGTTGTTCGCCGATATGGTGCCAGCGCTGACGTTCAGCAATTGGTGGAAGCCGCAAGTCAGCCCGCTGAGGTGGCACAGCTTAATGTAGCCAGAGCCTGTGGAACGTGCCTGATGAAACTGGCGTAAATTTTAGAATGCTTTGGAAGAATGGTGAAATATGGCTGCATTAAAACCAGAGGTGAAAGCCTTCATCATTCAGTCACTTGCATGCTTTGATTCTCTAGCGATTGTTGCTGAGGCCGTCCAAAAACAATTTGGTATTAAAGTTACACCTCAACAGATTGAATCACACGATCCTACAAAGGCCAGCGGCAAGGGGCTTGCAAAAAAGTGGGTCGCTCTTTTTAACAGCACACGCGCCCGGTTTCAGACCGAAATATCTGACATCCCGATTGCCAATAAGTCCTACCGGCTACGCACGCTTGATCGCATGATGACCAAGGCCGAAAAAATGCAGAATCTTGCGCTGGCCGCATCACTGATGGAACAGGCAGCCAAAGAGGTTGGGGAAGCCTACACCAATCGGCAGAAGTTTGAGCACACCAGCCCCGATGGCAGCATGGCATCAAAACCAACCGTGATTCAGCTTTTACCCGTTGAGCCTAAGCATGAGTGACGCCGTACAACTTCCAATTCCCGCTAAACTTGCCCCCCTTTTTACTGCGGTAGGTAAACGCTATCGCTGTTCACATGGTGGGCGCGGCAGTGCAAAGACACGCACGTTTGCCTTGATGACAGCCGTCAGGGCATATCAGGCGATGATGAACCGTGAGAGCGGCGTGATCCTTTGTGCGCGTGAGTTCATGAACTCACTGGAGGAGTCGAGCATGCAGGAGGTTAAGCAGGCGATCCTCTCCGTCCCATGGCTGGCGTCTAACTTTGACATTGGTGATAAATACATCCGTACCATCGACAAAACGGTGACATATGTTTTCTCTGGTCTGCGGCACAACCTGGACAGCATCAAGTCGAAAGCGCGTATTCTACTGTGCTGGGTTGATGAGGCTGAGTCAGTCAGTGAAATCGCCTGGCAGAAGCTTAGCCCGACAGTGCGCGAAGAGGGATCAGAGATTTGGGTGACATGGAACCCTGAGCGCGACGGCAGCGCTACTGATAAGCGATTCCGCAAAGAGGCTGGTGACGACTGCATAACCGTAGAGATGAATTACACGGATAACCCCTGGTTCCCTGATGTGTTAGAGGGCGAGCGTCAGAACGATGAGCGCCGCCTCGATCCGGCAACTTATGCTTGGGTATGGGAGGGCGCATACCTCGAAAACTCAGACAAACAGGTGCTGGCAGGTAAATACCGTGTTGCTGAGTTCTCGGATAATTTGTGGAAAGAGGCGGAACGGTTGTTCTTTGGTGCTGACTTCGGTTTTGCCAAAGACCCTAACACGCTCACCCGCTCGTTCATTCTGCATAACCGGCTCTATGTTGAATACGAGGCGTATGGGCAGCAAACCGAACTCGATCACATGCCTGCTCTTTACGACACCATCCCCGGCGCTCGCGATTGGCCCATCAAAGCTGACTCAGCACGACCTGAGACAATAAGCTATCTCAGACGTCAGGGATTTAATATCTCTGCGGCTGAGAAGTGGCAGGGCAGTGTAGAGGATGGCATCGCCCACTTACGCGGCTTTGATGAAATCATTATCCACCCGCGCTGTAAGAACGTGGCACGCGAGGCAAGGATGTGGTCCTACAAAACTGATCGCATTACAGGGGAAGTATTGCCAAAACTGGCTGATGGTAATGAACACTGCTGGGATGGCATTAGATACAGCCTCGATGGTCACATCAAACGCAAGGCTCAGACGATGGGCATGATGATTCCTAAGCGCCTGCAGGGACGTTAAAACTTTTTGTGGTTAGTACCTAAAATAATCCTTTCACTATGATTTTTGGCTATGCATTTTCAGGCCGGTTTTATGCACTATTTATGCAGCCCGATTTCAGCTCTGCCGCGAGGAAATCATAGAGAAATAACCCGTTCATTATGAATTGCGCGTGAGTAGCATTTCTGAAAGGCGGGTAACACCCATTATGTTAAAAAGGGCTGAAGCCAGCCCTTTTATCTTATTCGTACATCTCGAAGTGCTCTGCGCGGCAATCATTACAAAGTAGGCCTTCGTAATAGCCTTCATCGTCAATTGCCCGCACTAATTCAGCGTCGACAAGTTGCGTAGTGCATTCGTTGTGATGATCACCTCGATTGGTCACACCGTCACAGGGCAATGTCATCAGGGGATTGATTACTCTTTTTTGTGCATCTGACAAGTTGTTGTAGCCAACGTCTCTGCCACGGCGAGCGATGCCATCAGCTGGATCCTTGCCTTCAAACACGTCACGCTCAAGTAGACGTTTTAATACTTCATCTTCGATAGCCATAAATGTTCCCTCATTGGTAAGTGAGGCTTCATCATAACGCTAGTTTGAGAAAAAAATGCCATTAATAAAGGTCGCTTAGGCGGCCTTTATTAATGCCTGAAACCCACCAGCGGAAAAATCATGACTGATCAATTAACACTCGCCGTCAATCACGCGCTGAATGATGTCAGGATGGCCCGTGCGCGCGCAATGGCATTCAACCCTGGCATGGGGCTGGATACAAAGCGCGAGAGCGCATGGTGCGAATATGGCTTTAAAGAAAACCTGACATTCGATGATCTGTACAAACTGTACCGGCGTGGCGGCATTGCTAACGGCGCAGTAAATAAATTGGCGTCAAATTGCTGGAAAACCAACCCTCAGGTTATTGAGGGCGAGCAGTCCGACGAGTCGCGAGAGGTGACCCTTTGGGAGCGTAGCAGCAACCAGGTATTTAACCACCGATTCTGGCGCACATTCGCTAAGGCCGATGTCAGGCGGCTGGTGGGGCGCTGGGCTGGCATCCTGCTGCACGTCAAAGACAGCAAGGAGTGGATTGAGCCGGTTGTTAAAGGTAAAGCGCTGCAGAAAATCACGCCGGTATGGGCTAGCGCATTGAAGGTTGCCACCCGTGACAGTAATGGCGCTATCACGATGTGGCAGTACACAGAGACGCTATCGGATGGCAGCACTGCACAGCGTAAGATTCACCCTGACCGCGTTCTGATTATCGGCGATATGTCAGATGACGAGATCGGTTTTCTAGAGCCAGGTTATAACGCTTGCGTCAGCCTGGAGAAAGTCGAAGGCGGCTCAGGTGAGTCGTTTCTGAAGAATGCGGCGCGTCAGCAGAGCATCAACTTCGACAAGGAGGTCGATTTCAAAAATCTGGCCTCACTGTATGGCGTCACGGTGGAAGAACTGCAGGAGCGTTTCAACGAAGCCGCACGCGAACTAAATCGTGGTAATGACACGCTACTGATTACTCAGGGCGCACAGGTCACATCGATGGTTAATGCCGTCTCTGACCCGGAGCCCACCTATGAGGTTAATCTAAAGACATTTTGCGCCTCGGTTGATATTCCCTCGCGCATCATCGTTGGCAACCAGTCAGGAGAGCGGGCCAGTACTGAGGACCAGATTTATTTCAACAGTCGCTGCCAGTCACGCCGGGGTGATCTGTCGTTCGATATTGAGGATATGGTCGATAAGCTCATTCAGCTGCAAATCATCAAGCCGGTGGCGAAGTTCAGCGTTGTATGGGATGAGTTAAACGAGCAATCACCCTCTGACAAACTCGAAAGCGCCAGCAAAATGAGCAGCATTAATCAGACCGCTCTCGCCTCGGGGGAGCAGGTGTTCACGGTTGATGAAATCCGTGTTGCGGCAGGCTATGAGCCTGGTGGTAGTAAACCGCTGCCGGAGGATGACGATGACGAAGAGGAGTAAGACGCCCAGTTTCGCAATCCTGCCCAGCAACAAAACAGACCCCACGGGCATTGACCCGTTAGAGCGCAAGGCGATGAAAGATTTCGCCAGACGCATCAAGAAGGTCGTAAAAATTTATAAAGACGCCCTTGAGCGATTCCCGGCATCCCTCGCCATTAACGCCCGCTATGAATACCAGCTCGATCCGGTTCTGCTGAACATGGTTCTCAACGACGCCAGCATTCTCACCGATGCCGTGCTGGTGGAGGGCGACCAGAACAATAACTGGTTCACTGAAAATTACGTTGAGGTTGCCGTTGTACGCGGGACCGCCCAGACATTTGCCAACCTGTCCCAACAGTCAGCGACCTACCTGGCTGACAGGCAGTCCCTTCAGTCCCTGCTAATGAGCGAACCCTATCAGCGACGAATGACGCTGGTTTACACGCGCGTGTTTGAGGAGATGAAGGGGTTATCGGCAGAGGTTAAACGGAACATGGCGCGGGTGCTAACCGAGGGCATCGGGCGCGGGCTTCACCCCTCAGTGGTGGCTAAAAACCTTACCGCGCAGGCAGATATTGAAAAACGCCGCGCTAACAGAATTGCCAGAACGGAGCTGACTACCGCACTGCGGCGCGCCCGCTGGGATGAGGCAGATGAGGCCACGCGAGATTTGGGCCTGAATATCCGGTTATTGCATTACTCAGCACTCAGCCCCACAACGCGCCAGTCGCATGCCATCCGGCACGCACACCTTTATACGACGGAGGAGGTCAGGCGGTGGTATGCCATCGGAGCCAATGCGATCAACTGCAAATGCTCACAGGTTGAAGTGCTGGTGGATGCTAAAGGCAATCCGCTTAACTCAAAAATTATTGAGATGGCTCAGGGGGAATACAAACGATACATGGCACTCGCCGCCAACCATTCACACCACTGCTGCGGCCCCCAGCACGCAGCCTAATCGAGACATAACCATGCCTATGCAGATTAACGTCACCACCAGGGTGAATAATCAGTCTATTCGCCGCGAAACGTATAACGGTCGCCCGCATCTGGTGCTGCCGAGCTACACGCTACCGGCAAACGTTGTGATGAACGGCGGCCTGTATCCGGCCTCGGAAATTGACGCTTATTATCAGGGGCTGGAGGGCACTCTGGCACCCCTCGGTCATCCGACCGTTAACGGCCAGTTTGTCTCTGCGTTCTCACCAGAGGGCATCAATGTCGGTCACATCGGTGCGTGGAATCGCAACGTGAAGAAGTCTGGCAACCGCATTTATGCAGAGAAATGGGTCGATACCACCGTTGCCAATCAGAGCGAAGGCGGGCGCGAATTGCTGGAGCGCGTAGCAGCCATTGAGCGCGGTGAGGATGTACCGCCAATCCATACCAGCGTTGCCGTGTTTCTCGACCAGCTGGAGGCCAGCGAAGAGCAAAAAGCCCAGGGCATCGAATGGGTGGCGAAAATCAACGCCATGGACCACGACGCCATCCTGCTGCATGAGGTGGGTGCAGCTCAGCCAGAGCAGGGCGTAGGTCTGATGGTCAACGCCGATCAAGCCAGGACGCTCAAACCTAATTCTGGCGCGCTGGTGGGGGAAAGTTACCGCGAGCGCGAGCGCCGTCTGGAACAGTCTGCCCGCGATAAATTTGTGACTGGCCCGGATGATTATGCCTGGATCGCCGATTTCACCGACTCGCAGGCCATCGTCATCCGTAATGGGAGTGACGCGCAGGTTTACGGCTACACCAATGAGGGCGGAAAAATCACCTTTGACGATACCGGCTCAAAAGTAACGCGTCAGGAGTCATGGGTGGCAATCGTAGCCAACAAATTCAAATCCATTTTCACACCGCAGGATGGTCCTGCAGCAAACCACCAACAGGAGGGCGAGATGCCTTTAACCAAAGAAGACGTGGAGCAAATCGGCAACATCGTGAGCGGCGCTATCACTGCGAACAACGAGACCACGCTTAAACCCATTGTTGAAGCGCTGGCGGGCATTCAGGCTAACCAGAAGACGCTATCTGACACCCTGACCGCCAATGCCCGCGCTGAGGAGAAAACCATGCGTGACGCGGTGGCTGCCGTTCATGGAGAGGTTATTGCCAACGCACTAACAGGGGAAGCGCTGAAAGAGATGTTCAGCAAGATGGGAGAAGCTACCCAGCTTGGGGCCAACAGCGCTAAAAACCCACCAGTTACCGGCGCGCCAGACCCAGCCGCCTATTTCGGAGGTGCTGCGTAATGGCTCGTTATCGTCGCATCAATATCGACGGGAAATCGCTCTATAAGACCGAAACCCGCGTGGCAGCTACAGACTTGCTGCCCGGCAGCGCCGCAGTCATCAACGCCGATGATGAATTTGTACAGGCTACGTCATTACGTGGCCGCATCTACATCATTGACGTCGCACACCATCAGGGGCTGTCAATTACGGACGCGGTTCCTGCTGGTGATTCAGCGGTGGGCAATTACGTGGAAGAGGGCCGCGAGCTCGCGCTGCTCTGTGGGCCGGGTACATACGCCAAAGACACCCCTATCAAGCTGGGCACCAATGGCAATTTCACACCGGCAACCGCTGACACTGACTCGGTGATCGGCTACAGCCAGGACGAGGCCACGATTGCGAACGGTACTGCCGATTTCATTCGCGTCCGCATGCGCGTTGGGACCATTGCCGCTGGCGCATAATCAGGAGAAAAAAATGTATTTTACTGCTGAAACACTGGCAACAAACAGTCGCCTCCAGGGGCACTGGAATCAACTATGGGCCAACCGCAATATCTTTAACCATCATAACGACATCATGGTGAATGCCTATCGTAGCGTGATGGATGCGGAAATGCTGGCTGTGAACACCATCGGCGGCCTTACTCGCGAGTTCTGGGCTGAGATTGACCGACAAGTTATCCAGTTGCGCGATCAGGAAACCGGCATGGAAATTGTCAACGACCTGATGAGCGTTCAGACGGTCCTCAACATCGGCAAAACTGCAAAACTTTATACCGTCGTTGGCGATATTGCTGATGACGTGTCTGTCAGCATTGATGGCCAGGCTCCATATTCGTTCGATCACACTGAGTACGACAGCGATGGTGACCCGATTCCGGTATTCACTGCAGGTTACGGTGTTAACTGGCGTCATGCTGCTGGACTGAGCACGGTTGGAATCGATCTGGCGCTGGATTCGCAGGCAGCAAAAATGCGCAAATTCCACAAACGCCGCGTTAAAGCCTACCTCAACGGCAATGACAACATCTCTGTGGATGGGTTGAAATCGCAGGGCATCAAAAACCATCGCAACACGCAGAAAATTAACCTCGGCAGTGGTGCTGGTGGTGCAAACATCGACCTTACCAAAGCCACACCGGCGCAGTTACTCGAATTTTTTGGTACTACTGGTGCGTTCGGACTGACTGCCCAAGCCAATAAAGTCACCGCCTATGACGTGCTCTGGATTAGCTCCCAAATCTGGGCAAACATGGGTAAACCTTATCTTATCGACATCAATAGCGGCACTAATGCTCTGGTGAGCGGGACAGTCCTTGATGCCATTAAAAAGTTCATGCCTGTGAAAGACGTGCGGATGACTTATGCGCTGAAGGGCAACGAGTTCATTGCATATGAGCGCCGTAAGGACGTTATCTCCCCGCTGGTGGGGATGGCTGTTGGTGTTGTTCCTCTGCCGCGCCTTATGCCGCAGAGCAATTTCAACTTCCAGATCATGTCTGCGGAAGGCTTGCAGATTAAACGCGATGATGAAGGCCTCTCGGGTGTCCTTTACGGCGCAAATCTCGACTAAGGAAAAATAATGGCTGACAAATACGAAGTGATCAGGCCCTGGTACGGTGTGGAGACTGGTGATGTGGTGGAACTTGAAACCGTCCATCCTTCTTTAAAACCTCATGTTCGCAAGCTGTCTGATAAAGCATCGGCTGAGCTGGTCCCGGCTACCCCGGAAGCCACCACTGATAACAAGGCGCGTAAAGCCATCATTACTGCCCGGCTTGATGAACTCGGTATTGAGTACAAAGGCAGCCTTGGAACTGACCGGCTGGCAGAACTGTTGCCGGATGGCGAGCTGGAAAAGCTTTTCCCAACCACTGAATAACAGCCGCCGCTCAGGCGGTTTTTTTATGCCCTCTGCGGAGGGCTTTTGGCAGAGGTATGCATGATTACCACGGCACAGGCAAAAGAGTACCTGACCAGCCAGGGCATTACGTTGCCTGATTTTATCCTAGAGGCGCTGGTGGAGCAGGCAAACAGTATTCAGGCGTGTCTGGATGCCAACTATCCACCAGCGACCGCACTGCTGATCCAGATGTATCTGTTAGGGCTGATGGGGCTGGGGCAGGGAGATAAATACATCAGCTCGCAGTCAGCGCCGTCCGGCGCGTCACGATCATTCCGCTATCAGTCGTTCTCGGACCGCTGGAAAGGGTCGCTGGCGCTTTTACAGGGTCTCGACAAAAACGGCTGTGCCACGGATTTGATCCCCGCCGATCCGACACAACAGGCATTTGCAGGTATCTGGATTGGTAAGGGCGGGTGCATGTCGGGTGGCACTCGATGAACTGGCAGCCAGCGGCACAACCACCCAAGCCGTTCCGGCGCGTCTGGGTGAAAACGGATAGCGGTCATCGGACAACGGGCTACGTTAACGAGTCAGGCGAGTGGCGGATTAACTGCCAGCGTATAGCCGCACTTAAACCCGCTGTAATCAGCTGGAGGGAATAACTATGTCTGAGCTTGCCCGATGGTCTTACACCGGCAAGGCGACGTTTTGGAAGCGGCTGGCGGGACAGGACGAATATGGCGACCCGCTGGGATTTGCTGAGCCTGTAGTCATCGACTGCGGCTATCAGGGTGGATTAAGTAGGCGGATCGGTAATCTCGGTTCGGAGCTGGTGGTTAAAAACACGATCTGGACTGAGTTTGCTGATGCCGATACAGGCGATTACATCCTGATTGGCGTCTCTCATGAGTCGGACCCGCTTAAGGCTGGGGCTGATGAGGTCATGCAGTCCGTCCGCTTTGAGGACACCTTTGATCGCCTTGTCGATGACTGGGCGATTATTACAGGAGGCTGATGTGGGCGTTAAAGTCAGGGGGATCAAAGAAGTAAGGCGCAACGTTAACCGCATTGTCGATAACATTCAGGATCGGCGGATAGTTCGGGCGCTGACCGGCGCGATGATTGTCGGGGCAGCGCAGGCATCCATCTATACGCCAATCGACACCTCATACCTGCTGAACAGCCAGTTCCGTGAAATCGTGGTCAATGGCACTCGCATCACCGGTCGCGTGGGCTACACGGCCAGCTATGCAGCCTATGTTCACGATCCGGCAATACGGCAGCAATTCCGACGCTCCACGGCAGAGAAAGAGTTTCTGACCAAAGGGTTTGAGGAAAGCCGCGACGTTATTGATCGCGTTGTGCAAAAGGAAATGTCGCTATGAATCCTCCAATGCACACCCGCGTGCGTAACCATTTTGTTGATGCGGGACTGACCACAGGTTTTACCACTCAGCTGCTGATGTGGAATGACACTGGCAATCAGGGCGAGGCGTTCATGGTTTTCCGTCCGGCTGGTGGCACGCCAATCGATGCTGTGATCAGCTCTGAATATTATGTGATGGTCGATGTGGTTGGCGCTAAAGGGGGGACTGGCCGGGCAGACGCTGCCGTGCAGGACATTATTGAGCACGTCAAATCGAATCCGACAGGCAACCCCTGTTTGGGACAGATAACCAATATGGGCGGAATACCTGCACCAATCCCGACCACAGAGGGGCGTCTGGTTTACCGCCTGATGTTTTCCTGCCTCTACGGCGAATAAAAAAACTTTTTGAAATCACAGGTCGCTCAGGCGGCCTTTTTTTATGAAATGAGGAATTATATGAACGGTTGCAAAAGCACTTTTGACCGCCTGATTGGCCGCGCTAAAACGCTGGAACTGGCCTATGGTTGCCCGGATGCTCGACCGGGCGAGGCAGAGTGGAAATTACTCGGGCTACCGACATCGGCAACATGGGATATGAGCCCCGAATCACTGACGTCAGACGCAGATGATGGCGGGTTTACCTCAACCATGATTGCCAGCCTGGACCCAACCTACTCGATTGAGGGCGAGGTTCGCGTTAATGATCGTTCTGATGAGTTTGGCATTCAGCAATTCACCAAATATTTCGTTGATGAAGTTAAGGCGCGCAGGAATCCAACGGTCTGGATGCGTTTCCATTGGGGTAACTACTATCACATCGGTTACATGGTGGCATCTGGTCTCAGTGACGGTGGTGGTGTTAAAGAGATTGTTACTTACAGCCTTGAGCTGAAACTTAATGAAGGCACCACTTTCGCAATTGAGCCTGATGGCGAAGACGAAGCCGTAACCGGCGTGACAGTCACCCCCACCAGCGCCAGTATTGCCGCAGGGGTATCCACCAGCTTCAACGTAAACGTTGCGCCAGCTGATGCGTCAGATACAACGTTTACCGTTGCCTCATCTGTACCAGCGCGTGCTACTGCAACCATCAAGGGCTCCACGGTGACGGTAAGCGCCCCATCTGGAGCGACGGCAGGCACCGCAAACATCACCGTAACCACTACCGATGGATCATTCACAGCCGTTTTCGCTGTAACCGTGACCGTGTAGTGATCATTCCCTGGGTCTCCTGTGAGGCCCACACAATGATTACTGAGGAGAAAAGCCATGGTCCCAATGAAAGAGATCGGCGAGTGCCTTATTAGCACGCCTGACGCCGATTATCTGTTTCGCCCCTCGTTCATCAACATGATGCGTATTGGTGAGCCACAGGAAATCGTTCAGGTATTCGCTGACCTGCACAGCGACGAAATCACTCCACTGACTGAGCGTGCGCTGGCTGCATATGGACGCATCCCGTTGTGGCTGATTAATCACATCCGCACCAGTACCTACGGTAAACGCGCGCTGGTGGCTGCAATAACCGTGCTGGAGGCATGCAGCAATGATGATTTGTCTCCGCTGATTGGCGAGTTCCGACCGGCTAAAGCTAAGGGCAGGCCGTTCAAGCGCCGCAAGGGGCTAATGGATGATTTGGATATGGTCTTGATCTCCCTATCGCTAATCACGCACGGCATTATTGGAAAGGCCAAGGTGCGCCAGTTGCAGCGCAATGAGAGCGGCGCGACCACAAACGAATTTAACGCATTTGAATATATCAGTGCTGCCCGTACCCATTTTGGCATCAGCCGGGAAGAGGCTCAGCAACTAACGATGACAGAATTTCAGCTGATGCTGGCTGCTAAATATCCCGCCCAGAAGGGGTATACCAAAGAGGAGTATGACCAGGCAGCGGATGATTATTTTGCTCTTCGCGAGAAGCGACGGGCTAAGGATGTTTGATGGCCCGAGATTAATTAGCAATGCTTTGGTGGGGTTATCGCTTCCTATTAAATAGGGCAGGCTTTAGGATTATCGCCACACTTACTTGTGGGGATAGGGATATGAAAAAATTTTTTGTGGCACTCGCTTTAACGTGTTCGGTGTTATTGGTAACAGGCTGCGCGCCTAAACCACCATCAATGACATCAATAAAAAACGCCAGCTATGGCGTGCTGCCTAACGATTATCAGCAGCAGATTAAAAAATACATGACATCGATATTAAAAGACCCTGAATCTGCCAGATATACATTCGAGCCGCCATTCAAGGCTTACTCTCAGGATGGCTCTTTGTCATCCACGGCTGGTGGAGTGGTATATGGATATGCCGCAGGTGTTCAAGTAAACGCAAAAAATAGTTATGGCGGCTATACCGGAAACCAGCTTTATGTCTTCATGTTTTCGAACGGTGTTATGTATGACACCACTATGAATTTTAAATATGGACGGGTACACCGCGTTCCATAACTGAAATATTTTTAAAACCTCGCTCAGGCGGGGTTTTTTTATGCCTGGAGAATATGAATGGCAGGTTCAGTAAACGCTGGAAGCATCGTCTACGAGGTGGACATGGACACCGCCCGCCTGCTGGCGGCCCGTCGTGAGGTTGATGCCGCCCTCAGTGGTATGAGCGGGACTGTTGGGCGTCTTGATACGTCTGTAACCCGTGCAGAGCGTTCAGTGGCAACGTTGCAGCGCACTATGTCGCGATTGAACGCGGTAGCCAGTAGCGTAATGGCGGCTATTTCTGTTCAGCAGATCGCGCAGTACGGTAACGAGTGGGTGACGGTTAACAACAAACTGGTTAACTCAATCCGGGCCAGTGAGTCTCTGGCTGACGTTACTCAGCGCGTTTTCGATATTTCACAGGATACTCGCGCCGGTCTGGAGGCTACAGCAACCCTCTATGGACGCCTTGAGCGCTCAACACGCAGTGCCGGGACGAGCATCAAAGACCTGATCACGCTCACCTCTACAATCAACAAAGGTCTGGCGGTTTCTGGCGCAACCACGGAGGAAGCCAGATCCACAATGACGCAGTTGTCTCAGGCATTAGCGTCAGGTGTCCTGCGTGGGGAGGAGTTCAACTCCATCTCTGAGAACGGTAGCCGCCTCACCATGGCGTTGGCTGATTCTCTTGGCGTAACTATCGGCCAGCTCCGCAACATGGCAGCAGAGGGTAAGCTGACCACCGAAGTTGTTGTGAATGGACTACTCAAGCAAAGCGATGCGATTGCTAAAGAGTTTGCCAACACAGCGCTAACAATGGGTCAGGCATTCACTGTAGCCAGCAACAATATCACCAAATTTGTCGGGGAAAACACCACCGTATCAACCTCTATCCGCGTGTTTAACGACGCGGTGATTTCACTCAGCCAGAATCTTGATCTGGTCGCTAATGCGATTGGTGTAGCCGCTGTGATATTTGGTGCGCGCTTTACCGGCGCACTGGCGCTGGCAACGAAAGCGCGCATCGATGACGCACTTGCGGCAAAAGCGCAGGCCACCGCCACTGCCCAATCCACTGCGGCCACCGCTAACGCGGCTCGCGTGACCGCGCTCAAGGCCAGCCTGGATAAAGAACAGGCGCTGTCAAACCTTGCCCTGGCCCAGGCTGAGTACAACGTTGCCAGAGGATCGGCGGCGGAGGCGTTCGCGCTGGAAAACCTGATCGCCATTAAATCTGTAGCCATTCAGCGTTCTGCCACCTATGCAGAGGCTCAGATTGCCGAAGCGGCAGCTACCAGAACGGCAGCGGCTGCCGCAGCGGCGGCAACCACAACCATCGGTGGGCTTGCCAGAGGGGCGCTGGCCCTGATTGGTGGGCCAGCTGGTGTGGCAATGATAGCGGCAGCCGGAATTTTCTATTTCTATCAGAAAATGCAGCAGGCGCGTCAGGAAAGTATCGATTTTGCTGACAAGTTGGATGGTGTCATAGCCAAAATGAAAACCATGAGTCAGGTTCAGCTCGCCGCTCAGATTGATAATGCCACCCGGTCCATCACAGCCCAGGCAGATGCGATTAAGGACAACCAGGCAACATTGGAGGCCAATGAGCTGCAGCAGTCCCGTCTGCGCCGCACCCTGAGCCATCTGGAGGAGGGGAGTCTGCTTTACAGGATGACCCTTTCCGAGCTGTCAGACGCCCAGAGCGAGCATACCCAACTCCTCGCGGAGAATGAGACAGCACAGAACAAACTGAGCCAGACGGTCAGCAAAACAGGCATTCTGCGCGCTCAGATGAACGGAACGTTTGTACAGGGTATCGACCTGCTCAAGCGTGATGGGCATGAAGCCAGCATAACCTCCGGCCTGATGAATCAGCTTGGAACGGCGATTGATTTCGCCAGCCGTGCAAAAGAAAAATTCAACTCCACCAGCCTGCAGATACCGCGCAGTGAAAAAGCCGACGCCTATAACAAAGCGTTGGAGGATGAAAATACACTTCTGGCCATCACAGATAAGCGTCTTCGTGCGGTCACTAAGGCGCGAATGGAGGCGACCGAAAAAGGGGGGAATCAGAATCAGATCAACGCTGCAGGTCAGCTAGCCGGTGCTCAGTACGATCTGCAGCTCGCTGAGAAGGCCCGAAATAAAGAAACGCGAGAGGGACTGGCTGCCGGGAAGAAAGCAGAGACTCAGGCCGAGAGCGTTGCAAGCAAGCTGGCTAACCTAAAGCAGCAATCAGAGCTGGTGGCTGATTCAACCCGTCAACTTAGTCGCGAACAGGCGATACTGGCCGCTCAGCAGTCCCTCGGCAGCGCTGCCACTCAGGCGGATATTAAACAGGCCGGGGAGTATGCCGCTGCCAAATGGGACGCCAGCAACGCGATACGCGCTCAGGCCGCAGCCGAAAAACTTCTGCCTGAGACTAAAGAGAATGCCAGCTATAAACAGGATGTGGCTGACCTGCAGGCGGCATTATCCGCCAAAAAAATCAGCCAGGCTCAATTCAACGCATTCTCAGAGCGTCTTGAGCAGGAGCACCAGGTTAATCTCGCCAAAATTAGGGCTGACCAGGTAGTAACGCCACAGCAGTCTGCTGCCGGTACAGCTGATCCGGTTCAGCAACTGGCAAACGAGAACGCCCAGAAACTGGCATTAATCCAACAGTTTGAGGCAGATAAAACACTTACTCAGGATCAAGCTCTGGCTTTGAGAAATGCAGCCAATACAACGTTTGAGCAGGCGCGTATCGCGGCACAGTGGGAAATATGGAGTAACCAGAATGCTGCCAATCAGTTATTGGCGGCTTCGTTTGAATCGTTGGCAGGCAATGCCTCTAATGCTCTCACTGGTGTGATTACCGGCTCAATGTCTGCACAGGAGGCCATGTCATCCCTCGCCAGCAACGCGCTCAACAGCCTGATAAATGGCTTTGTGCAAATGGGTGTCGAGTGGGTTAAATCTGCTGTCACAGGCGGAGCGCAACAGATAGCCATGCAACAGGCTGTAGCCGCGTCATCAGTTGCAGCAACAGCCACTACAACAGCAGCGAGCACCACCGCTGCAGGAACAACCATGGCCGCATGGCTGCCAGCCGCGCTGGTGGCATCTGTGGGTTCATTTGGTGCGGCAGCAATCATCGGCGGGGCTGCATTGGTTGGCGCGTTTGCGTTGTCACAAACGTTATCAGGCAAACGCAAAAACGGCGGGCCGGTGTCAGCGGGCTCTATGTATCAGGTAGGTGAAGGCGGCATGCCTGAAATCTATCAGGCCAGCAGTGGCAAGCAGTTCATGATCCCCGGCGATAACGGCAAGGTGATCAGCAATAAAGACCTGAACTCTGGCAGCAGCGGGCAAATTCAGGTCTCCATTGAGTTCAATGATTACACCTCTGGCACGCATACCTATGATGCGCAGGCAACACAGAGCGGTAACACGCTAACTGTTCAGGCGTTCATCATGGATATGGACCAAGGCGGGCCAATGAGTGCCTCAATTACCAATAATCTGCAGACGCAGAGGAGGGCCAGGGAATAATTATCACAGACTCATCAACTATCCACCTGCACCCATAAGATTGTTTCACAGACCCGCTACGGCGGGTTTTTTGTTTGCTGAGGAATGATATGGCAATTGATTATCCCGAGTGGCTCCCACTTGCTCAGAAATCCAATAAAAACCCCACCAGCGATACAGGGTTTCGCACTGACCAGCCACAGGTTGGCGCGCCTATTTTCCAGAAATTAACGGATGATCTGAAAACGTCGTTCAACCTGACATGGGTATTCACCGCTGCCCAGCACAGGGCGTTCACTCAGTGGTTACGCAGCCCTCATTATCTGGATAACTGTAATCAGTGGTTCAACATGCGCGTTTCGACCGGTACGGGGGATACGGGTACTGAGGTTCAGGAGCTGCATTTCACAGCATTTCCGACATGGAACCAGAAAGGATCAACGTTTACATGGACCGGGAACGTGGTTGCGAGAGAGCTGAAAAACTCTGATGACGAGTTCGATGACTATCTGATCGAGTTCCCGCCGCCATGGGCCAGCTGGCTGGACATTATCGTTACTGGCTATCCCGATGGCCGGGATAAAGAGTCACTACCAAAGGTGGAATAATGCCTACGTTTCGCGAATACAAAAGTCGTCGTCCCAATAGGATTCTTTACGACACCATAACTTTTTATAACCCGGCGTTTGGCTACATCCGGCTGGTGGATAAGCAGATATTCCCCAAAACTTTTGCAGGTGTGGTTTATACGCCCTGCAGGATGGAGATTACTGAGAGCCAGCAAAGCAGCACACCGGTAATCAACAGCACGCTCAAATTCGCTCGCATGGCTCAGGATTTTAAGCAACAGCTCAAATTATGGAGGGGTGCTGGCCGGATCACACCCATCTCAGCAACCTATATGCGTTTTGATGCCTCTGACATGAACACGCCGCTTAAACCCTGGACGCTATACGTGAGCGACGTGAGCATGGATGCATCAGACGTTACTGTCAGCCTGACGCTAAAAAACCCACTGAATAACAACATATCCCAGCTCTACACCCCAGAAGAATTTCCAGGACTCCAGAATGCGTAAATCAGAATTCATTGAGAGGGTCACAGGTTTGCCGTGGGCAGATCGCGCCTGCACATTTGAGGCTATGGACTGCTGGGGGCTGGTAGTTCTGTACTACCGGCATGTGCTGGGTATCGAGATTCATCACACTGAGGATTATGAATCAGGGCGTGATTTTATGACCTGTTTTCAGGAAGAGGTGATGTTCTGGGATGACACGGAGATTTTCCGGGATGGCTGCATTTTCATTGCCTACTACGGGGCTCAGCCCGTTCATGTTGGCCTGACGGTTGACGGCATGGCTCTGCATAGCCGGGGCGAGTGCGGGCATGTCAGAGCAGACAGCATCCGCACGATTAAAAAACTTTTTACCAGATTGGAGTTTAAGACGTATGCCGGTCATTCAGATTCAGCGCGTACCGGGGCTGCCTAAAGAGCGGATTGATGTAGACGCCGGGAAGGTTTTCAGTGAGTGGCTGGAACAGCAGCAGCTTCACCGGGACGTGCGGATAAACCGTAATGGGGTTGAGCTTGGTGACGATGATGAGATTGGTTTTGTAGTGGAGGAAAATGACCAAATCATCATTTTTGATCAGCCGCGTTCAGGCGGCCTCGCCAAAACACTTTTAAACCCCTTCGAACACTTCAACCCCATCAAATTTACTAAAAAGGTGTTGGCTAGTCTGATAAAAATGCCAGGTATTGGCAATGCTGGTCAGACGAAAACCTCCTCTAATAATAGCCTCAAGGGGCAGACAAACCTGGCGCGCAACGGCGAAGCCAAACCTGACAATTTTGGGCTCATCCGGGCGTTTCCTGACCTCATTCAGGAGTCTCTTTTTGAGTACTCAGACAACCTGAAATATCTGACTGAGTTTATGAATTTTGGTCTCGGCAGGTATACGGTCAGCTCCGTGCGATTCTCTGAATCGAATCTGGGATCGATGGCCGGGGCGTCATTCACCATCTACAACCCCGGCGACATCATCAATACTGTCCAGGAGGGCTATCAGTTTGATGATGTGGATGGTCAGGATGTGCCGGGTAAAAACGAATCTGACGATTTTCCGATTGAGACTGCATCAGCCACCAGCGTAATCAGCGGGAGCTATGCTGGTGGACAGATTCTGATGAAAATTGCCAAAGAGGCCAGCTTTGATTATTTCATGGGGCTGGCACTGCCCCATGCCGTGGAGTTTACGATCAGCGCGACGTACCCCACAGCCAAGGGGAATGTAACGCAGGATTTTACTCTCTCCGGGAACCTGATATCTGCAGACGAGACGAGCGAGGGGCCAGAGACGGAGCCGGTTTATTATTACAACTTCGTGATAAATGAGATTGAGGGCTCTAATGTTTCATACATTTCAACGGCTACCATCAACACCTCCAAATTTGTTCTCAATGATAATCAGGCGCTGGTGATAGGACCGTTTTTCTCGCCGGTTGAATCATCGCAATTGTGGATTCATACACAGTCCGCACTGGGTGGCAAATCAGAGACCAACTGGCGGCTGACGATTTGGAAGGTGGATGCAAGCAATGCTCAGATTCCTGGCACATCTGAGACGTTCACCTACCGGCAGACAACACCGCACCAGTCATCCTCAGAGACGTTTTACCGCACCGACAAAATCACCCCTATAGGTGGGCATGGACGCTACTCGGTGAGTTTTCAGAGGACTGATAACAGCGGTGACAAGAGCCGACTGAAAGTGGAGGCGATCCACGGCGTCAATATCCGCAATAACGTGAGCTACCCGAACGACACGCTGGTCAGGGTCACTGTGCGTCAGACAAAAAATGCCACCAGCGCCCGCGACCGGAAATATAACGCTCTGATTAATCGCCATGTAATCAGCTACAACATGACCACGCAGTCTGTTGATTACCGACTACGGGCATCCCGTAAATTCTCAGATATTGCGCTGCATAACTGGCTGGTGGTTGGTGGGCAGGCTGAGAACACCATTGATATCCATGGTCTGTACCTGATTCAGGCTGAGCTAGACGCCATTGATTCGCGCCTATCATATTTTGACTACACCTTTGACGATGAGGATGTTTCCCTCGGTCAGAGGATGGAGACGATTTGTGATGCAGCCGGGGTCAGTGTGTTCTGGGATGACGGGATATTGTCGTTCACCCTGGACAAGAAGCGGAGTACGCCAGCAACCGTTTTTAACCGGTCCAATACCACGGACGCGGGTTATTCACTGAGATATGAAATGACGCTGCCGGGAGGGTATGACGGCGTTGAGGTGCAGTACCGCAACCCAACCACTAACAAACAGGCGTTCATCCGCTACCGCGTGCGCAACAATCAGATCGAACCCGGAACGCCAGCTAAAGTGAAAAAATTCGAGATGATGTATGTCCGCGATGATTTTCAGGCCGACTACCGCGCGCAGAAAGAGTGCCGCCGTTTGATTTACTCGCGGATGAGCATGGGCATAACGGCGCTGGCGGATGGTGAGTGGTGCAACGTAGGGGATATGGTCCAGGTGCCAGATACCTACGATACAAATCATCAGGCGGGCTATATCGTCCATCGCTCGGGCAACGATTTCGAAACGAATGAGCTGATCACATTCACTGGCTCAATGTTCGTCATGATTACCGACAGCATGGGAAACACGACCGCCCGTTACCCGGCCACACCGCGCAGTGATACCGACTTTGGGTTTACTGCCGCCATCCCGGCTATCGACCTGAACATTTATGACGGGCATCAGGTGCAATCCCCATCGAGATACGTGATTGCTACGACTGAGGAACTCGATGCCACGCGCTGGATAATCACTGAAAAGCAGCCTGGCAGTGATGGCACTACCGCCCTGAGCCTCGCGGAGTACAACGACCTGATTTACCCCTGATTAATACACCCATCACAAAGCCAGCCACGTGCTGGCTTTTTTTATGGAATGAATATGGCTACCCAACCAACCAAAAATCCAGTACCCAGCGAATCACCCCGCGACCTGAAATTTAACGCCGGTAAAATCGATGAGTTCGTCACGTCCCCCTCGGGGGAATATACAGATCGTCTCGGTGGCAGGCATAAAACCATACGCGGAATGGAGGCGGATTTTGAGAACCAGCTCAGCAACCAATCTGACCGGTTTAATACCCAGCTCAGCGGGCAAGAAAAACAGTTCACCGACCAGATCACCAGCCAATCCGATCAGTTTAATTATTTCATTCAAAACTCTGGCTATGAGGTTGTCGGAGATTATGAGGCTGGTCCGCTCACAATCAATTCGTACAACCAGATTATTCGTTATCAGGGGGAGTTCTATAAACTCACTGGAGCAACAGAAATTCCCTGGACGACCACCGGTAATGATGCCACCAGCTGGGCCATTGACTCTGCGCAGCTGGTGGGCGTTGCAGATGCTGCATTGCGTCAGGAGCTGGCCGGTAATGATGGGCTGAAACAGATCGGTCAGTGCCCCGACATCATAACGCTGCGCGCAACCGAACCCGAGATGGATGGGCAGCGCATCTTTGTACGTGAATACACCATAGGCACGGGGAGAGGCGGTGGCACGTTTATGTACTGGCAGGACGACACCACATCGGCAGACGATGGCGGGTATATCATCGTTAGCAAAGGCGGCAAGCGTTGGAAACGTAATTGCACGCCTGAGATGCTAAATGTAACGCACTACGGCGCTGTTATGGATGGCGTGACGGACGATATGCCCGCCGTAAAACGGATGCATTACGGCATGCAGGGGCAGTCAGGGAACTCTGTTGGGGTACGAACACCGGCAGGTGAGATAGCCCTGAGTTCAACATTCGACATTTCGGGCGAGGCTGAGCAGGGCACATTCCGTTTCCGTGGGCCTGATGTTGAATATGGTGCTGTACCACTTACCCGCGTTTACTTTGTTGATAAGACGTCAACCACACCCGTTTTTCAGGTTAATGCGCGCAGGATGGAGATTAGCGGTCTGCATTTGATCGGCAAGGATACTGTCACACCATTTTATAAAAACGTTTGTCCTGCTGGTCAGTACATTCGCGTTAAATCTTTTCGCTGCAACGATACTGGTGGTCTGGTGTTTGATGTTCAGGACACCATTGATACCAAATTTGATCAGATTTACTGCTCAAAAGCGTCAGGCGGATTTTTAAGGGCAGGCTGGTCGAACACTGAAAAGGGCGGCTGGAACCACTCCACAGCAATAGAAATTACAAACAGCAACTTCTCAAGCAATACGACTGTTGATGTACTTCAATTGATTCGTTGCGGTCAGAGCCTAATGTACAACGTCTGGTTTTCTAATAACGAATACACCTACGATATTTCACAAGGTGGGTGGATTCTGAATACCGTCATAATGGAGAACTCCACCTATCCGGCTAAAACAAAATGGGCAAAAACAGTTGAATTCAACTGCCGTTACGCTCAGGGCGCAACGCTTGATGATACTTTATCTGGCTATACGCCGGACATGGATAATGGAAAGAGCCTGCCTCCTTCGGTAACAAACGCAATGGATCAGGGCCGCACCAGTATTACAGCTACAGGTGCATCCATGCGGTCTGGTTTGGCTGCATATTTTTCTTACTCAGACACAGTTTTAAAAAATTCCAACAATGCTGAGACATGGTTCTATGTCGGCCGCATCGTACTGCCTGTACTGGGTCACACTGCGATAGTGCGTTTCTTGGGTGCGTCCGGCTGGGAAACCACGGCGACGCCTGTTACACGCCCAGGCTCAACGAATTTCGGCGGCGGTGAAGCTCGTTTATATGTTGAGATGAAAAAACCTAACGACGCTACTACCGGGACAATAGAAGCCCACTGGCATGGAGAAGGTGGTACACCCGTCAAAGAGATCAGAATCGTACATAGCTGGCAGACCATACACATCTATGTGAAGGTCGCACAATATGCGCGTGCAACCGGGATTTTCATTGAAACAAACAGCATCCCACGCATGAATTCAGGCTCGCCATTTTACTTTGTGCCTTCGAACTCCCAGTTATCCAATGTTGATGAAATTGCTAACAACGTGGCTGTACCAAGGCGCTGGGCCATAAACTCTGGCACATATGCCGGAAATGGGTTCGGCATGGATTTGGATTCGGGTGACTTACTTTTAGACTCCTCCAGTGTGAAATCTGTATCTGCAACGGACTGGATATCTATCTTTATAAATGGTCAAAAGCGATACATGCAGTATCAGGAGTTTAATGATGCTATTCGCTTTCCTCGTTACACATACGCAGAACTGCCAGATCCAGCTAAAACCACTTACGGAATGTGTTTCTGCATCGATACAACACGTACGCCAAAAATGCAGATGCTATACGCGTCAAATGATGGGATGTGGTATCCCGTTAATAATCCTTCTGATCCGTGGAAACCAGTCTAATGACATTTACAGCAAAATTTATTCCTGATGAGTCGGTCATTGATGGGCTCGGTACACCTGATGATCGAGGTTATTACAATGTTGATTTTGAGTTCCTTGATGTTATTCAAATTACCGAAACTGATCCTCAGCAGTTGGTTTGCAGTTATTCACTGACATTAAATGAAACGATACTGAATTACCGCTTTCGTTTTGGGTACGCCTTTGATGGCAGCAATGCAACAGCTGAAGCAGCTGAGGCTGCATTAAAAAACTACCTAAATGAGATGTATGTGGCTGCTGGTGGCTAAAACAGTCCACTAACAAAGGTGTATTCGTTAAATTTATTTAATATCAATAATTTAGCTCAATCGATCTGTGTCGCCGATCAATATCGCTTTATTGATCGGTACAACCAGTTATGACTGAGAAGAGGGTGAGTATATTTTATTGCTGTTAGAGGAGGCTAACGTATTATGGAAAGGAAGACTGTATGGAAGCTGATGCTAATGGGGTGCGCTTTAATCTGGATAGTTACTATTCTGGGTTTAAATAAAATAATTAGTTTCCTTTATTCATTTTACTTTATTATCTGATTTCGCCAACACCAGCCCGGCTTATGCCGGGTTTTTTATTATGTGATGCGTGCAATCATCATTATTTGGAAGGCGCGCCGCAATATTGAGTTGTAATTATCCAAAGAACGATTGAATAGGTTACATTCAGGTTTCGATGATTAGGAGCAACAATATGAAAGATGGATTTGAAGACCATGCGTATGACGCAGCATGTATGATTATGGGAAAGGCCGTCTGGCAGCTGGTCGCCAGCGGTGAATTGGTGACTCAGGAAGCGGTTGCCACAAAGATAGTAGAGCTATCAAAGCGACGGGCTGATTTAGCTGCCAGCATTGCACTTTCAGTGTTGTTGCAATCATAAAAATTGTGGCGGCGGGGAAGGCGGTCTAATTTTGTAAGCTATCAATATCCGGTTGTGTCAAAAGTGAACGTCTAAACGACCGATATTATTGGGCAGGTTTATGCTTAACATAGAAAACCGCCCTCAATAGGACGGTTTAAAAATAATTCTAAAAGAGACTTAAACCTAAAATAATATAAAAATTACATGGTTAATTATAAATATTTATATAATTTATAAAGCCATGATATTAATCGACTTTTGAATTACTCAAGTATTCTCTCATTCCTTCATCAATTGCATCTTTATGGGAATGAGAATTCATTTCATTGTGAACGGCTGTCAATATCATATCGACTTGCAGTGATAATTTTAGCAGCTCACTCCTTTTATCATCTTCTTCAAATATCTTTCGAGTACCGTCAGGAACTTCCAGCTTCTTTGCTTCGTCAAAGTTACGCCATAACCAGTCAAGCCAGCGCTGAGTTTCACCCAGTATTGCAAGTTCGTAGAAGTAACCTCTCAAGAGATTTCCCATATCAGCATGATACATAATAGAAGCAATATCAAAACTGCTGAGATTTATTTCTACGCCTTCCTCATATGCATCTGCTTTAATATTTTTAAGTAGTCTTATTGATTTTCTTAATCCGCCTAGCGTTGTTTTGCAGCGGTTCTCGATATAATCAATATGAAGAAATGGCGTATTGTAGATACGCTGATTATCCTTTATATTCAGAATAGCCACACCTCTGTCAACTTCATTGCCTGTATCCTGATATTTGGCATTATTCCACCAAACTGCCGGGACTACATCTACATCTCTAGCTAAAGAGCCGCCGGTTATTTTTACTGCTTTTGAGTTTTCGGTGTCAACCTTTGCAGCCGGGAACGCTGCCCTGAGACTATCTTCAATTTCTTCCCGTAAGATCTGAAGTACATCTACGGCTTGTTTTTTGGATAGAATATAGCTACTTGCTTTACTTCCTTCGTTTGAAAAAACGAATAGCTGCTCATCAATAGTAAGAATGTCTACATCGCTAACGCCTTTGATATGGATGTTAAGCGGCACAGAACCCTGCAAACGAAACGAAGCTGAAATTTCCTTTTTTTCCAATCGGTTAGCAAGTTGGTTTTCTATTCTTTTCCCTGTTTCTATGCTAACCCTTGTATAAACTGGATCAACTTCCTGCATGGCACCTAATGCATATTTGGTGGCTGATTTCCCGGATGCCCTGCTTTCCCAAGTTTCTTGTTGTCGAGATTTCTCTAATAAGATCTCCCTGCTTTCAAGTCCGCTGTCCATTGCAAATATTTCATTTATCCCTCTTCTTCTTGTTCTTAAACGTTCGATTCGCGATGAAAAGTTATCGGCCATGTTATGATTTCCTTAACTTCATTGTTCCAAAGGTATTCCGACCTCTGCCATTAAAATACTCACCATCAGCAGTTGTCAGGCTCTTATCAAAAGTTAATTCTGCAAATCCCATATGTGGGTTTAACTCTTTTTCATTTATTCTCGGATCATTTCTGTAGTTATAAACTAACCGATAACCTATTTCGCCATCATATATGATAGAAGCAGCTATACTGTCAGAACCTGACTGTGATGTTTGCAACCGTATATGAACTTTATCCCATGACTGATATATATTAATTTTAGCATTCCATGAAAAAACTTTTCCTTCCTTGTTTTCGCCGCGACCTTCACAATCCCACTCTCCCGACAGATCCGGGACGTTAATAATTTTTGATATTAACTTCCATTTCCATAATCTAGAGTCAAAAATCCAGTAGAGGACTAGATACATTGTACCTGCACTAACGAGTGAGGATATTGTTGGGGTCATTACAGATTTTGCTTCAATATAAGAATGATTTTCAAGGTAACTTAAAATAAAAAAGACTAGAAGCCCAGATATCAGAGAAGCTAATGAACCAATTATTTTACCTACCTTGCTCCTATTAAAACCGCTTATCACAATATATTCATGGCTTTTCATATGATTCCTGAAAGTATGAAAGAGATAGATGAACCGCTAAATCGCGGCTGAAACTGATAACATTATCTTATAGGAATCATCCTAAATCTATAGTATTGTAAAATTTTATTTCAAGATGAGATTATACAATCAGTTGCATCAAGCCTGCTTGCCGGTCCCACCAACAGATCTGGTAATTTGGTAAAACGCCCACTCTGACGAATGTCTTCGCTGCGGCGCGGAGTACTGCATATTGTGCCTCTCGAGTCAGGCATTCCTACCAGATGTAATAGTCAGGCGTTCAGGGCCGGGCAGGGCGCATCGTCTCCCCAAAGATGGCAGAAGCAATGCTCAACGTGCTTTATGTTCCGCTTATACATCGATTCGATGACGACATTGGTAGTTCAGGCAAGGAGTTAGAAAAGTTGGATGAACTTAAGGCGTGGCGCGACAATCTGGTGACAAAGGTGGCCATAGAATTCACTCAGGCTGAAAAGTACGGCGATTGGGGTGAATACCGTCTTCTGAGAGCAAAGAGAATGATTAAACAAGCAGCATAGACAATCAAGTAGCAAACTTGCTATATATGCAATACATTTAACAAATGTTCTGCAATGTTACAGCTATAAAGGAATGCAAATGGCGAATAATTTTGAACGAGTCGAAATTGATGGTGAAAATGGCAGCGTTAACGTGAAAATCTTTGATTACCCTACGAAAGAAAAGGGTTGGAAACGTTTATCGGGTAGGGATGCCCATATTCATATTAACTTACCTGTCGGTGACTATTCAGATGCAGAAATAATGCAAGTCATCAAAGAATACTATGAAGACATGAATGAGCCAATGCCTGATTTTGATGAGGTATATGATCACCGAAATGATAAGGATGAGGAATAGTAATTAATGCCCACCAACAGGTGGGCATTGTTTATTTGTTGAAAGCTCGTTTGAAGTTGACAATTGTTGCTGGATGCATCATTGACCTGCTCCCCGTTGATAAATTCACCGCGATGTCAGTAATGTCTTCATAAGCCATACGAGGATATTCCCATAAAGAAACGTTTTCCCGATGCTTAGTGATACAGCAATAGATGAGCTTAGGAGGTGAGTTAATAACTAGTTTGATGTTCGAATTTTATATGTAGTGAGACGGAACTCATCCATAATCATAGTTTTTACGTACGTGGTTTGCTCACAGTGGTCGGCGCACCCCATAGGTCCGCTCAGTGCCAGAAGCGGACGTTCAAAAGAGAAGCTTTGCTATACAACTAAACTGTTTAAGATTAAATTCTATCCACTAATCAAAACTGACATTACTAACTGATCGTTGTACCTAATACTGGGGGCCGGTCAATTAGACATTATTTGATTTCCATTCGGCCAGCCATCCTCTTCTGGAAGAGTCATTCCTATCATTGGCAAGATGATAAGATTCCCAATGGAATATCTCTGATCGCTAGTTGTATTGATTCCTGCATAGGTCATGTCGAAGGAGTTAGCATCTGCATGAGACATAAAAAGATTCTTTGTTCCAATCCTGTTTGCCATCGCGAACTGTATATGCCCACCAATCGTATTTACGGTTTCATGACGTATCCAGTTATTTAATGCTATAAAGGGAGCCCGCCACCAGTTTAGTGTGCCACTATCAAAACGCCGCCTTGTCATCTCGATATGATCCTGAAACTGCTGTTTTCTGTCACCCAAAACTACTGGGACGCCTGATGTCAGGTTAAGACAATCTTCAATAACAAGATTAACGGGGTTTGATGGAGTATTGTAAATCTTAATAATCTTATGTGACTGAGTTCTAAAGCAAAACCCATAAATAATCATTTCCGTGGCTACCGAATGTGGAAATGACTGACCAACATCGAGTATTAATTTTTCCGCGATTTCCTTTGTTAAAGTTGCAATCTCATAAAGGCTCGGGTAACTGCTATAAGGCAGGCGTGGCTGCTGTTGAACATCGCAAAAATTAATTTCATGCAATTGAGATAATGATACGGCAAGCAACTCCCTGACATTTATACCAATCATCGTTCCTCCGGCAAAGCCGAAACCAAATTCCATGATTCTTTCCGGAAATAATCGGTAAGTGTCGCTAGACCGGATAACTGATACTGGAATCGAGAATAGTTTAGGACAGTGATTTGTCATTACACTTTCATGCTGGGTAATCCTTGAGTCGCTTACTGCCCAGATACTTTCTCCTTCTTCACTGTTTAACCAGCAGGCTATTGCTGTCATTTTAAAACCTCTTTAAGTACAGATATGAGTTCAGAGAGCGCAAACATAACTTATTCAAATCCTATCTCTTTAAGCAACATCTAAATATGCTTGCTCAGGGCTTGCGCAGGTGAATGGCTGCGATAATAATTGCTTGTATTTTCCATCATACTCTGGTTTTATGATAGCGTCAGATTTGAGCATGGTGGCAGTGCATGCATTTAAACTGGCAATCCTTTGAATGATTAACTCTGAATTGAACAACAGCTACGCGATTAACGGCCCCTACAAACGCAGCTCATGACATCGATTCTTCAGGAGTGTAGTCATGCCCAAAAAAACGCCCGAAAAGTGTTGTCCATGATTTGTGTTTAGATTCTCAGCTTGACCTTAAACCATTGGATTACCACCAGATAGCTCACGCTGCGCTTGGTACTATTTCTCCCGAAATATCTTCAAAAACTTTACTGCCTACCCGTCGAGGTTTCAGCTCACGTCAAGACAATCGCCTTGATGCAATAAAACGCGTTAAAACGAGACTAAAGCAAAGCGATTTGCTTGCTTCCGTTACCACATCAGAAGTTATCGCTGAAATGGAGCGCGCCGGATTAGGCACAAATCAGGTGCAACTGTTTCTGGATCCTTTTTCTAGAAAAACCAAGAAAGAGGCCTTCAAGGCGCTTTGCAAGTACCTCGCATCCTCAGAGGCTTTACAATTCTGTGCCCCGTTTCGGCTTGATCAAATCCACTGATTGATAATACTGTTTATTTATACAGTAACATTATGAAGGGGATTATTATGCCACGCGACTACGAAATCATGATGGCTTTCAGGCAAGCGATTAAGCGCGATGCCGATGGCCGATTCACCATTAGTACACTCGACTTTGTAAAAGAGCTTGGCCAGATGAACTGGCATTACACTCTCAACTCTGCGAATAAGTGGATAGAGACGCATACGACTACGTTCCGAGATATCTCACCTACAGACGGTGACGAGCGCGTGTTTCAGGTGTTCAATCCGAACGGCGGTATGTGATGTTTGCCTTGGTTGATGTGAACTCGTTCTATGCGAGCTGCGAAACGATCTTTCGTCCTGACTTACGCGGCAAACCAGTGGTAGTGCTATCGAATAACGATGGATGCGTCATTGCACGTTCCGCAGAAGCTAAAAAGTTACAGGTGCCGATGGGAGCACCTTACTTCAAGCTTAAAGACGAATTCAGAAAGCATGGCGTCCATATCTTCAGTTCGAACTATGCACTTTATGCTGACATGTCGAACAGGGTAATGACCACGCTTGAGGGTATGGCCCCAGCAGTGGAAATTTATTCAATCGACGAAGCGTTTATGAATCTCGGCGGCATGAGCCGTATTGAACCACTGGAAGACTTCGGACGCCGGGTTAGGGCGCGTATCAAGCAAGAAACGCACCTAATCGTAGGTGTTGGCATTGCGCCAACTAAGACCCTGGCAAAGTTGGCAAATCACGCTGCAAAAAAGTGGTCAAAGACAGGCGGCGTACTAGACCTGTCGAATAATGAGCGTCAGAAGAAATTGATGGCGCTGGTGCCGGTTGAAGATGTCTGGGGTGTTGGCCGTCGCATAAGCAAGAAGCTGAATGCCATGGGCGTCATTACCGCGAAAGATCTGTCGGAGCAAAGCACTTACATCATCCGTAAGCATTTTAACGTGGTGCTGGAGCGCACAGTAAGAGAGTTGCGCGGGGAGCCATGCCTGGAGCTCGAAGAATTTGCACCAGTAAAACAGCAGATAGTGTGCTCACGTTCATTCAGTTCACGCATTACTGAATATATTTACATGCGTCAGGCTGTTTGCTCTTTCGCAGAGCGGGCAGCCGAAAAGCAGAGAAAAGAAAGGCAGTTCTGTAAGCAGATAGCAGTATTTGTCCGAACCAGTCCGCACGCAGAGGGTGAGGTCTTTTATGGCAATCAGGCCTCGCGAAAGCTGCTTACACCTTCTAACGATACTCGCGACATCATCCGTATTGCTATGGACGCACTTGATGACATATGGGTAGACGGGCACCGTTATATGAAAGCAGGTGTGATGTTAGGCGACTTTTTCAGCCAGGGTGTGTCTCAGCTCAATCTATTTGATGAGTACCGGCCACAGCCTAATAGCGAAGCTCTGATGCGAGTGATAGATGGGCTAAATCAGAGCGGGAAGGCCAATTTATTTTTTGCCGGGCAGGGGATTGAAAGGTCATGGACCATGAAGCGAGAAATGCTTTCACCAGCTTACACGACCCGTTTTGCAGACCTGCCAGTCTCAAAATGAGCATAGCTGTTATTAACCTGTTACCACTGCCAATCTGAGATTGTAATGAATGAAATTCATACAGAATTGCGATAAAAGTCTTCCCCAAAACTCAATGCAACCTATTGGATTTATTAGCATTTATTTTCGTTAACAAAAGCCATGTTGAGCGCCGTTTTCTTGGTTTTTAATCAATTAAATCAGTTAGATAACATCATTTTGCAAAAATAATGCTGCGTCACATGGAGTGGTTCGAAGCGGCTGACCTGATTGTTAAAGGTGTTGAAGGCGCTATCGCTAACAAGACCGTGACTTACGATTTCGAACGCCTGATGGATGGCGCTAAACTGTTGAAATGTTCAGAGTTTGGTGACGCGATCATCGAAAATATGTAATCGGCTTTACGTAACATACAGCCAACACGAATGTAAAAATCGTGTTGGCTTTTTATTTCACGCCTTCTTTCCCCAAAACTCCTCCAAAACTATTTCAAAATAACCGCTCCAGGGCCACGACCCTCCACTCCACTCCTCTCCGCGATCATTTTTGTAACATTCAGTCATCTTCTGAGAGCTATGGCCCAGCAGTTTTGATAATCGAGCCCTTGTGCACAATAACGACGTTCAGAAAGAGAGCGTTATACGTGGAATATTGACTGTCATCTGGCAAGGTTATTTCACTGTTATTACGCGCTTTAAAGACTGCATTGTGAGTAAAGTAACCCTGATCCTGCATCAGATGATGGCAAGAGATATGGTGTGCCTGAAATGAACCCGATATTTAGTCAGAGCAGCCATCATAGCAGCGGCTAAAGATCTGTTAGCGCAGAACGGTTCTGCTGAAAGTGAAAAGCGTTCAGCCACAATACGATGCTGGTCTCTCCGGTTGAAGCCGTTAAGCAGGCGGAAGAACCCGGATACTGTTCATAATGCTTTTCATCACAGAATGCGTTTCGGTAATAAAGATACGCCAGGGTACAACCTGGAAAAGAAAGCATAGGATCCAGGAAAATCGTTGCCTCAACACCTTCTGTTTTTGATCACTCGATTGCCCCATTCCCAACGTAACTGAACCTGATAAAACCGAGTCAGATAAGCTCTGATGTATAACATCGGGTGTCAAATAGCATTTTTTGTATAATAATTCTCTTTGCAAAACAAGTAATTAAAACTTGCGTGTAATCGCATTCATTTGCCCGATATGCAACATTGATCAGGATCATATTTCATCGAGATGTTGAGGCGTAGATTGCCCGTCATTAGTGACGCGATGCAGCGGGGTCGCTATTTGTAATCGCTTTCACACCCTTATTCATTAATCTTAATTGGATAAGAATTTTGAATAACTGAACTGTTTGTGAGGCACTTTAAGTGGTTCATAAAAAAGTCAGGTGCTCACATCAATCCCTCAGGCTTTGAGAGGGATCAATCAATTCGTTCACAATTTTTATCGCTGAACGTAGATTGTTAATATTATTGTAATCGATTACAAAAACGTCAGTTTATTAAACGCATTCTTAAATCGGAACCTTAAGAAGGATGGCGATATTTAATTTTTAGATTTTTAAGCAGTATAGCGTTACTAAGCAAGGCACAGAATAGTTTTAATCACTCTGGTCGGGCTTCTGAAGAAATGATTATCTTTTCTGACTTACTAAGAGTTTTTAGTAATTGTCAGGATAAAATCTAAGGTTCATCGGAATGACGGGTGAGTCGAAAGGGGGGTGCAGACTTAAGAGCAATCAACGTCAGGTATTTAAAATAAAGAAACGGCGTTGCTTAAAAATATAAGGTGCAGATTTTAGCAAGTGAATAAAGGATTTTAACCCAATGTAAAAAGGCCTCGTCCGTTAAGACGAGGCCTTTCAGGGATTCTGATCAAATGGCTGGCGGGCCAGAAGACAGATATCCGTTTGTGATTTACAAATCTTGACATAAATCAACTTTAGCGAGTTCATATTAATGAAGAAATCAATTATAGCTGTGGCTATTTGTGCGATCTGCAGCGGATCCATGACAACCAGTGCAAATGCGAACGTTGTCTTCTCGGGGCCAGTGCAAAGCCTATATAACACTATTGCTGCCGGGCATATGGACAATGCTGTCGCTCGCGATGTCTGGGCAACGATGAATTCTGAACAACAGGCGGAATTCAAGCGTATTGAGCACAGCCACAATATGAATTATTCCTTCGATTTAGGTAATTCTGTTGCGCCAATGGCGATCCCGCAGGCCACACCACAAGCCAGACCGCAAAAGATACCGGTTGCGCCGCAGAAGGTTCCGCAGGCTACGCCACCGCGCCCACAGTCTGTGCCGTTCGCCCAGAAGGTGCCTGTTGCACCGCAGCAGGTTCCGCAGGCCTCACCGGTTAAAACGCCAGCCATTACCGGCAGCTCCTATCGCGCGGCCGTTACCGAAATGCAGGCGCATCCGGCTCAGTCTGTTCCGGTTCTGGCTCCGCAGAAAATCCCGCAGGCCACGCCGCCGATGCCACATCCGCAGGCCACGCCATCGCGTCCACAGTCCGTGCCGGTCGTCCAGAAGGTGCCTGTCGCACTGCAGAAGGTTCCGCAGGCTACGCCACCGCGCCCACAGTCTGTGCCGTTCGCCCAGAAGGTGCCTGTTGCACCACAGCAGGTTCCGCAGGCAACGCCACCGCGTCCACAGTCCGTGCCGGTCGCCCAGAAGGTGCCTGTTGCACCGCAGCA
>NZ_JALNPM010000002.1:215177-436400 GCF_024520875.1 Pantoea sp. Ft-CA_14 | reverse complement strand
AGCAGGTTCCGCAGGCAACGCCACCGCGTCCACAGTCCGTGCCGGTCGCCCAGAAGGTGCCTGTTGCACCGCAGCAGATCCCGCAGGCAACGCCACCGCGTCCACAGTCCGTGCCGGTCGTCCAGAAGGTGCCTGTTGCACCACAGCAGATCCCGCAGGCAGCGCCACCGCGTCCACAGTCCGTGCCGGTTGCCCAGAAGGAGCCTGTCGCACCGCAGCAGGTTCCACAGGCAACGCCACAGCGTCCACAGTCCGTGCCGGTCGCCCAGAAGGTGCCTGTTGCACCGCAGCAGGTTCCGCAGGCAACGCCTCCACGTCCACAGTCCGTGCCGATCGTCCAGAAGGTGCCTGTTGCACCACAGCAGATCCCGCAGGCAATGCCGGTTAAAACGCCAGCCATTACCGGCAGCACCTATCGCGCAGCCGTTACCGAAATGCAGTCGCATTCGACTCAATCTGTTCCGGTTGCTATTCAGCACAATGCAGCTCGCACCGATACTGACGGGCAGGATATTAGTGCTAATCGTGAAAGCATCCAGACTAATGCAGCTCGCATTGATGCTGAAGGGCAGGATATTAGTATTAATCGCGAAAGCATCCAGACCAACAGCGCTCGTATTAACACAAACGGACAGGCTATTCAGTACAACGCTGCGCGTATTGATACCAATGGACAAGCCATCAGTACAAACCGAGAAAGTATTCAGCACAACAGCGCTCGCATTGATCAAAATAGCGCACGCCTCAATAGCGCTGAGAAAAGCATCAGGCACAACGCAGATCGCATCGATGAAAACAGCAAGAAAATTAAGCAAATTGGCGATAATGCCGCGGCTATGTCTTCACTGCATTTTGATGCGATTCATAATAGCTGGGCGCTTTCTACCGGCACTGCAAACGGCGAAGGTGCAGGCTTCGCGGCTGGCATTCAGAAAGGTGTAACCGAACACTCAGCCGTATCCATCCAGGCTTCTACCGATTCTTACGGTGGCTGGATGGCAGGCGCAGGCGTACACGGGGACTTCTGAAAATGGCCCGCTTCGGCGGGCTGTTTTAGTCGGTGTTGTCAGCGTGAACAAGTGGAATGTGAACACCAGGGGTTAATTCCGGTTTATTGGCGCTGTAATAATTGGTTAGGTTTATTCGGCTTCTGGCGTTCTGTCTGGCAATAACGTTATCGCTTATTGCGCAAGGACTCGCTATTCAGAACTTTGGGAATTTGCCAGGTTTTCATTTTTTATCAGAGTAATGTATTGATTAATAGCGCGCGGTTAATGCGCTGGAGTGAAAGGGCTCTTCTGGCGGCATGTACAGTTTTCATGCTGGGTTTATTCATTTTTAAGCGTCGCGGCATTATCGCAAGCAATTCAGGCAGAGATGTGATGAATACTGAAAAAGTTAAAGCGTGGTTGATGGTGCATGCAAATGGCACTGAGTTAGTCACACAGCATAAAAAGCATGCGCTCACAGTTGCGCAACTGAAATTCTGGACGGTTTATCCATTGATACCTACAGCAGGAAGCCATGTGGTGAACCTTCGAGCCCAGGGCCAGAATAAAGCGCCAGCAATGAATGACAAATGTTAAAGCACAGGGCGATGAACCTTTGTTTTGTGACGTCGACCTGCTGGCAACTAAACATGCTTACTTCCTGCCATTACCTGCGGGCATGCCTGACGAAATTTCATTAATGTTTGAAGCAAAATAGGGCTGTAACATGAAAAAATTTTTGATTGTAGGTGCACTACTTGTGCTGACCGGCTGCTCGTCTTCCGCGTCTCGTATGGCCGGGAGCGAAGCACAAGGCGTAACCCGTGATGCGTGCTATCTGGCTGAACAGAACCGCCAGTTGGCGATGGTGGACGTAGCCGGGAAACAGGCTCTGGAAAATGCACAGTTCGCCCAGGAAGCGCATAAGTCTGCTGCCAAAACGTGGCGGTATAAAGACGTGGTCGTCTCCCGCGATAAACTGGGCATTGTGAGCATAGACGGTAAACCGGCCGTAATGACTGAAGAAAATAAGGGGAATCAGGTCTTTGCGACAGGTATCAGTAATGTGATTTTTTACAAAAACGGTAAAGTCGCATTAATGCAAAATGGCCAGTTTGAGGGCTGGATGAAGTGAGACAGGGTGAAGATTTGAAATTTATTTGCCAACTGTATCAGGAAACAATGCAGGCCATGGAGAAACAGATTCGTGACGAACGTGAAGTGTTTTTTCTGGCCGTAGGGATGTGGAAACAAATCTTTGTCACGCTTGTTTTCGTCGCGGTCACTATTGTCCTGGTCGAATGTCTGCGCTGGAGCAGCACTCACTGACATAAGAGTTAGTTAAACCGGTTTTAAGGGAGCCCGCTTCTCTTTGACACCGAAAGGAGAGGGTTCCTCACAGTGTGCCATTTAATTCTTTCTCTGACGTTATCGAGTCGGGAAACGTGAATCTGGCCTGTCGCGGTCTGGACAGTCTTTTTTCAATTCAGCTTTAATCACGTCGTCTGCGGCATGTTCAGTCAGCCGTTTGAATCTGAATCTGAGTTTCAGTCCGTCATCAGAACAGTTATGCCTTTCTGCAAGCGCTACCGCGGCGCTGTAGGCATTGTAACAACGGGCCACATCCGTCACTTTACGCTGACACTGACTGAACAGCGTAAACGCGGTGTCGGGATGTGCAGTCAGATAGGCAATTTGCGGATTGTTTCTTACCTGGTCAAGGATACCCGGTAAGGTCAGATAACTCAGCAAGATCGCCAGTGTGGTGATGATATAAATAAAATACTTATAAGGCACCGGGTCTCCTTCTTGCTGGCGCAGTTTTTTTACCGAGCGCGGATGGTGACAGACTGTCGCTAAATACGATATCAACCAAAGCGTAAAACCCGTTCCCTGACACGAAGCTCAGCGATTGTCCACCAGGCAGACTGGTGTAAACTGCTTTGCAGGTTAATAGTCACAGTAGCAATTATTGTTAAGTCCGGCGTGCCGCATAATGAGATGATTCTTACGCCCCTTCAAGAGCTAAGCCATTACGAGTGCCGGAGATAAGCGCCGGATGGGGCATGCTTCTTTTCTTGTTCTGTCAGCTCTGCCGCCTGTCTTCTCTCTCCCCAGCCAGATCTATTTCTGCTGTTCCCGTCAGGGAACCATCCGCAATCCACGCTGACTAATGGCTGACGTATGCCGTCACGTTTATCCCATCAACGGGAAACGCTGTGATGTGTTTCATGTTTAGCCTTTGCGCAGAGGATGTCAGACATGCGGTTTTTAATTATTTGTCGGGATAATATTGGCGACACCTTACTGACCACGCCGCTGATTAGTGCGCTGGCGCAATCGGGGCAGCATCAGGTCGACGTGCTGACTAACAATTACGCTGCGCCAGTGTTGCAGCATAATCCCGATATCCGGCAGCTCTTCTATTACACCAAACTGCATCACCGTGAGGCAGGGCAGGGACGACTGGCCTGTGTATTACAGCGACTGAAGCTGATGCTGACCCTGAAAAAACAGCGTTACGATGTGGTGATTCTGGCAAAAAGCCGCTGGGATCAGCATGGCCTGAAGTGGGTTAAAACAGTGCGTCCTGCCAGAGTGATCGCCCTGGGCCATCCCCATCCGCTGATTACCGATCTGTTGCCGCCACCCAGCCAGTCGCCGTGTCATATCAGTGAAACCCTGTTTAGCCTGGGGCGGCCTTTCAATCTCAGCGCCACAGCGCCAGGCAAACTGACGCTGCTACCGGATGCGGCAATCGCGGCCAGCCTGCGTGACAGCTGTGCAATTGATCCCGCTGTTCCCGTCTATGCATTGCAAATCAGCGCCCGCAAGCCGAGCCAGCAGTGGGAAGCCGCGCGGTTTGCCGGGCTGGCTGAAAAAATCGCGGCGCGTCATTCCTGCCAGATAATGCTGCTCTGGTCACCCGGCAGCCGTGATAATCCGCGTCATCCGGGAGATGATGAAAAAGCGCGTGAAATTATGGCGCTCTGCCCGCATCTGCCAATCAAAGCGGTGGCAACCACCAGCCTGCCGCAGTTGATTGCAGCAATGTCGTTGTGTCAGGGGCTGGTGAGCAGTGATGGCGGGGCAATGCACATTGGTGCGGCGCTGGGATTGCCGGTCGTCGCGCTGTTTGGCGACAGCGATCCGGCATGCTGGCATCCGTGGCAGGTTAACTATCAGGTGCTGCAACCGGCGTCACGTGAGGTCAATGCGCTGAGCAGCAGCGAGGTCTACGACGCCTTCGCCCATACCATTACTCAGTAATCCTCTTCAGGCCAGCGTCCCAGTCTGGCCGCTTCACACAGCATGGCGACCGTCAGTGGACGATAAGGCTGTGCTGTGCCCGCAGTAAACCAGTTTGCCACTGCAAAGCGCCGTCGGCGCGGCTCCGGAAAATAGCGGGCGTCATCATACTGTTCTGAACAGACGCCGAAAGTGATAAAAAAATCACTCATCAGAATGGCAAAGTCCACTTCACTCAGCGGTAACTGCTGCAGATGAAATCCTGCCCGATCCACTTTCCGGAACCAGCCCAGTGCGGTTGGCTGATTGTGGTGCTCAATCAGCGCAATGATGGATTGAGAAAGGTCGTTCATTACCCCACCAGTTTCGCCACGGCCTGCCCGACCTCATCGGCCTTGATCGTTGCCATCGGATGCTGTGAGGCGGTTTTATCCGGGCGGTGAATAATGATGTGCCGATCGCTGTCCTGGCAGGGACCGGTATAACGCGGATTGGCGGTCGAGAACAGGCTGACCGTCGGCGTTTGCGCGGCCACGGCGATGTGCAGTGGACCGGTGTCCCCGGTAACCAGCACATCCAGCGTGCGAATCAGGCTAATCAGGCCGCTGAGATTCGTTTTACCCGCCATCGGGGTCACACGCTGACGGTAGTGCAGGGGCAGGCTTTCAATAAATTCCTGCTCAAGAGGCTGCTCAGCGGCGGTGCCGGTAACGATAATTTCCGTGTCAGGCCAGCGTTCAAGCAAGGCTGTCGCCAGCTGGCTGAAGGAGGCCAGCGGCCAGCGGCGAATATCTTTTGATGCCCCTAACTGAAAACCGATACGGCGATGGTCAGCCTTTGCAGTCGGACTGTTGTTCAGTGCTGGAAGGTGCATCCGGGTTTGCTCTGTCTCTGCGCCCAGGACTTCAATCAGTTTCAGCTTACGCTTGATGGTATGGTCGTCAAAATAGCCTGAATAGTGATCGAGATATTTATTTAGCAGAGGCGACTCTCGGCCGTAATGATCGCGCACAATCACCTTACTGCCGGTCAGTACCGAGCTCATAATATCGTAGGGGAAATGGGCGTGTAATATTACTGACAGGTCAGGTTTCTGACGGCGCAGTTTGAAAAAAAGCGGCAGGAAATTCGCCAGTTTGTTATCCCAGATATAGATCTTATCAAACCAGTTATAACGGCTGACGAGATCCTTATTTTTCTTGCTGGAAACCAGAATAAATTTGCTGGTGGGAAAGCGATTTTTCAGGCTCCAGATAGCCGGCGTATTCATCAGAAAGTCGCCCAGTGCCGTGGTGGAGTAAATCACCACTGTCTGTGGGGCCAGGTCGTGCAAGGCCTGTAGTTTTGTTCTGCTGGAAAATCGAGAATAGAGCGTTAAAAGTCGGTCTATCAGATAAATCTTTTTTTTCTTCACGTCTGAATTCTCTTAAACGTATCAATAATATTTAACAAAAGGTGTTGTGAGTTATTAGAGAATATTTCTGCGACTAAAGTTCATTATTAAGGTTTATTTTTTCGCTGCCGTAGAAATTTCGTTTAAATTGTTTCCACAATTTTAATGTTGTTTATTCTGGGTATATATACAGAATTGTGTAAAAGAAGTAAGAGATTATTAAAAAGAGATGGGATGATTCTTATAAAAAGGAAAGTATGGAAAATACTCTGATTTCGGCCATAACTAATAGCAGGTTAATTATTAGCGGAATTATTCTATGACTTCTATCTATTAAAAAACATGCGATAAAACAAACCCCGGCACGTGTGCCGGGGCAGGGTATTACGACTGTGGCTGACCCACCGGGCCTGAACCCAGCGTACCGCCCGGTGACGACTGACCGCTTGGTGCATGAGGGCGGCCATCATCTTTAATTGCGTCGCTCTTCTGCGAGCAGCCCGCCAGAGAGGTTAAGGTCGCTGCAACCAGCAGCAGGGCAGGAATTGTTTTCATAAGGTCACCTTGATGTTGTCAGAAAGAGACGAAACCAGACTAAGCATAGATACTTACCGCACTCTGGCCTGAAAAGGCTTATCTTTCAGATGTTTCTCAGCCGGCGGAGGGCGGCCTGGCAAAAAAAAACGGAAGCCAGTGGCTCCCGTTCTGTTGACGTTCAGCGCTATTACTTGCGGCCCAGCAGGAAGCCGATAAATACGCCAACGCCTGCAGCAACGGCCAGACCTGCAACAGGATTGGATTGAACCTGATCCTTGATACAGTCAGCAGCATCGCGGGCAGCATAGCTTGCCTGGTTGGTGTAACGGCGTGCTGCGCCTTTAGCCTGATGCTCAGATGAACCGGTTGCTGCACCCCATTGTTCCTGAACTGCGCCAGCGGCTTCTTTTACTTTATCTTCGATTTTTCCTGACATTTATTGCTCCTTGGTTTTGAGTGAGACCCTCAAAGCGTAGCAAAGATAGTGAATTCTGCTCCTCCAGCGGAGGAAAATGGGCTAAAAAATCATTTCTGGCTGTTAATGGCGCTGCGTTTGCGGGTAAGGGATTTACTGTCTAGCCTTTGGAAAGAGAGGCGCACTCAGGCGCTGCCACAGCCATAGCCAAAGCTACAGCCGGAGGATAAGCAATGAAACGTGATGCACTGAATGATGACGACTATGACGAAGTCTGCCGGGTCATTGGCGATGCGGTCATTGTGCTGTCGGAGCGCGGCCATGACACCCGCCGTGGCGAAATCTACGACCTGCTTAAACGTATACGTCAGCAGCGGGCCCACAGTGAACGGGATGAGCAGCGGATGCTGGATCATGCTATCCGGCTGATTAAGCCTGAGGTATAGCATAGTGCGGAAACGCTGCGCTACTGCAGCAGCACGCCCTGAATCAGACTGGCCTCAACAATCGTAACCTCATTAATTTTCAGCGCCTGCATATAACCTTCAACCAGTAAGAGATTGCTGACATCAGTGGCCCGGTAGTCGCCCGGGAGTTCACTGTCGCCTTTCCAGACCTGCTGCTGCGACAGCTGGCTTAATGTCGTCAGGCTGTAACGATGGGGTTTGCCCGGTAACTGATGGCGGATTGAAAAACCATGGACGCCGCCGATGCCAATGACCCGACGGCTCGCCAGATCCTGTTTAATCTGCGGGCTGACCTCATTAGCGGCATAAAATTGCACAAAGCGCAGTACCGACTGACGCCAGGAGCCAATCGGATTAGGGGATTTGGCCTCCGGGCTGTTCTTCAGCACCGTCAGAATAAAGTTTTTCAGCGTCACCGAGGCCAGTTTGCCCTGATAGATATCTGCAACCGCCTGACCCGCCTGCTGTCGCCAGGCAGTCATCTGCATCGATCCCCCACCAATATCCCAGACCAGCAGTTGCTCATCACGGATCGCCGGATCGTTAAGCGCGGCTTTAGCAGAGAGGAAACCGAGTTTCGCTTCCTGCTGCTGCGAGATGATGCTGATTTGCGCACCGGTCTGGCGCTGCAACTGATCGATGACCGCCTGTCCGTTGCTGGCGTTGCGGAACACCGCAGTGGCAACGCCGCTGATCCGCTGTGGATGAAAGCGCTGTGCCTGCGTTAAAAGCTGCTGCAGGGCGGCGGCACCTTCATGAGTCATCGCCGGGCTGAGCTGATTATCTGTTGAATGCGCTAAGGCCTCGTTCCAGGCCACGGCGCGCTGATCCTGATACATCATCTTTTCGATGCGCAGCTGGCAGACATTGACACGGGCTACCGCAATTTTGGTGGTGCCGGAACCGATATCCAGACCGGCGCGAATTTGCTGGCAACGATCGGCCTGGACAGCAGCGGCAAAAAACAGTGAGCAGAACAGCGTGACAGCAGACAGCAGACAGCGCAGCAGAACGCATAGCGACTCCGGGTGCAATGAGGATCAGAGTGAACGGGCGGCGACGCAGGCCGGATAGACGCTCACCAGGAAGTGACGCAGATGATCAAAACACCATTCGGCGTCATCCGCCTGCGGGCAATAGAACTGAATAGTGATCTTTTCATAATCGCGCTGACGCTGGCGCAGCGGCGACCAGCTCCAGTCGAGTACCGAGCGGGCATAATTGACCAGCGTCTCCGCGGGCATCTGATGTTGCTGCTCCTGCCCGGTCAGGTAGCGATAAAAGTTCGCTTCCAGCTGCAGCGCCTCCTCAAAGCCGTGTTGCGGCAGGTCGGGACGAAAAGCCACATCGATAAAGCCACAGACCGCATCTGCCTGCTGCTGCCAGTCGCAGGCCAGGGTCATAAACAGCCCCTCCTGCAGATTGATCTCCTCGACCAGCCGCCGCAGATTCACTGAATGGTTCAGCACCGCGATCTCCTCAAGGCGACCTGTTTCCAGCGTCAGATCAAAGCCACAGGGATTCACGGAGCCATCCGCATTGCGGGTGGCGGGGAAGGGGAAGTCGATATAACCGTTGTTATCCAGACGCTTTTCCATCGGGGAGACCTGCTGCTTGACGTTTCCTGACAATAAACCATCTGGCAGCAGGATTCATCCCTTATGGACAGGTCCAGGTGATTTGGGTGTCCTGGTAAGGGTTGATCAGGCGGAACTGCTTATCTGACAGGCGCTGCGCGTAATAGCCCTCAGGCGTGACGGCGGAGGGAACATATTTAAAGCGATCCAGCGACTGCAGCGGGCCACTCTTAACGCTGACCTTATCCCGGGTCACGGTGAAGCTATTAACCAGATCAAAAATCACGCCCTGGGTATGCCCCATCGACTGACCATAAATTGTCGAGACCTCACCCGGACATTCCACCCCTTTCGGGCCAGATGAACATCCAGTCATCATCGCAATGAGGATAAAAATGCTGAGACGCATCATGATTTTCTACCTGCTTCAATCCCTGGGAGTTTCGTGGCGCAGAGTCTATCCTGCTGCGTCACTGATTACTTAATCATAGCAGTTTACGCTGCGCTTCCTGTTTGTGATTTGTTTAATCGTTAAGCAACAGGAATGTAAAAGGGTGACTTTGCTTATCAATAAACGTTATTCTTGGCTCCTTTGCGCACCACTTAGGCAAATTCAGGGATAAATGATGAACGAAGAAGAAGCAAGTCTAATGATTATTCGCCATGCGATTGGCCAGTTAGAAGCCGATAAGAAGCAACAGGTGATCGCTTGTTCAGCGGATATACGTGCAGCAATGCAGGCTTACGATAGCGAGAATGCCGGGCTGGCACTGATGTTAGTGGCCGCCGAGGTAGCAGCCGAATAATCATATCCGGTCAGTGTGGCAGCCTGTTACGCTGGCCGGATTACTTTATTTTTTCTCAACTTTCAGATTTCTTCGCACGCCGATTCTATCTTTCAATGGTCTTGCTGCGGGTTGCCCCGCGTCCCTTCTCCGTCCTGTGATGTGTTAAGCTAAAAAATCTCAATAAAATCAGCGGAGAAACAGCATGAAGGCAGCATTAATTGCCCTGGGCCTGCTGGCCTGTCACATCGCACCCGCCTGGAGCGAGACGGAATTTCAGCTTAACTGTCCCGGCCGGACAACCATGACCGTTTCGCGTGCCGAATATGGGTTAACCACGTTAATGTGGCCGCCGGGGCATTTCCAGATTGCTGCCGGTCAGCAGCGTACCCGTTTAGAGGCGGGTGATAAGGTGGCGATTACCCGCTTTCGCAATGGCGATCAGCTGATTGTGAACCAGCGCAGCCAGGCGACCTTTTTTGTCTACCGCGACAGCGATAAACTGCTGCCCTGCAGCCGCAGCGAAAAACGCGATGTTGATGCGTTGAGCCTGGAGCGCTACGACGATCGTCAGCACTCCGACACTTAACCCACGGAGCCACTATGCAACCCGAGATTACCGACAAGGTCACGACGCAGGATCTGGATGAAGTCAGGCTGGGTCTGACTGCGTTCAACAGCAAATATATTAATATTGATGAGATCAGATCGATCGGCGTGTTTATTCGTGATGACCAGGGCAGAAAGCTGGCCGGACTGACCGGATCAACCGCCGGAAACTGGCTGCGGATCGATATGCTGTGGGTGAGTGAGGCGCTACGCGGGCAGGGGGCGGGCAGTAAGCTGATGCAGGCGGCAGAGCAGGAGGCGCGGGATCGCGGCTGCCGCTTTGCCCAGGTGGATACCGCCAGTTTTCAGGCGCGACCGTTTTATGAAAAGCTCGGCTATACGCTGCGCTTCAGCCTGGATAACTATCCGCGGCATCATCAGCGCCACTATCTGACGAAAGCCCTGTAATCAGAATAATGGTTGCTGACGCAAATCCAGCGGATGCTGTTCTGCTTCATCAATCGCGGCCAGCCAGCTCTGCAGCGTAACTTTTTTCCAGGAGAGATGCCCGCGCGTGGTACTCATCAGCACCACGTCGGGACGCAGGGAGCGGTAAAACTCCAGCGTCTGGCTCAGCTCAGCCGGATTACTGTCCGGCACCAGCACCGTGATCCAGCGGTCATGCGAACGCGTCACGGTATCGCCAACAAACAGATAGGTCAGCCCCAGCGGCGAGGTGTAGAGATAGCTGCAACTGCCCGGTGTGTGTCCTGGCGTTGGCAGCAGATGGAAATCCCCGAAGTGCGTCTCCTGCTGCGAAAAGGTGTCATCAGGCTCAGCAAAACGGCTGATGGGGCCTAGCGAGCGGCTATGGCAGTAAAGTGCGCTGCTGAAGCGCTGCTGGATCAGCGCCGCACCGGGCGCGGATTCATGCCAGTGGGTGAGGTAGTGGCGGATCACGCCGCCGGTATCGGCCATGACTTCATGATCGAGCGGATTTTCTACGCGGCCAATCAACAGATTGCCGCGCGGGTGACGCAGCATAAAGCCATGCATCATCAGGTCATTAACGGCATCTTCCACCGGAAATTCCGGGGTTGAGATCCACAAATCGTCATACAACGGCTTCAATGTCGATCTCCTGAAACAAACGCTATTCCCGCAGGACGGGATGCCCGGTCGCCTGCAAACGGGCGTGGCCCTGGCTGACCGCTAATCGTGCGCTGGCACCCAAAGGCAGTGTTACGGTGTCAGCGGCATGACCAAAATCTAATCCACAAATCAGCGGCAGACCGGTGGTGTCACGCAGTCGCTGCCAGACGGTGCTGAAGTCAAACCCGTTGTCATATTCTGTCAGGGCTGTACTGGTGAAGCTGCCGGTAACGATCGCCCGCTGTCGCGCCAGAATGCCGCTCTGCTGCAGCTGAATCAGCATGCGTTCAATGCGGAACGGATGCTCATTCACATCCTCAATCACCAGAATGCCGTTCTCAAACTGCGGCATCCACGGCGTGCCAATCAGTGAGCAGATCATCGCCAGATTCCCGCCCCACAGCGTACCCTGCCATTCACCCTCGTCAGGCGTTTCGCTTTGCCATGTCACCTCTACTGTAGGTGAAGTCAGTGCCTGCCAGAAGTGGTGAAGGGTAAATTCAGATAAGGTCGCGGCGCCGAAGTTACCGGCCAGCATCGGTGCGCTGAAGGTAATCAGGCCGACCTGCGCCAGCAGCGCCAGCTGAATCGCGGTGAAGTCGCTGTGGCCGCACAGCGCCAGCGGCTGATTCAGCAGACGGCGTTGCAGGCCGATGTAGTCGATGGACTCCAGTAACCGGCTGGCACCATAACCGCCTCGCACCGCCAGCACCACATCGGGCAGCGTGCTGAGACTGGCAAGCTGGTTGATATCCGCCAGGCGCTCCGCGTCCGTACCGGCGAAGCGCTGAAAACGGCGGGTGATCACCTGCTCGTTCTCTACCTGATGGCCGGCCGCACGCAGTCGTGCAATGCCCTGCAGCGCCGCAGACTGATTGTGACAGTAACCGGAGGGGGAGATAAGACGAACTGAACGTGAAATCATCATACTTTCCTGCTGTTAGCGCCTGACTGACGGCGATGATGGCGAAAAGCGCCGCTGAAGTCACGGTACGCGCCGCATTTTCATGCATTTAGGATAAACGGTAATTTTGCTCTCAGGCTGCCTGGGTATGATAGCATTCGCCACAACAGCTACGAGATGAAAAATTGCTGAAAATCCGACACCTTATACTCTCAGCGTTACTCCTGACCGGCTGTGCCAGCGAGTCACCGCACCATGCAGTTAAGCAGCGCAACACGCCATTAACTCAGGCACCGCCCTCCAGCGTCAATGGCACCTGGGCGATGTTTACCGAAGATGCCGCCAGTCATTATGGCGTTGATGAGAAGTTGATCAGCGCCATTATCAGTGTCGAGTCGGGTGGAAATCCGGGCGTGGTGAGCCGTTCAAATGCGGTGGGGCTGATGCAGATTAAAGCTTCGACCGCCGGGCGCGAAGTTTATCGCACGCTGGGCCGTCGTGGTCAGCCGTCGAATGCCGAGTTGCGCGATCCGGCCAAAAATATTGATATCGGCACCGCCTATATCCGCATTCTGCAGAACTCCGCGCTGTCGGGCATCCGCGATCCGCTGACCCTGCGCTATGCCACCATCGTCTCTTATGCCAACGGCGCAGGGGCGTTACTGCGGACTTTCTCCAGCGATCGCGATCGGGCCATTGCGATGATCAATGCGATGTCACCGGATGAGTTCTATCAGCATGTGCAGAACAAGCATCCGGCGGCGCAGGCCCCGCGCTATCTGTGGAAAGTCACCACGGCTTACCGCACTATCTGACCGGTTGTGATGAATCCTGCGGCGTGAGCAGTAGCCGCGCCGTGGGATAGTCGATGATCAGCACCTTGATGTAGCCGCCCAGCAGCGCACCGCGAATCGCCTGCGCTTTCTCTCTTCCGCCTGCCAGCCCGACCACCTGTGGACACTGTTTCACCTGCGCCAGCTCCATACCAATCACCGGATCTTCTTCTGCTTTCAGCACCGGCTGTCCGCAGGCGTCGAAATAGTGCAGACAGATATCGCCTACCGCACCGCGCGCCGCCAGCGTCTGTAGCATCCTGCCATCGTAGTAGTTGCCCGAATTACGTAACAGCGCCGACGGCTCCAGATCGCCAATGCCGACAATCGCCAGGTCGACCTGCTCAAATTTACTCAGCACCTCGGCGACCTCCGCGTTGGCAGAGAGCCGCTGGCGATCGCTGACCGAATGCTCAATCGACTGCGACGGCAGCAGCCAGGCGGGGCAGTTCAGCAGCGCCGCCAGATTTTGCGTCAGAATCGTGGCCTGCACATTGCCGTTAGCCCCGACGCCACCCAGCAGCTGGATCACCCCTTTGCAGGCGCTGTTGAGCGGATGCAGCGCATCCACCATCGCCCGGATCGTGCCGCTCCATGACGAAATACCAATCAGCTCATCGTTTCGCAGTCGGGTCTCCAGATAGTGAGCGGCCGCCGATCCAATCGCCTGCTTAATCTGCAGCGACGACGCCTGGTCCGGCACATCCACCACAATCGCCTGCGGCAGGTTATAGGTCTGCTCAATGGCCTTTTCCAGCTCAGGGTAGACGTTGGCTGGTGGCACCACGCTGATCTTGACCACACCTTCTTTCACGCTGCGATTAAGAATGCGTGAGACAAACGACTGCGATAAGGTCAGCGACTGCGCAATCTCTGACTGCTTCAAGCCTTCGACATAGTAAAGGGTGGCAATCTTCACCATCAGTCGCTGTTCATCCTGTTTTGCCATCGGTTTTTCCCTCTCTGATTCTGCCCGGTATTGTTAACCAGGATGATCAAAATCACAACGCAGGCTAATTTGTGATCGTTTTCGCTTTTTGACGATCGCGCATTGGACGGCACGTCAGCGCGGGCGCATAGTCATTATGCATATAAAATCGCGTGTGAATATATATTCAAAGCGGAGAAAAATAATGACTCGTCCTCTGATCAAACTGACCCTGCTCGCATCGATGCTCGCCTTTTCAGCGACCGCGCTGGCGGCAGAGCAAGGCCTGCTGGCGATTATCACCCCATCCCATGACAACCCGTTCTTTAAAGCCGAGGCGGAAGGGGCCTTAGCGAAAGCCAAAGAGCTGGGTTACGCCACGCTGGTGGCATCGCACGATGATGACGTAAACAAGCAAAACCAGCTGATTGAGACCGCGATTGCGCGCAAAGCCAAAGCGATCATTCTTGATAACGCTGGTGCCGACGCCACCGTCGGGCCGGTGCAGAAAGCCAAAGATGCCGGGATCCCGACCTTCCTGATTGACCGGGAGATCAACAAAACCGGCATCGCGGTAGCGCAGATCGTCTCTAACAACTATCAGGGGGCGCAGCTGGGCGCGGAGAAATTTGCGAAATTGCTGGGCGGCAAAGGGGACTATGTTGAACTGCTGGGCAAAGAGTCTGACACCAACGCGGGCGTGCGGTCGCAGGGCTATCACGATGTGCTGGATGACTACAGCGACATGAAAATGGTGGCTCAGCAGAGCGCCAACTGGAGCCAGACCGAAGCCTTCAGCCGCATGGAAACCCTGCTGCAGAAACACCCCAACATCGTGGGCGTCATCTCCGGTAACGACACCATGGCGCTGGGTGCCGAAGCCGCGCTGAAAGCCGCCGGGAAAACATCGGTGATCGTGGTGGGCTTTGATGGCAGCGACTACACCCGGGATTCGATCCTCAACAAAGGCAATATTAAAGCGACGGTGCTGCAGCCGGGCTGGGATCAGGCGCAGATGGCGGTCACGCAGGCGGATTACTACCTGAAGAACGGCAAAGCGCAGAAACAGGAGAAGCAGCTGATGGACTGCGTGCTGATTGACGACAGCAACGCCGCTAAGCTGAAAAACTTCAACCTGGCGAAATAACCATGAAACGGATGCTGGCGGTATTGACCGGTATGGCGCTGCTCAGCGCCTGCACCGTGGTGGATCTGGATGCGGACGGTAAGCCGATCCTGCCGAAGGATCCGCACGCGAAACCCAGCTATACCACCCAGACACCGCAGCAGATTGCGGAAGAGACCTGGCAGCCGCGCGTGATGACCACCGCGAACAGCCATGCGCTGAGCTGGGCCGACATGGAGGCGAAAAGTCAGACGGTCAAACCCGGCGGGCGCGAAAGCGTCTTCGTGCGAGCCGGGGGGACAGCCAGCGCCTTTGATGAGAGTAACCCGCGTGAACGCACGCTGACGCTGATGATTAACGGCAAGCCGGTGGCGGTCAGTGTCGGGCCGGTGCTGCGCAGTAACGCTATCCGGGATGCCGCCGGTTTCCGTTTCGAAGAGTTTACCAATCAGGTGCAGTACGCCCAGCTGACGCGGGCGCTGAACCGTCACGCGGTGAAGCAACTGCCACCGCTGGATGCCAGCTGGGTCAACCAGCCGGTGCAGGCGCTGCTGGCCGTAACCATCGGGCAGAACAGCGTTGAAGATGTGGTAGCGGTTGAGCTGAAGCGGGGGACGCCCTGATGGACGATGAGATCATTCTGCGGGCCGAACAGATATCGATGCTGTTTCCCGGCACGCTGGCGCTGGATCGCGTCGACTATCGGGTCTGGCACGGCAAAGTTAACGTCATCATCGGTGAGAATGGGGCGGGAAAATCGACCCTGATGAAAATTCTGGCCGGGGTACAGCAGCCCACGGCCGGTTCGCTGTTCCTGAATGGCGAGCCGCTGACGCTGAGCAGCACCCGTGACGCCGCCCGACACGGCATCGGCATGGTGCACCAGGAGCTGAATCTGTTTGAGAACCTGACGGTGGCTGAAAACCTGTTTCTGGGCCGGGAGATCCAGCGCGGCCTGGCCCCGATCAACGAGGCGGAGCAGGCTCGCCGCACCGCCGCGCTGATGGCGCGCCTCGATCAGCCGATTTCACCCCATGAGCGGGTCGGTAATCTCAAAGTGGGTCAGCAGCAGCTGGTCGAGATTGCCAAAGCGCTGGCGGAAGATGCGGACATCCTGATCCTCGACGAGCCGACCTCGGCGCTGAGCAAAACCGAAGTGGAGATCCTGTTCCGGGTGATCCGCGACCTGACGCAGCAGGGCGTTACCGTGATTTACATCTCCCACCGGCTGGAAGAGCTGATGGCAATTGGCGACGTGATCACCATTCTGCGCGACGGGCGCTTTCAGGCCGAAGCGCCGGTCAGCAGCATCGATGTGCCGTGGATCGTGCGTGAGATGCTGGGCAGTGAACCGGTCACCACCTTCCTGCCGGAAGCGCGTGAGTTTGGCGCGCCGGTGCTGGAGGCGCAGCACATTACCTGCGTCAGCCCCAATGGCAATACCCTGGTGGATGACGTCAGTTTTCAGGTGCGGGCCGGGGAAATTGTCGGGATTTACGGGCTGATGGGCGCAGGCCGCACCGAGCTGTTTGAGTGTCTGCTTGGCAGTCAGCGCCACTATCTGGGCAAGCTGTGGCTCGACAGCAAACCGCTGCCGACCCGTCTGCCCACCGCTGACCGTATCCGCATGGGCATGAGTCTGGTGCCGGAAGATCGCAAACGCGCCGGGATTTTCCCGGTCTCTTCGGTTGCCAGTAATCTCACCATCGCCAGCCTGTGGCGGCGTCTGTCACATCGCTTTGCCATTGCCCACCAGGCGGAGCAGCAGGCGGTGAGCCAGACGGTGGGCAACCTGGCGATCAAAATCTCCTCGCCGGACGTGGCCATTAGCGCGCTGAGTGGTGGCAACCAGCAGAAAGTGGTGATTGGCCGCGCGCTGCTGACCAATCCGCGTCTGCTGCTGCTGGATGAGCCGAGTCGCGGCATTGATGTCGGTGCAAAAGCAGAGGTGTTTCGCATGATGGTGGCGCTGTCGCAGCAGGGCATTGCAGTTCTCTTCTCCACCTCGGACCTGAAAGAGATTATGGCGGTAGCCGATCGCATCCTGGTGATGTCGGGCGGCAAACTTACGGCTGATCTTCCCCGCGACCAGGCGGAAGAGGCAGCGCTGGTGAAAGCAAGTGCGCAGGGGTTCTGAGCATGAAAAGCAATGACAGCGTCGCGCTGACCACACTTCCGGCTAAGGCGTTCAGTTCACGTGAAAGCATTCTGCTGCTGCTTCTGAAGCTGCGCACTTTTATTGCGCTGATTCTGATCGTCGGCTTCTTCGCCATCACCGTGCCGGACTTTCTCGCCACCGGCAGCCTGGTGATCATGGTGAAACATATCGCCATCAACGCCTTTCTGGCGCTGGGCATCACCTTTGTCATTATCACCGCGGGAATTGACCTGTCGATTGGGGCAACGCTGGGACTGTGCGGCATGATCGCCGGCTGGCTGATTACCAAAGGCATTGTGCTGCCGATGTTTGGCATCGCTATTTTTCCCAGCGTCTGGGTGATTGTGCCGGTGGTGCTGCTGATCGGCGCGCTGATTGGCGCGGGCAACGGCTGGATCATTACCCGCTACAACGTGGCCCCCTTTATCTGCACCCTCGGCACCATGTACATCCTGCGCGGCGCGGCGATGCTTACCTCCGGCGGCGAGACCTTTCCCGGTCTGCAGGGGAATCCGCTGCTGGGCAACACCGGTTTCGATCGGATCGGTGCCGGAACCTTTCTCGGGCTGCCCTACGCCATCTGGATGATGGTGGTGCTGGCGCTGGTGATCGCCTACATCGCCCGTCGCCTGCCGTTTGGCCGTCAGGTCTATGCCATCGGAGACAATGAACGTGCCGCTGAACTGTCGGGTGTGAAAACCCGGCAGGTAAAAATTCTGGTCTACACCCTGTCGGGATTCTGCGCGGCGATTGCTGGCATCGTGGTCTCATCGCAACTGGTCGCCAGCCATCCGGCTAACGGCACCGCGTTTGAGATGAATGCCATTGCCGCCGTGGTGCTGGGAGGCACGTCGCTGGCGGGCGGACGCGGCACCATCCTCGGCACGCTGATTGGTGCCTTCGTCATCGGCTTTCTGGCGGATGGCCTGATCATGATGGGTGTCAGTGAATTCTGGCAGATGGTGATCAAAGGCATCGTGATTATCATCGCGGTGATCATCGATCAGACCCAGAGCCGGATGCAGCAGAAGGCGGCCGTGGTGGCTCAGAAAGCGTTAATCGAGGAGGGGACACCGGCAAAACCCTGACGGGAAAGTGCGTTGAACCGGACAGCGGGTGCCGCTGAGTGATTCCTGGCAGCGGACGGCCTGCCCGGTTTAATGGGCAGAGTAGTGAACAAAGGGCGGTTTAGTTTATTAGCCCCTTTTTTCAGGCACAAAATTTTTTAACCGACGTGAATATATATTCATAACCGATTTAAAATTCAGAGGTAGTGTATGAATCCTTTCAATCTTCCGGTCGATGACCTTGAGCGCCGGGCGCGGGCAATCCGCCGCCGCATCATCCAGCTTAACGCGGGCAGCCCGGCAGGCGGTCATACCGGCGCTGACCTGTCACAGGTAGAGATCCTCACCGCGCTCTACTTCCGCATTCTGAACTGCGCACCGGATCGTACAGAGGACGATCAGCGTGACATCTATATCCAGTCCAAAGGGCACGCGGTGGGGGGCTATTACTGCGTGCTGGCGGAAGCGGGCTACTTCCCGACCGACTGGCTGGCAACCTACCAGCATGCCGACTCGCATCTGCCCGGCCATCCGGTACGGCAGAAAACGCCGGGTGTTGAGCTGAACACCGGCGCGCTGGGTCACGGTCTGCCGGTGGCGGTGGGCATTGCTATCGCGGCGAAAAAAGATAACAGCCCGCGCCGCATCTTTGTGGTGACTGGCGATGGTGAGCTAGCTGAAGGCAGCAACTGGGAGGCGGCGCTGGTGGCGGCGCATTACGGCCTCGACAACCTGATCATCATCAATGACAAAAACAAGCTGCAACTGGCGGGCGCGACCCGCGACATCATGAACACCGATCCGCTGCCGGAAAAATGGCGCGCCTTCGGGCTGGAGGTCACCGAATGCAACGGCAATGAGATGGCGGCGGTGGTCGACACCATTGAAAACCTGCCGAAGAACGGCAAACCGCAGGTGATTGTGGCGCATACCGAGAAGGGATTTGGCGTCTCCTTTATCCAGAGCAAGGCGGAATGGCATCACCGGGTGCCGAAAGGCGAAGAGATCGCACTGGCACTGGAGGAACTGAAAGATGAGTAATGCACAACATTTAGCAAGCGTCATGGTCACGGCCTTTATCGACGCGGTGAATCGCGGTGTGGATCTGGTGCCGGTGGTAGCGGACTCCACGTCGACGGCCAAAATCGCCCCCTTTATCAAGGCCTTTCCCGACCGGCTGATTAACGTCGGCATCGCTGAGCAGACGCTGGTGGGCACGGCGGCCGGTCTGGCGCTGGGCGGCAAAGTCGCAGTGACCTGTAACGCCGCGCCATTTCTGGTGTCACGCGCCAATGAGCAGGTAAAAGTCGACGTCTGCTACAACAACACCAACGTCAAACTGTTCGGGCTGAACGCCGGGACCAGCTATGGCCCGTTAGCCAGCACGCATCACAGCATTGATGACATCGCGGTGATGCGCGGTTTCGGCAACATCGAGATCTATGCGCCGTCCTGCCCGCTGGAGTGCCGTCAGATCATCGATTACGCCCTTGAGCATGTCGGGCCGGTCTATATCCGTCTGGATGGCAAAGATCTGCCGCAGCTGCATGAGGAAAGCTACCAGTTCAGGCCGGGCGCGATCGACCTGCTGCGTGAAGGCAGCGACATCGCACTGGTGGCGATGGGCTCAACGGTTCACGAGGTGGTTCACGCTGCTGAGCAACTGGCTGAGCAGGGCATTTCAGCCGGTGTGATCGCGGTTCCATCGATTCGACCTTGTGATACCCAACAGCTGCGCAACCTGTTAAATCACTACCCAGCGGTGATTACCGTAGAGGAGCATAACGTTAATGGCGGTGTCGGCAGCCTGGTGGCCGAAGTGCTGGCGGAAGGCGGCTGCGGCATCCCGCTGTTGCGGCTCGGCATTGCAGATGGGGAATATGCAATTGCCGGCGATCGCGCCTCTACCCGTGCCCATCATGGCATTGATGCCAGTAGCGTGGTGAACAGTGCAGCGCGCATCTGCGCAGGAGCATAAACATGGTGGGACCCCTGATTCTGGCGATCGACGAAGGCACCACCAATGCCAAGGCGATTGCGGTTGATCGTGATGGCCGTGTGGTGGCACGCGGCAGCCAGAGCTTAACCCTGCAACATCCGCAGCCGGGACTGGCTGAGCAGGACCCTGTGGCGATCTGGCAGGCGGTAAAAGAGGCCATTACCCATTGCCTGGCAGCCTGTGGTGGTGCGCCTGTCGCGGCTGTGGCGATCAGTAATCAGCGCGAGTCGGTGCTGATCTGGCAGCGGCGTGACGGCAAGCCGCTGACGCCGCTGGTGAGCTGGCAGGATCGACGATCCGAGTCACTCTGTCGTGACCTGCATCAGGCGGGCAAAGCACCTCGCATCACCGGTTTGACCGGCCTGGCCGTTGACCCGATGTTTCCGGCCGCCAAGCTGACCGGGATGCTGGCCGCCATTCCTGACGGCGCGGCGCGGGCGGCGGCGGGTGAGTTCTGTATCGGCACGGTCGACAGCTGGCTCAGCTGGCAGCTCAGCGCCGGCGAGGTATTTATTACCGATCATGCTAACGCCTCCCGTACTCAACTCTACAGCCTGCATCTTAATGACTGGGACGACGAGCTGCTGACGCTGTTTCAACTGCCGCGCGCCGCGCTGCCGCGCATCACCGCCTCAGCCAGTGAACAGGGCGTGGTCGCGGTGAGTGATATTCCCGGCTTAGCGCCAGGCACGCCGATTCTGGCGCGCATCGGCGACTCTCATGCCGCCTTACAGGCGCAGCGGCGCGGCGAGTCTGAAGTGGTGAAAGCCACCTACGGCACCGGATCTTCCCTGATGATGTCCATGGCGACGCCGCTGCTGACGGAAAATGGCCTCAGCACCACCGTGGCCTGGCATGACGGCACGCTGCGTTATGCCTTTGAAGGCAACATCACCCACACCGGTTCCGGTGCCGCCTGGCTGGGCAGAATGCTCGGCGTGCAGGAGCCGCGCGAGCTCACCGCGATGGCGCAGCGCTGCGACGACAATCAGGGCATCTATTTTGTCCCGGCGCTCTCTGGCCTGGGCGCGCCCTGGTGGGATCTGCAGGCGCGCGGCATGGTGTGCGGATTGACGGATGCCGCCACACCCGCCGTGCTGGCGCGGGTGGCGCTGGAGTCGATCGTCTGGCAAATCGCCGACGTCTTTTTTGCCATGGAGCAGGCCAGCGGCCAGCAGCTTCCGGCGCTCTGTGTGGATGGCAGCGCCACCGAAAATAGCTGGCTGATGCAGTTACAGGCGGATGTGTTACAGCGGCCGTTGCAGCGGGTGCCTACCGCCGAGGTCTCCGCGCTGGGCGCGGCACTGCTGGCAGGCAAAGTGCTGGGATGGTGGCAGCAGGGCAGTGATATGCAGGCGCTGCAGGGCGGCAGCGTCATCATGCCGCGTGAAGAGCACGCGCAGCGTATGCAGGAAAACTATAAAGGCTGGATTGACGCCGTTGCACGCTGTCGTTATCAGCCACATTAATCCTTATCCGGAGCAGAGCCATGTCAACACTTCCTCAGCAGTTAACCTTCGGCGTCATTATTGGCAACCGGGGTTTTTTTCCCAGCTATCTGGTGGGCGAGGCGCGCCAGCAGGCGGTCGCGCTGTTTGAAAAGATGAATATTAATACGGTGATGCTGGATGAGAACCAGACCAACCTGGGCGGCGTCGAGACGCGTCAGGAGGCGAAAACCTGCGCCGCGCTGTTTCGCCAGCATCGCGAAGCGATTCACGGCATTGTGGTGTTGCTGCCAAACTTTGGTGATGAAAAAGCCATCGCGGAAGCGCTGCGTCTCGCCGGGCTGAACGTGCCGGTACTGGTGCAGGCCGAGGAGGACAATCTGGATAAAATGGGACTGGCGACCCGCCGCGACAGCTTCTGCGGCAAAATTTCACTCTGCAACAACCTGCGGCAATATGGCATCCCGTTTACGCTGACCCGTCAGCACGTCTGCGCCCTGAGCGGCGACGTGTTTATGCAGGATCTGCAGCGGTTCAGCCAGCTCTGTCGGGTGGTGAATGCTATGCGGCGGGTACGCGTCGGGGCGATTGGTGCCCGGCCCGCCGGATTCAACACCGTGCGCTACAGCGAAAAGCTGCTGGAGAAGATGGGTATCGCGGTGGAGACCCTGGATTTATCGGAGATCTTTACCCGCACCAACCGGCTGCGCGATGACGATATCCGCGTGGCAGAGAAGCGTGAAATCCTGGAGGCCAACGCCGATGCGCGGGGGATTCCGGGTGAAAAACTGGTGACCATGGCCAAACTGTTTGTGGTGATCAGCGAGTGGATCAGCGACAACGATATCGATACCACCGCCATCCAGTGCTGGACGTCGTTGCAGGAGAACCTGGGCATTAACGTCTGCTCAATCATGAGCGTGATGTCGGGCCAGCTGATGCCCAGCGCCTGCGAAGTGGATGTGATGGGGGCGCTGTCGATGTATGCGCTCGCCAGTTGCTCGCTGAACCCCGCCTCGCTGGCAGACTGGAACAACAACTTTGGCGACGAGCGGGACAAATGTGTGCTGTTTCACTGCGGTAATTTCGCCAGCGCCAGCCTGGAGTCAGCGACCATGGGCACGGCGGATATCATCGGCACCACCGTGGGCAAAGAGAACACCTGTGGCGCAGTGCATGGCCGCATGAAGCAGGGCGATCTGACCTATTTCCGCCTCTCTACCGACGACTTCAGCGGCGAAATCAAAGCCTATGTGGGAGAGGGAATGTCGGTCACCGATCCGCTGGACACGGTAGGTTGCCGTGCGGTGATCCAGGTGCCGCAGCTGGAGACACTGCTGGCGTGGATCTGCAGTAACGGCTTTGAGCATCATGTGGCGATGAACCACTCTGCCACGGCTGGTGTGCTGCAGGAAGCGTTCAGTGAGTATCTCGGCGTGAGCTGCTACCGGCATCAGTAAGCGGTAAGGCGGAACGGCTGAATGCAGGGGATGAAGCAGCCGGTGCGGTCACGATTCCGCCCGCACCGGCTTGTATGCCCGCCACTTCTGAAAAGGAAGGCGGGCACTGATTTAGCGCGCCATTCTGCGCACCTCGTCATCGTCATTCTGCACCGCAACCAGATCCACCGGTGGCAGATTGCCGCCGCTGAACTCCACCTGACGAATCGGGAAGGCGAAGCGGATATTTCGCTCTTCCAGTGCTGCCATCAGCTGCAGGTTAATCTCCTGCTGAATATCCATGTACTTGTTGTAATCCGCATCCAGCACAAAATAGACCACTTCGAAGGTCAGTTTTGAATCCTCAAAGGCCAGGAAGTGGGCACGGTCAAAACGGGTGGTCTCAACGCCCTGGATAATCTCTTTCACCAGCGGGCTGATCTCCCGGACCTGCTCTGACGGCGTGGCGTAGCTGATACCAAACTTAAAGACGATGCGGCGCTGCTGCATGCGCTTGTAGTTGTGGATCGTCTGCTGCAACAGAATGGTATTTGAGCAGACAATCTGCTCGCCACTCAGGCTGCGCAGTCGGGTGGTTTTCAGGCCGATATGCTCGATGGAACCGGCAATGTCACCGAAGACAATAAAATCGCCATGCTCAAACGGCTTATCAAAGCCTATCGCCAGCGACGCAAACACATCGCTCAGTACCGTCTGAATCGCCAGCGCAATCGCGATACCCCCGACCCCGAGACTGGCGACCAGTGCGGTAATGTTGATGCCCATGTTCGACAGAATGGCCAGGAACATCATGATCCAGACCACTACCCGCAGCAGAATCCCGAGGATCACCGTAGTGACCGGGTTGCGCACGTGCAGCGGGTCACGCAGCAGACTTTTCAGCCATAGCCGGATGCCACAGTCGAGCCACAGAGCGAGCTGCACAATCAGCGCCAGGAACCAGCCGTGCGCGATGGTTACACTCCACGACGCGGGCAGATCGACAAACTTCAGGGCAATCAGCAGCGAAAAGATCAGCAGCAGGGTCTGGCTGGTACTGCGCAATATCTCCACCAGAATCGCAGTGGCGCGAACATGACGATGTTCGCTGTAAAGGGCAATCCGGTTGGAGATAAAGCGAATCAGAGTACGTAATATCCAGTAAATCACCAGCGTGGACACCACCACGATGGCGCTGTTTAGCCAGAGTTCCTGATTAAAAAAGAGGGAGTGAAAACGACGTGAAGAGAGCCAGTTTTCCATTGGGGAGGGTCTCCTTGCTGGGTTCCGGTTTAAAAGAAAACAAGCAAGAAGCATAGCCTGGATGCGGCCCACCTGTGTGGCGCATCCGTAAAGCGGTTACTGGAATCGGGTCGATTTATCGCGAGCCAGGCGCTCAAGGGCAAAAATAATCTGCTGAAGCTGCCGCTCCTGCGCCGGGTTCAGCGTGGCAAAACGAAAGCTCAGTCGCGGTGTGATGCGGGTTTCATTTTTGCCGGTCACCACGCTGCGCTCGCCAATGCTCAGCAGCTTTACCGGCACGTCAAAATGGCCATACTCGCCCAGCTCGACCCGGAACGGGTTGAAGCTGTCACCGTCCTGCAACCCGTCCGGCAGCGCTTCATCGACCAGCACGCCGATACCGCCCAGCGACAGATCCTGCAGACGCAGGCGCGTTTTCCTGCCATCGGGCCACACGGTATGACACCAGAACTGCGGCTCCAGCGGAGCGCAGACCCGGAAAAACTCACGTCGCTGGATCTGCCACAGCAGGTCTGGCAGCGGCGCGCTGAAAGCGGGTAACCCTTCAAACTCCACGATTTCCAGCGCGGCGAGGCTGAATTCCACCTTAGCGCCGTAGGTTTCCGCAGTGATACTGAGATCGTCGCTGGTCAGGGCATAATCGTTATCCAGATTATTACTGCCGAGGTCAAACAGCAGGCGATCTTCATCGGCAGCCAGCATCCGGCTGATAAACTGCCCACGCGGAAAGCGCACCAGTAATGGCGTCTGCAATCGCAGCAGATCTTTCATAACGCCAAGAACCGCCAGCGTGCCACGTTTTAGATATTGTTCCTGGTCGGCTTCTTTCACGTCCTGCTCCACAAGGGGGGTTACTTTATTGATGCTGTTTTTTTTGCCTCGTCTCGGTTATCGGCGCGGCAAAAAAAAGCTTTAGCATGCTATTCATCAATAATAACTGTGAGCAGGCAGGCATTTTTTGAAAAGCTGGTTATACTTATCGCGGTAAACCGCTTGATTAATCAGGCGTTCACGATTTAATCAAAAAAGGAAGGAGCAACAGATGGGTATTATTTCCTGGGTCGTCTTTGGCTTAATCGCGGGTATTCTGGCGAAGTGGATTATGCCGGGTAAAGACGGTGGCGGTTTCATTCTGACTATCGTTCTGGGTATTATCGGTGCAGTAGTGGGTGGCTGGATCAGTACGCTGTTTGGCTTCGGCCGCGTCGATGGGTTTAACTTCGGAAGTTTCGTGGTCGCTGTTATCGGTGCCATCGTGGTGCTGTTCATCTACCGCAAAGTACGCAGTTGACCGTAAAGGTTTAAACGAAAAAGGGGACGAAGCGATTCGTCCCCTTTTTTATCTCTTATTTTGCTATCAGAAGTCGTAACCGACTGTCGCCATCACGCTGCGTTCCGCGCCCCAGTAGCAGAAGCCCGTACCGTAACAGCCTGCCACATAGGTGCGGTCGGTCAGATTATTGGCGTTGACCTGCACCCAGGCACCTTTCAGGCTGCTGTTCCAGACGCCGAGATCGGCCCGCACTGACGCATCAAACAGCGTCACAGACGGCACACGGGTGGTGTTTTCATTGTCCGCCCACTGTTTGCCGATGTAACGCACGCCCGCACCCGCACTCAGACCGTAATCAAACTGATAGTGACCCCAGAGTGCAGCCATGCTGTTGGGTGTGACATATGGCGTATGTCCGTCGTTGCCATCCACCGACTCTTTAAAGCGCAGATGATTCAGCGTATAGCTCGCCACGGTGCTCAGACGCGGGGTTAACTGATTACGCGCTTCCAGCTCAATGCCCTGTGAATGCACTTTGCCCGAAGGGGTAAAGAACGGCGTCGGTGCTTCCCGGTTCGCCACATCTTTCTGCGTCAGGTCATAGACCGCAACGCTATAGAGATCGCGGGTGCCGACCGGCTGATATTTCACCCCGGCTTCATACTGCTCCGCGGTGGTGGGCTTCAGCAGGTTATTGTTGGAATCGGTGAGCGCGGTCGGGGTAATTGCCTGGCTCCAGCTCACATAAGGCGAGATGCCGTTGTCAAAGGCATAGAGCAGCGCAGCGCGTCCGCTGATGTGATCATCCTGACGACGCTCATTGCCGCTGTTATTGGCGACGATGCGGTCATAACGACCGGAGAGATCCAGATGCCAGCGATCCAGCTTCATCTCATCCTGCAGATAAAGACCGGTCTGATAGTAGCGACGGGTTTTATCGGCCCAGGTGTAATCCGGCATGTCGCCTACCTGCTCGCCGGTCAGGGCATTGAGCTGACTGGCTGAACCGCCCGCCGCGCTGATCTCATTTTTGTAACGATGATACTCGGCACCCAGGGTGACGCGGTGCTCCAGTTCACCGGTGTCGAACTCCGCCTGTAAGCGGTTATCGGTGGACCAGGCAGAGAGCGACGAGCGCTCACCGGAGTAAGAACGGTTCAGCAGGTCGGGATTATTTTCATCCCAGCCAACCTGATAGACCTGATCGAGATCGACATTCGAGTGGCTGTAGCTGCCGGTCGAGTAAAATGACCAGACGTCGTTGAAGCGATGGGCGAAATCGAAGCTGTAGATCTGCTCGCGACGCTTGAACTGATCGAGATCGCTGTTGCCCTCATAAAAGCCGTTGCTCAGCTTGTAGCCGTTGTGTTCGGTGAGGCTGCCGTCACCCGGTACCGAACCGTGATAACCGCCCGACGGATCCTTCTGCAGATAGGCTTTCAGGATTAGATGTGTATCTTCGTCCGGCTGCCACATCAGCTGCGGCATCAGTGCATATTTCTCTTCGCGGGTGTGATCGTACTGGGTATCGCTGTTGCGGGTCACGCCGGTCAGGCGAAACGCCCACTGATCGTTGATGGCATTGGTATAGTCAAACATCGTGCCGGTGGTGGCGTTGCTGCCCGCCTGCAACTGGATGTGACCCTCTTCGCTGAACTGAGGACGCTTGGTGACCATGTTCACCAGTCCGCCCGGCACCGTCTGACCATAGAGCGCAGAAGAGGGGCCTTTGATCACGTCGATGCGCTCAAGGAAGGCGTTATCGACCTGCAATACATTGTAACTGCCACCGTCGCTCATCAGTCGCATGCCGTCGAGGAAGGTATTATCGGTATCGCCGCCATGGAAGCCGCGTAGCGAAATAGTGTCGTAACGCGTCGCGGCACCCCCAAAGTTGGTGAAGACGCCGGAACTATAGCCCAGCGCCTGATTCAGGGTCAGTGCGCCCTGATCCTGCATCTGCTGGCGGGTAACCACGGAAATCGATTGCGGCGTGGTGATCAGCGGACGATCGCTTTTGGTTGCGCCCTGGCTGGTCGTCGCCAGATAGCCCTGGGTCGGCGAGGTCGAATCTTCCTGCGGTTGCGCAGTCACCACCATATCGGCAGCAAAACTCAGAGCAGGCGCGGTCAGCGCCAGGGTGCAGAGGCGAACATAACCTTTCAGCGACAATGACAGTTTCATCAAAATTCCTTTCTTGGCAAAGGTTCAGGCAGGTGAATAAAAGCTTTGATAGGCAATCTCATTATCATAATGAGAATTATTACCTTTTGTAAATTGGCTGCAATTTTGCCTGTTGATGAAAGAAGGTCAAGTAAAATTCGCGGAAATGAAGTGGGGATACCCCCGGCAAGGCCAGAGGTATCCAGAGTGGATTAAGGTTGTGAGGCAGACGCCTGCGGAATATCGTGGGCGCTGTTACAGGTTTTATCTTTCGGGCAGTACTTATCCAGCAGTTTCAGCGTGACGCCGTTGGTCCAGCCGAAGCCATCCTGCAGCGGATATTCACCGCCACCGCCGCCGCCGAGATTTTTGCCATCAACGACATATTTCTCCACCAGCTTATGCTCACGGTCATAGGTGTTCTGAACGTTTTGCAGGAAGCGTAATCCCACCTCTTTCGCCAGTTTCGGCTGGTTGTAGTGCTCCAGACCTTCCACAGCGACCCACTGCAGCGGTGCCCAGCCATTGGGTGCATCCCACTGCTGACCGTTGTTTACGGTGGTGGTCACCAGACCGCCAGGTTTCAGCAGCTGTTTTTCTACCGCGCTGGCGGTGCTTTCAGCCTGCTTATCGCTGGCGACCTGCAGATAGAGCGGGAACAGCGCGGCAGCAGTCAGCTGAGGATGGACCTGCTTTTTCTGCCAGTCATAATCGGCGTACCAGTTCTGTTTGCTGTCCCACAGATAGCGGTTGATCGCCGCCTGGCGCTTCTCCGCGCGATCGGCAAACTGCTTCGCCAGATCGCTCTGCTTGTTCATCTGATAGCCTTTCGACAGGGTCAGCTCCAGATGGAACAGCAGGCTGTTGAGGTCAACCGGGGCCAGCTGCGTGGTACGAATTGTCGACAGGTTGTGCGCATCGGTAAACCAGCGCGAACTGAAATCCCAGCCCGACGCCGCACCGGAACGCAGCTCACGGTAGAGTTCAGCTTTATTGCGCTGCGGCGCTTTCTGCGCGGTGGCAATGTCATCCATCCAGGATTCTGTACGTGGCACGTCGCGCGCATCCCAGTAGCGGTTGAGCAGGCTGCCGTCCGCCAGCTTAATCACGCGCTTGCTGGCTGCGCCCGCCGCGACTTTATCGCTGTCTGCCATCCAGTAGTCATACTCTTTCTGCAGCTGCGGCAGATAACGGGTATAGGCTTTGCCGTTATCGTGCGTCGCCAGCAGATCGACCATCAGGCTGAAGAACGGCGGCTGTGACCGGCTCAGATAGTAGCTGCGGTTGCCGTTGGGAATGTGGCCATAGCGGTCGAGCAGCGAGGCGAAGTTATCCACCATATCCTGCACTTTATCCCAGTGTCCGCTCTCGGCCAGCCCCAGCATGGTGAAGTAGCTGTCCCAGTAATAGACTTCACGGAAGCGCCCGCCTGGCACCACATAGGGTTTGGGCAACGGCAGCAGCGAGTCATACTGACCGGCGCTGCTGGTGGTACGCGTCAGCACCGGCCACAGGCCATCAATGTGGTCACGCAGGTTTTGTCCGGCTGGTGGCACATATTTGTCACCGGCCGCGGGCAGGGTAAAGTTGGCATCCACAAAACGCTTAAGATCGAAATTGCGCTGTTTCTTCTGCATCTGCCAGTCGGCAAGAATTGAGGCGGGATCGAATTTCGGCACCGCATCCGCAAAGGTCTTTTGATCGGGATAGAACTTCGCCTGTTGCACGGCATTAAACAGCGGTCCTAAACGAACGTCAGGCGGCTGCGGCTGATTATTCAGCATGCGACTGTTGTCGTCGGCCTGGGCAGTGAAGGCGGGTACGCTCAGCAGCAACGTGAGCAGAAAGGGCGCATAACGCTGACGCCGTGGAGCGGCGTTTACCTCAATTTTTGTCATCGGTTTTTCTCCTTGTCCGAAACGCGGCCGCGCGTAACGCATTGACCACAGGACCAACTTTAGACCTTATCTGACCACTTCACCCTGAAGCGAGCCGGAAATGTGAAGCCACGGGAATTATTTTTATGGAAAAAACCGCTTTATTACGCTGGTTTTTTCTTGCTCTCACCTCGCTTTTCCCTGACGCTGAAAGAAAAAAAGGAGAGCAGGATGGAGATCATCTGGTATCACCCGTCGCAGTCTGCAGCGGCCTGGATTAACGGTTTACAACAGCGTCTGCCCCAGGCGCGGGTGCGTGCCTGGCAGCCAGGCGATAACGGTCCGGCTGATTACGCGCTGGTCCGTTCGCCCCCCACAGAAATGCTGCAGGGACGCGCCACCCTGCGCGGCGTCTTTGCGCTGGGGGCAGGCGTGGACGAGATTCTGAAACAGCTGCAGCAGAACCCTGAGATGCTGCCCGACAGCGTGCCACTGTACCGGCTGGAAGATACCGGCATGGCGCGGCAGATGCAGGAGTATGCGGTTCATAGCGTACTGAGCTGGTTCCGTCGTTTTGACGACTACCGTCTCCAGCAGCAGCAACAGTGCTGGCAGCCACTGCCCGCTTACACGCGTGAAAACTTTACTATCGGCATCCTGGGGGCGGGCGTGCTGGGGCAGAGCGTGGCGGAAAGCCTTAAACCCTGGGGATTCCCGTTACGCGTCTGGAGCCGCTCACCCAAAGAAATTGATGGCGTGACCAGCTTTGCCGGTCGCGATGCATTGCCTGCCTTTCTACAGGAGACGCGGGTGGTGATCAACCTGCTGCCGAGCACGCACGAGACCATTAATCTTATCGACCACCACTTTTTACAGCAGCTGCCGCACGGCGCTTTCTTCCTCAACATCGCGCGTGGCGCGCAGGTGGTGGAAGAAGATCTGCTGGCCGCGCTCAATAGCGGGCAGCTGAAAGCAGCGGCGCTGGATGTCTTTCAGGTTGAACCACTGCCCGAAGCGCATCCGCTCTGGTCACATCCGCGCGTCACGATCACGCCCCATAATGCGGCGGTAACCTTGATCGACGAAGCTATCGACTACATCGCCCGCGCCATCACCCAGGACCAGGCAGGCGAGCCGCCGCAGGGCAGGGTGGATCGTCAGCGCGGCTATTAATGAACCGGCCCCGTCAGGGGCAATCAGCAGGAGAAGAGGATGTATCCGGTAGATCTGCATATGCACACCATCGCCAGCACGCATGCTTACAGCACGCTGCACGACTACGTGACTCAGGCGAAGCAAACCGGCATGAAACTGTTTGCTATTACCGATCACGGCCCCGACATGGCCGACGCGCCGCACTACTGGCACTTCATTAATATGCGCGTCTGGCCGCGCGTGATCGATGGCGTGGGTATTCTGCGCGGTATCGAAGCCAATATTAAAAATCAGCAGGGCGAAATCGACTGTTCCGGCCCGATGCTCGATGCGCTGGATTTGATCGTCGCCGGTTTTCACGAGCCGGTTTATGCGCCGCGCGACCGGAAACATCATACGGATGCGATGATCGCTGCGATGGCGGGCGGGCTGGTCCATATCATCAGTCATCCAGGCAACCCGAAATTCCCGGTCGATATACCGGCTATCGCCGAGGCAGCCGCGCACTACGATGTGGCGCTGGAGCTGAACAACTCCTCCTTTACCCATTCGCGTCCGGGCAGTGAACCAAACTGCCGGGCTATCGCTGCCGCGGTGCGCGATGCCGGTGGACGGCTGGCATTTGGCTCCGATTCCCACACCGCGTTTACGCTGGGTCACTTCGATCACTGCCTGCGCATCGCCCGCGAGGTGGAATTTCCTGAGGATCGGGTGTTAAATGTCACGCCGCGTCGCCTGCTCGACTTTCTGGAGCTGCGCAGCGGCAAACATATTGCTGAACTGGCTGACTTTTAGCGCCATGCCAGGTAAGCAACACGCTCACCATGATGAAAATCCCCGCTTTTATCTGCGGGGATATAATGACTGAGGCGAGTATTTTACCGTAACGTGTTCTCTTATCAGCCCGGAAAGGGCGTGTGGCAAGACCTGAAGCTTAAAGCTGAGAGAGCACTTAATAACTGAAAAATGGTCTCAATCGTTCGGGTTAGCAATGTCAACGGGGCGGTTCGTCCGGGCGGGTAATGGCGTAAATTTTAAGTTCTACTCTGCTCTTTATTGATCGCGTTAGATCAAAGCGTAGAATTACCACGCCTGGTAACGCGCTTTACTAATTTAATAGTTAACCATGCTAATAGCAAAGCTGAAATTATTATTGCTATGAATAATGCATTCGCTGTTGAAGGGAAAATTTGAAATGGATTTACGATTTCACCGAGCTTCATGTAAGCATCTTCCGAAAGGGTTCTGAAGATGATTTCCGGGATCACTATAAGATAAAATAGAGTAAATACGGTGTATAAAGCCAGCCACTTGATCCTTTTCATAAGCCATTCTCTTTGCATACCTTTCACTTCAGTATACAATCGTTGCATAAGGAATTCTACACAAAGGGATGAGTATGAGCATGTCTTATCTTAAGATTAAACTTCAGGCAGAGCGAACCATTGCGCTTAACTTTGAGAAGGCACTTGCTGAGTTACATCAAACAATGCTTGATACAGGAAGGGGGATTGTGTCTGGCGCTCAACGTGCAAGCGGCTATGGTTCATGCTTTTTTGATGACTACAAGGATGTTTGTAATCAACTTAAGCAGGAAGATTTGCGATACCTGAAGCAACTCAGAATGCTGTTTACCCGGCAGGACGTGGTTTTAGAGATGGTAGAAATATACTTCAGAAAAAAACTGAGCCGTATTGGTGATACAGGCATCCAGAACATACAGAGACTGTTAGCTGAAAAAGCGTCTGATTATGCTTCTGGTAAATTCTCTAAACTTGCTATAGCACAGTTAATCGCTCTCGTTATTACACAATCCCGGGATTTCAAACAGTCACATATTAATGTAATTAATGCTACAAGTTCGTATGCCGTAACCGCTTTTAAATTTTATGGTAAGTTTGAGATTGCCACAAAAGCAGCAAGAAAATTACGCTTCGATGATGCGGAGTATTACTTCGACTTATATAATGCTAATTTAGAAATGTTCTATTATTTGATTGAGCCGGAAATGTCTAAAATAATCTATTTGAAAAATTCAGGTTCCACTAGCGAAGAGCAGATTTTAAATCTACTAAACAAGATTTTAATAAAATGAAGGCGATCCTTCGCTGGCTATATGCCTGGGTAAGTCAATCCTTCTTTGGACTTATACCACCAGCGGCCGGTCTGGTCGGGGCCATTTTTTTTGTAAGCGTTTTTCCTACATATGGTCTGCTGTTCGCTTTTCTATGGATCCTTTTAATTATTTATTTTTGTGGAAAATATTTTCGCTATTACTAGTGGAGGTAAGCCCTCGTATGAAAAGTGCTTTTTATTTTATTCTATTTTTTTATGAAAATTTACGAATTTGATTAGCCTGTTATTGCATATCTTCATTCCGCCTGGCTAATAGTTCATCAGAATCAGAAGTTGCTGGATGATGTATTCTGAAGTTTTCTATGCAAAATTAACCAGTTGCTTTAAGATTTTTTCTGAAGTATGAACTCACTTTCTGGCTGAGATAGCCAGGTGTAAGGGTCGATTACTCAGAGTCCCGGTCATCGCCGTTTTTAAGACCGCCGATGCCGGTGGACGGCTGGCATTTGGCTCCGATTCCCATACGGCGTTTATGCTCGGAAATTTTGAACATTGCCTGCGCATCGCCCGCGAGGTGGATTTTCCTGAGGATCGGGTGTTAAATGTCACGCCGCGTCGCCTGCTCGACTTTCTGGAGCAGCGCAGCGGCAAACATATTGCTGAACTGGCTGACTTTTAATTTACTTGCCTCAAGGAAATCTGACTCATGAATGAGTTTTCCATTCTGTGCCGCGTGATCGGCTCACTGTTTAATCGTCAGCCGCAGGACCCGCTGCTGGTGCCGCTGTTTACGCTGCTGCGTGAAGGCAAACTGCAGTCGCAGTGGCCGCTGGAGCAGGATGAGCTGCTGACCCGTCTGCAACAGAACAGCGATCCCCAGGCGCTGGCCGCCGATTACAACGCGCTGTTTGTTGGCAGCGATTGCAACGTGCCGCCGTACGCCTCACAGTGGCCGGAAGGCAAAACGGAGCCAGAAGTGCGTGCGTTCCTGACCTCACGCGGAATGCCGCTGAGCGATGCGCCTGCTGATCATTTTGGTGTGCTGATGCTGGCTGCGTCATGGCTGGAAGATCAGTCAGCGGAAGATGAGAGCGCGGCGCAGATGGCGCTGTTTGAAGAGTATCTGCTGCCGTGGTGCGGTGCTTTCCTGGGGAAAGTGGAAGCGCACGCGACCACCGCTTTTTATCGTACTCTTGCCATGCTGAGCCGCGAAGCGATCCAGGCGATGTACAACGAACTGCTGGATAGCAGCGAAGAGACGCCTGACGCCTGATTCACCACGTCGCCGGGTGCGTACCCGGCGCACAGTGCTGAATCATCTTTCTCAATGGGTTCTGGGGGGGATTCTCTGGATACGGCGTGCTTTTTTTCGGGCACCTGAGCCCTCTCAATCGGCTTACAGGATTAACTGCCCGGGTCGGCAGCCATACAGTTTTGCGAGACGTTCACGCGTCTTTTTCTGCGGCTTACTTTCAATACGCTCCAGTTGAGAGATCGCACTTTGCGTGGTCCCCAACTGCTGAGCCACATCATGCTGGCTAAGCCCCCGCCAGATGCGCCAGGCCGCCTGAAGACTCACTTCCTGCTCAATCATGATCCCTGCAACGTCGTGCGGGATCGTCTCATCGTCGTGCTCGTCAGCCTCCACAGGAATAGTCTCCCATTCGCCATCGCTGGCCGAGAGCAGCCTTTCATATTCCGCCACCGGCAAGACCACAAACTGGGGTTTGCCTGCTTCATCATAGATGTACTGTTTTGACATAGTTTATCCGGGTAATTGTGTGTCGCAGCAGAGGTCGTGAGTGCGTAAGGCTATGCCGGTATCCAAAAAGCTTTAGTAAGTGACGGATGTTCTTCTTGCTACCTCTGTAATTTCCAGAATCACCGGTTCGCCCCCGGTTAACGTAAAAAGGACCCGGTAGTTGCCAACCCGCAGCCGGTAGTGATTATCTCTGCCCTGCATTTTTTTAATGTCCAGTGTGACGACCGGGAAACTGACTAACTCACCCACCTTCTGGTAAATGATTTTCTGATAACGTTTGTCGATCTTCATAAGGTGCTTCAATGCCCGCCTGGACCAGTCTACCCTGACCATTCTGCACCCCGTTTCAATGAACTTCGTCCCTGACTCATATGTAAATAATAAGATAGCAATCTAATGCTATCAACATTATTTTTCTAATTATCTAATGTTTTGCTTCACCACGTCGCCGGGTGCGTACCCGGCGCACAGCCTGACGTCGCACAGAGCTGTGGGGTGCCGGGCAGCCAGGCGGCCGCTCGCAGCCTCACTCCAAACCCCCACGGCGTTAATTCGTAACAGGGCAGGTTATCCTTAACCTGCGGCGCAATGCCGGAGCCTGTGCGCTGATCGGTGGGATGCTGCTGCAACAGCCACGCGGTGCGCGCCAGCGACAGCCGGACCTGACTGCCGTGGCCCTCAGTAATGCGTCGCCGTAATCCCTCCAGCACCGCCGCCGCCAGCAGATAGCCGCTGGCATGATCCAGCGCCTGCACCGGCAGCGGAACCGGTTTGTCGCTCTGCTGCCACTGCATGCCTCTTTCAGCAATGCCGCACCCCATCTGCACCAGACTGTCAAAACCCCGGCGATTGCGCCACGGACCCTGCCAGCCCCAGGCATTCAGGCCGGCATCAACCAGACCGGGTGAGAGGGACTGAAGGGTCTCCGCGTCAAACCCGAGCCGTTCCAGCGCATCCGCCCGATAGCCATGTACCAGCACGTCCGCTTCACGCAGCAAGTGGATAAACTGCTCGCGATCGGCGGGCTGAGTCAGATCCAGCACCGCTCGTCGCTTGCCGCAGCTCATCTCTTCATCCAGCGTCGGCTCCTGCCAGCCGGGCGGATCGATGCGCAGCACGCTGGCTCCCAGGCTGGCAAGAAAACGGGTAGCGACCGGCCCGGCAATAATCCGCGTCAGATCCAGTACTTTGATGCCCAGTAAAGGACGGGCTTCGGCCAGCGGCCACGCCGGCGCCGCTGCCTGTTGTGTGGTCTGCCAGCTAAAGAGCGGTTCGCGCTGCACGGCCAGGCCCTGCGGATGCTGCTGCCAGGCGGCGGCGCTGCGCATCTCTGCGGCACAGCCACCCGCATCAATAACGGCCTGCTCCAGTTCGCTGGCCTGCCACTGTTGCACCTGCTGCGCCAGTGCTGCGCGATCGGCGTGCGCGCCCAGCACCCGCTCCATCGCCAGCCGGTGATGCACGGCGTTGGTGTGCAGACGGATCCAGCCATCCCGGCTGCGATAGTCACCGGCAAACGCATCCCACATCGCGGGTGCCGCGCGATTCAGCGGATGAAAGCTCTGCTGAAACCAGCGTGACGCTAGCCGGACGTTAACGGTGACGGGCGGAGAGAGTTCAGGGCGGGATGTGGCGATAAGCGCAGCAGCAGCCTGCGTTGCCAGACCGATACTGGTGGCCGCCAGTTCACTGACGGCAAAGGCAGAAGAGAAGGTGGCGCGATCAACGAAGGCGGGGAGAGGCCAGGCGGCGTCGCGACCTCGCAATCCCTGCTGCATCTGCTGCCAGAGAGAGGCGGCAAGCGGTGAGTCCATGTTGTGCTTCCTGAGAGAGGTGATTTCTCAAGCATAGCACGCGGGATTAACGCCGCCGCAGGCGCGGGAAGCGGGCATGCATCCGCAGGCTACGCAGGTTGATTACAGCAATAGCGGTACCAAGGATCACCAGCGACGCACCGATAATCTTGAAGCTGTTGAGGCTGTCGCCCAGCACTACAATCCCCATCAGCACGGATAATACCGGCGTCAGCAGTGAGTAGGGCATGATCAGGTTGACGTTATATTTCTTCAGCAGCATATACCACAGTGTATAGGCGACAATTGACGAGGCGATAGCGCTATAAAGAATGGCAAACCAGCCATGCCAGCCCGCATTTTGCAGGGCGTAGAGCTGATGTGATTCCATCAACAGACTGGATGCGCCGACGACAGGAATGGCCAGAAACGCAATCCAGCCGGTCATGGTCAGCGGTTTAATCGGCGGTGACTTTTTCACAATCAGGTTGCTGACAGCCCAGCCGGTGGCGCTGCACAACAACAGACAAAGCACCCACCACGACGGAATCGTCGGGCTGCCGGAGAGCACGACGACGCCGCTCAGCGAGATCATAATGCCCATCAGCTGCACCAGCTTCAGCTTCTCTTTCAGCACCACCATCGCCAGCAGCATGGCAATGGGTGTACCGAGCTGAACCACAATCGCGCCGGTGCCGGCATCGGTATAGCGCAGGCCGACAAACAGCAGCGAAAAGTGCATAAAACCGAACGTGAAAGCCAGCAGCAACAGCCAGGGTAGCTGCTGACGGTTAATCCGGCAAAACGGTACCAGTACGATGGCGACGACCACAAAGCGCATAAACGTCAGGAAAAGTGGTGGAAGCTCCAGCAGGCCCCATTTCACCGCAACGTTGTTGAAGGCCCAGATTGAAACCACCATCAGAATCAGAAAAAAATGCCGCACAGCCACGATAATATCCTTTCGATGTTTTTTTGCTTAGCCCGCTAATGATGGCACGAACTGCGGCATTGCAGCCAATCGCAGGGAGAAATTTTCTGCGATTGCGGCGCAGCCTGATGAGACTTTCGGGCGCGTTGCTGGCAGACTGATTTGAAACGACTTCTTAAAGGAACTGATTCGGTATGACCTACACGTCCGCCTTACCCCTTGCGTTAATTCAGCTTGAAGTCCCACCCGCAAACGTTGTCTCAGAGATTGGTGAACAGCCGCGCTGGTTCATCGACGCGTTAAACCTGCAACCCGATGAATACCTGATTGTACGGCCCCATCTGGGCGAGGCGCTACCCGCTTTCGACCAGATTTCCGGGGCGATCCTCAGCGGTTCCTGGGCGATGGTCACCGATCACGCTGAATGGAGCGAACGCAGCGCCGTATGGATTCGCGCAGCGATGGATCACGGCTTGCCGCTGCTGGGGGTCTGCTACGGTCACCAGCTGATGGCCTATGCGCTGGGTGGCGAGGTGGCGGACAACCCCAACGGCTGGGAACGCGGGCTGTTACCAATCAACTGTATGCCGGAGGCGCAGCGCGATCCGCTACTAAAGAAATTGCCACAGGACTTCAGCGTCTGGCTGTCACATCGCCAGTCGGTGATCAGCGCGCCACAACAGGCGCAGGTGCTGGCCGCCTCTGCGCGCGATGGCTGTCAGATTGTCCGTTATTCGCCGCAGGCGCTATCGGTGCAGTTTCATCCTGAATTTTCACGGCACATCATGAACGTTTGTATGCCCAAAGGCTGTACAGAAGATGGGGAAAACGAGATGGAGGGGAAAGACTGGGCGCGTGAGTTGCTGGTGGCGTTCTGGCAACAAACGCGCCCTGCAATGGCGCAAGCTCAGGGTGCGTAGTGACGCGTGCAGCGATAGACCCAGGCGGGTGGCACGTTTTTCATCACCCGCTGGCGCTCCCAGGTGAAGTAGCGCGACAGGTCTGGCTGAGTCAGCGAGGTATACTGGAACTGTACAAAGACGCCGTTGGGCCCGAGGGCGTTATACACCGCACGCAGAATCGCCTCACGCAATTCAGTGGGTAAGGAGAGCAGCGGCAGGCCAGAGAAGATCACGTCATATTCTCCGCTCAGGTATTCCGCTGAACAGGTGCGCACCGTCATGCGCGGATCGTTCAGCGCATTAAGCTTATCGGCCAGCGTGCTGCTGATCTCAAAGGCATCCAGCGTGGCATCGGGTGACATCTGCGCCAGTATCTGCCGCGTCAGTACACCGTCGCCCGCGCCGAGTTCGGCGATACGTAACTTTTCAGGCCATTCCACCGACGTAATCATGGTGCGGCACAGCGCCTCTGACGAGGGCGTAATGCTGCCCATCTTGCGCGGGTTGCGGATAAACTGATGCACGAAATTGGCTTTAGCGCGCATCAGGGTAAAAGCTGAAGCCAGCATGCTCATCTCCAGAATGAATTCATCCTCACGTTGACCCCTTTGTGCCGCACAAGTTTCTCTCTGACCAGCCTTTTGGGTAAAAGTCGGAATTATCTAAAGACGAAGCGTAAACACCCATTCCTTCGGGGCGGTCACAGTTTCCGGTTAACAGAACTGACAGGCTCTTGATGATGCTTCATGTTAATAATAAGTTTCATCATTGTTACATCAGTCACCTGTCAGGAGAATGATCATGCGTTATGCCGCCCCCGGAGAACAGGGTTCTCTGATTACCCTACAAAAGAATTATGGCAACTTCATTAATGGTGAATTCGTCGCGCCGGTGAACGGCAACTACTTCACCAATACCTCCCCGGTGAACGGCTCTGCGGCCGGTGAGTTTCCGCGCTCAGACGTTGCCGATGTTGATAACGCTGTGGCTGCTGCGGCAGCGGCGGCGGAAGCCTGGGGCAAGACCTCGCCGCAACAACGCTCGCTGCTGTTACTGAAAATCGCCGATCGGCTGGAACAGCATCTGGAGACGATGGCGGTCTATGAAACCTGGGATAACGGTAAACCGGTACGCGAAACCCTGGCGGCCGATATGCCGCTGGCCGTCGATCACTTCCGTTACTTTGCCGGTTGTGTCCGGGCGCAGGAGGGCAGTGCCGCCGAGATTGATGAGTTTACCGCCGCCTATCATTTCCATGAGCCGCTGGGCGTGGTAGCGCAGATCATTCCATGGAACTTTCCGCTATTAATGGCGGCGTGGAAACTGGCTCCGGCACTGGGCGCGGGTAACTGTGTGGTGCTGAAACCGGCTGAGCAGACCCCGCTGTCGATCACCGTTTTTGTCGATCTGATTAAAGATCTGCTGCCGCCGGGTGTGCTGAACGTGGTGCATGGGTTCGGCAAAGAGGCGGGTGAAGCGCTCGCCTCCCATTCCGGCATCGCCAAGGTAGCCTTCACCGGCTCTACCGCAACCGGCGGTCATATTCTGGAGCTGGCAGCAAAAAGCCTGATCCCCTCGACCGTCGAGCTGGGCGGTAAATCACCTAACATCTTCTTTGAAGACATCATGCAGGCGGAGGAGAGCTTTATAGAGAAAGCCGCCGAAGGCGTCGTGCTGGGCTTCCTGAATCAGGGCGAAGTCTGTACCTGTCCGTCGCGTGCGCTGGTACAGGAGTCGATCTACGAACCCTTTATGGCGGCCGTGATGAAGCGGGTAAAAACCATCAAACGTGGCGATCCGCTGGATACCGAAACCATGGTGGGCGCGCAGGCGTCGCAGCAGCAGTTCGATAAAATTCTCTCTTATCTTGAGGTTGCCCGACAGGAGGGCGCGGAAGTGCTGGTGGGCGGTGGCGTAGAGAAGCTGGATGACTCACTTAACAGCGGCTACTACATTCAGCCGACACTGCTGAAAGGCAACAACAGCATGCGCGTTTTCCAGGAGGAAATCTTTGGCCCGGTCATTGGCATCACCACCTTTAAAGATGAGGCAGAAGCAATCAGTATCGCCAACGACTCCATCTATGGGTTAGGTGCTGGCGTCTGGACCCGCGATATCAACCGTGCTTACCGTGTGGGCAGGGCGATTAAAGCCGGGCGCGTCTGGACCAACTGTTATCACCTCTATCCGGCGCACGCTGCCTTTGGTGGCTATAAGAAGTCGGGTATCGGGCGTGAGACTCACAAAATGATGCTGGATCACTATCAGCAGACTAAAAACCTGCTGGTCAGCTACAGTATCGAGCCGCTGGGCTTCTTCTAGGTCTGGCCCGCAACCTGCCAGGATAACCCTGCACTTTTCCCTCAGAACCACGCTACGGCGTGGTTTTTTTTGCTCCACATAGCCGGGCATGCTGAGAAGCATCAGAAGCGTGGCAATGGCTGCAATGCCGATAAAGAACAATTAATTAGTCCTTTCTTAAAGCGACGCCGGGCCGTTTTGCGCTTCGCTTACCTCGCTTCACGACCACCTCATCCTCAGCCCTTTATGAACCGTCCCATAATGAAACAACTTGCTGATTTGTAGGCATTATCTCACTGTTTTTTACGCTAAAAACTGCCACGTATTACGGTCACCTCGCCGTTAACCTTCATTCCGGCCTGTTGAAACAGCGCCATTTTTTACATGAGATTTTTTAATGCTGACTACAGGGGTGTCTGTTTTCTGTGTAAGAATACTTCATAGTTGCTCATCATGTTAGGAATAATCCTAAGTGAGTGATTAAAAGTAACACATATTTGCACTAAGTAAATTACTTAAACTTTACTTAAGTAAAATCTTATGAAAGTGGCCCGTTGAAATTTTGTCAATCTTCTGTAAACTCGCAGCTTATGTTTACAAAGGAATTGTGATTTCATACCGACGGGCAGGATATACCTGGCTCGTGCGGTAGCTATGAGCTTATACACATCTTGTAACTTACTGAATGTGATCGTGAAAACAGGAAAATCAGCCTGTGCGCTGCGCTTTTTTCTTTTGTCAGCGAATAGCGTCACAAGTGTAAATCTGAGTCAATATGTCAGTTTTTCGGCCAGGGATGGCATAAGTAAAGCTTGGGTTTTGCCTTCCTCATCCAATCTGACGCAAAAAATTAGATCATGTTTCTGATCATTTCTTGCCAGCTCAGATTTCTCGCTGCACCTGTCCCGGTCGCCAGAGTTGCTTTTTAATAGTTAACGTTAGTTGATCTTTTAAAGTGCCTCGCCATGGCACGTTAACGCTATTTGCTTAAGGTTTTTCTTTTAGGCTGGCACTAAGTGGCGCTCTATCAGCACCACATTCCCGATTTTCATTACTGACAACCGGCCTCTGGCCACTCTCCAGGATATGAATGGAACACAACATGAAAAAAATGGTGAAGCTCCGTATTGCGTTAGGCCTGATGTTTGTTTTTTCTGTCGCGGGTTGTAAAACGCCGCCAAAAATGACGGATGACACGCTGGTTACCAGCACCGTGGATGGCGTGGTGATCAGTCACCGTTATGCGGTTAAACCGCCTGCGCAGTTCAGCCCGGTCAATGAAACCTACCGTGCGCTCTATCCCGCTTCGGTGATGAGCCATCCGAGTTTTGGCGGCAAGGTGGTGGAGACGCTGAAAACCGGCGAAAGCTACACCGTGATTGGTCAGGTAGAGAACAACTGGCTGGCGCTGGGTGAACCCGCTCAGGCGTCAGCAGAACCTGAACCGGGTAAAGCCAGCAGTGCCGTTAAAGAGTCAGCGCCCTCCGCAGCGCCGCAGGCAACCGTTCAGCTGACCGGCTATGTGCCATTTCGCGCCGTGGTGAAAAGCGAGCTTTACGATCAGACGATCAAGGCTGACCAGCCGAAGCGCCGGGTGCGCAGCAGCAAGAAGAAAACCTGTGTTGCGGTAAACGGTGACAGCACCGCCTGCCAGAACAGCACTAACGGAACCTGGATTATTAACTAATCGCACTAAGCAGGGAGGGCGGGATGATGACAACAACGCTATGGCGTGGGGCGCTGATAGTGCTGCTGACGTGGCTGATGACCGCGTGCAGCAGTACTCCACAGCCCGTTGCCTGGTACAACCTGGACGTTCAGGCGCAAAACCAGGTTAACGGCGGTGCGCCGCTGAAAATCCGGGTGGTATTACTGACCTCCGATGCGGAATTTATGTCGGCTGACTTCTACTCCCTGCAAAACCAGTCCGCTACCGCGCTGGATAATGCGCAACTCAATATGCAACAGTTCTTCCTGACTTCCACTCAGCCCCATAAAACGCTGCGGATTAAGAGTCTGCCCGAGGCGCGCTTCATCGGCATCATGGCGGAATATCAGGCGCTGGATGGCAAGGTCTGGCGACTGTCGCTGCCGGTTCCAGAAGGCGAATCACCCTCATTCTGGGCGTTCTGGAAGCGTGACGATGGTGAGCTGAATGCGCGCATCGTGGCGGGGATTAACGGCCTTCGCGTGGAAAAACAGTGATGTCTATGAACAGAGCCGAAAAGGTGGTCTGGACCGAGGGGATGTTTCTGCGTCCTCACCATTTCCAGCAGTCAGAAAATTATCTTCTCAGCACCCTGCGTGAGTGGGGCCAGTCGCAGCGCGCCTATACCTGGGGTTTTTACGATCTGGAGTTCGATGAAGCGCTGCTGCGCCAGGGGAAACTGGCGCTGAGCGCCGCCAGCGGTTGTCTGCCTGACGGCACGTTTTTTGCCTTCAGCCAGCCACAGCACGGTCCGGCCCCGCTTGATCTGCCTGCCTCCGTTGACCGCAGCAAAGTGGTGCTGGCCATTCCGGCACGCCGCAATGGCCGCGAAGCGGTGGCCTTTCAGGAGTCGCAGGATTCTCTGGCGCGCTACCTCGCCTGGGAAGCAGAAGTGGAAGATGACAATGCCCAGGCCGTGGGCAGCGCCACGGTGCAGTTCGGCAAACTGCGTCTGCGGCTGATGCTGGAACAGGATTTGACCGCCGAGTGGACCGCCATGGGCGTGGCTCAGGTGATTGAAAAACGCAGCGACAACCACATCCGGCTCGACAGCGACTACATCCCGCCGATGCTGACGCTTAACAGCAGCCGTCCGCTGCAAAACATGTTCAACGATCTGCACGGGCTGATCCAGCAACGCAGCCAGCAGCTGAGTCAGCGCGCGCCGGGCACCGGTCGTTTTAACAGCGCGGATATGGTCGATTTTATGCTGCTGGCGCTGCTCAATCGTCAGCTTGGCCTGCACACTCACCTGCAACATCTGCCGCTGCTGCATCCTGAAACGCTCTACAGCCACTGGCTGCAACTGGCGGCGGAGCTCAGTACCTGGACGCCAGCCCGCGCGCCCGATGGCCTGCCGCTCTACGATCATGACGATCTGCACAGCTGTTTTAGCCGCCTGTCACTGCTGCTGCGTCAGGGGCTGTCCCAGGTGATGGAAGAGAGCGCGATTCAGCTGCCGCTGATTCAGCGCTCGCACGGTCTTAACGTCGCGACCGTGCCGGAGAGCAGTATGGTGCATGAGTTTGGCTTTGTGCTGGCGGTGAAAGCCAGCGTGCCAGCCGACACCCTCAAAACCCACTTCCCGGCGCAGATGAAAGTCGCCCCGGTCAGCAAAATCCGCGATCTGGTGCAGTTGCAATTGCCCGGTCTGGCACTTCGGGCGATGCCCGGCGCGCCGCCACAGATCCCGTGGCATGCCGGATACAGCTATTTCGAACTGGATAAGAACAGCGAGCTATGGAAAGAGATGGAGCGCTCGGGCGCTTTTGCGCTGCATCTTGCCGGTGAGTTTCCAGGTCTGAACATGGAGTTCTGGGCCATTCGTAGTCAGTCAGAATCATAAACTGAGCACGCAGCATGATGCAGGAACAACAAAAATCACACAGCGATCTTGCGCCGGAGGCCAGCCATCAGAATGTGCTGGTCGCGGCGGCCAACCCCCTGATTAACGCCATTCCTCAGATCCGTCACTCGGTATCACATGAAGACCCGGCACAATTGCGTCAGCAGCTGATCGATCAGATTCGGCGCTTCGAGCTGAGCTGCCAGCAGTCAGGCCTGGGCTATGAAGTGATCATCGGTGCGCGATACTGTCTCTGTACCGCGCTGGATGAGGCGGCGGCGCTGACGCCGTGGGGCAGCCGCGGCGTCTGGACCAGCAATGGTCTGCTGGTCACCTTTCACAATGAAACCTGGGGCGGCGAAAAGTTTTTTCAGCTGCTGGCTAAGCTGTCGCAGAACCCAAGACGCCACATTCTGATGCTGGAGTTGATCTACTTCTGCCTGCTGCTGGGGTTCGAAGGACGCTACCGGGTGCTGGACAACGGTCGCTCGCAGCTGGAGACCATCAAACAGCGCCTGCTGCAGATGATCAAAAGCGTGCGTGGCAATTATGCAGCAGCGCTGTCTCCGCATCCCACCGATCAGCCGGTCCTGCGCAAATTGTGGCGGCCAATGATCCCGCTGTGGGCCTGTGCGGCGGTGGCGGGGCTGGCGGCCTGCCTGTTCTATATCGTGCTCAACTGGCGTCTCGGCGATTACACCTCCCCGGTACTGGCCCGTATCTATCAGACGGCGCTGCCGGAAGTGAAGATCGGTAACCCTGCGCCACCACCGCCCGCCACGCTGAACCTGCGCGCTTTCCTGAAACCGGAAATTGATGCCGGGCTGGTAGCGGTGCGTGACGAAGCGGACCGCAGCGTGGTGACGCTGAAAGGGGACGGACTATTTGCCTCGGCGGCCACCGAGGTGCGCGGACGTTACACCGACGTAATCCAGCGCATCGCTGCCGCCATGAACAATGTCAGCGGCCAGATTCAGGTGATTGGCTACAGCGATAACGTGCCGATCCGCAGTGCCCGCTTCGCCTCCAACTTTGAGCTTTCGCTGGCACGTGCCCGGTCAGTACAGACCCTGTTGCAACAGCAGCTGGCGCAGCCGTCACGGGTGAAAGCGGAAGGGCGCGGTGAAAGCAATCCGCTGGTGCCTAATAACAGCGCAGAAAATCGTGCACGTAACCGTCGTGTTGAAATTACCCTGCTGGTGGCACCGGATGCGACGCATGCCGAACTCAACGGCCTGGCGAGAGGGAACTGATCCATGCTGAATATCCTGTTTGCGGTGCTGACCAGCCGCCTCGCGTGGGGCTTTGTCGGCATTACCGCGCTCTCTTTTATCATCTGGGTGATTGGCCCGGTGTTCTCAATCGTCGATTCGCGCCCGCTTGAGCCGGAGCAGAACCGCATTATCAGTATCGCGCTGCTCTATCTGGTGTGGGGCTTAGGCCAGGCGATTCCGCGGCTCTATAACATCTGGCTCAATCGCAAGCTGATGTCGAGCCTTGAAACGGGCAAAAGCGATGCGCCGGAAGCCGATCGTCAGCGCCTGACCAGTGAAGAGCAGGTGCTGGCAGGGCGTTTCTCCGAAGCCACTGACATGCTGAAAAAGGCGCACTTCCAGCGCCACAGCAGCAAGGGCACGCCGCTCTGGGCACAGCGCTTTGGCCGTCAGTATCTCTATCAGCTGCCGTGGTACATGATCATCGGCGCGCCCGGTGCCGGTAAAACTACCGCGCTGGTCAACTCGGGGCTGCAGTTTCCGCTGGCAGATAAATTCGGCAAGTCGGCGCTGCGCGGCATTGGCGGCACCCGCAACTGCGACTGGTGGTTCACCAATGACGCGGTGCTGCTCGATACCGCCGGGCGCTACAGTACCCAGGAGAGTCAGCAGGAGCGTGATGCCAGCGAATGGCATCATTTTCTCGACCTGCTGCGTAAATATCGCGGACGTCAGCCGATCAACGGCGTCATCGTCACGCTGAGCGTTTCCGACCTGCTGTCGCAGTCGCCCGAGGCGCTGCGTAATCAGGCGCTGGCACTGCGTCAGCGGTTAATGGAGCTGCACGATCGTCTCGGCATCCGTTTCCCGGTCTATGTGCTGGTCACTAAAGCGGACTTGCTCAAAGGGTTCCGCAGCTACTTTGCCTCGCTGGATAAAGCGCAGCGTGAACAAATCTGGGGATTCACCTTTCCCTGGGCGAAGGCGTCCGCCGCCGATTTCGAACTTAATAACCAGTTCCAGCAGGAGTATTCCCTGCTGCAACAGCGTCTGGATGCCGGACTGGCCGATCGGCTGCTGACGGAAAGCGACGCGCAGGCGCGGGCAGAGAGCTATCTCTTCCCGCAGGAGTTTGCGGCGCTGCGGCCGTTGCTGGCAGACGCGCTGGATACGCTGTTTGCCCGCTCCGATTTTGAAACCCAGTTCGCGCCGCGCGGTATCTACTTTGCCAGCGGCACCCAGGAGGGACTGCCGTTTGACCGGGTGATGGGCGAGCTGAACCGCGCACTGAATCTGCCGGGGCAGCAGGCTGGCGAGTCAGGAAGCTGGGATAAGGTCGATAAAGAGTCGCCCATCCCGCAGAACAAAGGGCAGAGCTTCTTCCTGAAAGGGGTGCTGGAAAATGTGATTTTCCAGGAGTCCGGTCTGGCGGGCAGCAACCGCTGGTGGGAGCTGCGCAACCGCGCCGGACTCTGGTCGGGTTATCTGGCGCTGCTGCTGATATTGCTGGTGGCCGGGGCGCTGTGGCTCACCAGCTACAGTAAAAACAAAGCTTATCTGCAGGAGATGGCCGCTAAAGCGCCGCAGGTTGAACAACTGGGTGATCAGCTTCAGCAGCAGGTCAATGGCGATCTCTTTGCGCTGGTGCCTTATCTCAACACCCTGTTGCACCTGCCGGAGAGCGCCGACTTCTCGCTGGAAGCACCGCCGCTGACGCGCCGCATGGGGCTTTATCGCGGCACCGAGGTCAGCGATGCCACCCGCGCACTCTACGACAAGGCACTGAAACAGCTGCTGTTGCCGCAGGTGGCGCAGAACATCACCCGCTGGCTGCGTAATGACAACGGCAGTGATGCTGACTACAGCTATGAAGCGCTAAAGGCGTATCAGATGCTCTATCAGCCAAAGCACTATGATGGCAAATTCCTGCAGGCGTGGCTGATGCTCAACCTGTCACGCGAACTGCCGCAGAACGTCACTCAGCAGCAGGTGAAACAGCTGGCGTGGCACCTGCAACAGTTGCTGGAGACGCAGATTCACTCGTCGCCGTATGCGAAGGATGAAGCGCTGGTAAAGCGCGAGCAGGCGCTGATTAATCAGATGCCGCTGTCACAGCGCGTCTATGGACGGCTGAAGCGCCTGCTGCAACGTGATGACAGCCTGCAGCCGGTGACGCTGGCGGCGCTGGGTGGCCCCCAGAGCGAGCTGGTTTTTTCCCGCAAAAGCGGTAAATCGGTCAATGACGGTGTGGCGGGTCTCTATACGCCGGATGGCTACTGGCAGCACGTGGATAAGCAGATTGCCCCGGTGACCCAGGCATTGTATCAGGACGATCTCTGGGTGCTGGGCGGCGCCGCGCCGCAGCAGAAAAGTGAGCAGACGGATCTTGCGGTGCGCCAGCTCTACGTGCAGGACTATATCCGGCAGTGGGAGCAGTTTCTCAGCGATATTCAGCTCAACAGCAGCGCCGATCTCTCGCAACGCATCAACACCGCCCGTTTGCTGTCGGGCAACCATTCGCCGCTGCGCCAGCTGGTGATTAACCTCGGTGGTCTGCTGACGCTGAACCGGGCGCAACCGGATGAGAAAACCGCGCAGGCAGCAAAGCCGTCGGATAACAGCGCCACCCGCACCCTTGAAGCGCTGTTTACCTCGCCCGAGGCCAGTGCCGCGCGCGGACAGGCCGCCACCCAGGCATCACCGGAGCAGGCCGTCGCGCTTCACTTTGCGCCGGTTCTGGAGCTGGCCCAGCCGCTGCAGCAGGGCAGTAAGGTGCTGGCGGTGGATGACTTCCTGCATCAGATTGACGATCTCTATCGCTACCTCACCGCCGTACAGGATGCGGCGAACAGCGGGATGCCGCCCCCGGCCAGCGATGCCATCAGTCGTCTGCAGGCCAGTGCCGGCCGTCTGCCGGGTTCATTGCAGAACATGGTTTCCAGCATGGCGGTGGGTGCCAGCAGCGACGCACAGCGCCGCGATATGGATAACGTCCGCAAGCGCATCACCATGGAAGTGGGCAGTTTCTGCCGCCAGGCGATCGCCGGTCGTTATCCGCTGGTTCGCTCTGCGCGCAGTGAGGTCACACCAGACGATCTGGCGCGGATGTTTGCACCCGGCAGCGGCATGATGGACAGCTTCTTCCGCGACAACCTGGCCAGCAAAGTCGACACCACCAACGCGGCGTGGCGCTTTACGCCGGGCATTGACGGTAAAACCCTGCCGGGAGGCGAAGCCCTGCTGCGGCCCTTCCAGCAGGCGCAGTCAATCCGCGATGCCTTCTTTGCCAATGGTGCGACCACGCCCGGCTTCCGCGTCACGCTGCGCACGGTAAAAATGGATAACGACATCCTTAACCTGACGCTGGATGTGGATGGGCAGATTTTACGCTACAGCCACGGACCGCAGGCGGTGCAGATGGTCAGCTGGCCCGGCCCCGGCGGCACCAGCCAGGTGCGGATGCAGCTGGGTCTGACCAACGGCACTACCTCCACGCTGGTCACCAGCGGTCCCTGGGCGCTCAATCGCTTCTTTGACCGCGCCCGGCTGACAGCGGCAGGCGGCCTGACCCGCGAAGCGAGTTTCAGCGTGGACGGTCATCAGGTCACGCTGTCGTTCACCCCTGGCAGCATTCGTAACCCGTTCCAGCTTCCCGGCTTTAGCTGCCCCTGAAACAGGACCCGACAATGACTCATTACGCTGCACCCTGCTGGTACGGCAAAGTGCCCAGCGCGGGTGACTTTGTGAAGCGCCGCTTCCCGGACGTGCTCTATCGCCAATGGTCCAGCTGGTTTCAGGTGGGCCTGCATCACTGGCAGAGCAGTCAGGAGAGTGATAACGCCCCGTCGCGCCCGTTCCTTAACGCGCCGGTCTGGAATTTTGTGGTGCCGCCGATGCTGGGCAGTCAGCTGATTCAGATGGGCTGCCTGATTGCCGCGCGTGACAGCGTGGGCCGTAACTACCCACTCTGCGCATTGCGCCACTTCACGCCCGCCGAGTGGTCGCCAGCCCTGCTGGCGCGCTCCGGCGAGTGGTATCAGCAGGTCGGCAATACGCTGTTGCGGGTGGTGCAGGGCGGCGGGTCACCGGAGCAGTTGGATCAGGCGCTGATCAGCATTCCGCAGCCGCAGCCGCCGCAGGAGTCGGACGAGACGTCAGACATTCTCAACGTCATCGGGCATGGCGATACCCCTTCGACACTGAACTGGACACTGCCGGGCGAGAACTTCGACCCGCAGTTCTACACCAGTTTCTGGTGGACCAATCAAAGCGACGGTTTCCCGCTTTATACCCAGGTTCACAGCGGTAATTTTACCGCCCAGCTCTTTTCATTGCTGTTTGATCCGGCCGGTGGGGCAAAGCCGGGACGAAACGGACTTTATCCCCCGATGTTTGAATCCTGAGGCGACACGCATGACGATGAATACAGAGGCTCTGCTGGCTCCGGTCAGCGAGGACAATCCCGGCGGCGATAACCTGGAGTACCACGCTGATTTTCAGGCGATGGAGCAGGCCAGCGCCGGTAAAGCGGAGCAGCAGTTCGGTAATACCATCATTCCGGCAGAACCGGCCGACTGGAACAGAGTCGAGAAGCTGGCGATAGCGCTGCTGGCGCGCAGCAAAGATTTGCGGGTAATGCTGGCGCTGACCCACGCCTGGACCGAACTGAAAGGGCTGCCGGGCTATGCCCAGGGCCTGAAGCTGATTGAACAGGCGTTGTTGCTCTACTGGGAGCCGCTGTGGCCCCGGCTGGAGGAGTTCGGCGAGCAGGATCCCTTCTACCGCATTAATGCGCTGGCGTTGCTGGGTGACAAAACTGATCTGAGCGGCGCGGTACGTCAGTGCTGGCTGCTGCGCTATCCCTCTGACGGCATCACGCTGCGCGATGCGGCCGCCCTGTGCGACGGCAGTAAAACCGAAGTCGCGGACTATCCTGGCGGCCTGCCGCGTCTGATCGACGAACTGGCGCGCGGCGACCAGCCTGGTATTGAGGCGGTGCTGCAAATTCATGAGCGGCTGCAGACCATCTGCGAAACCGTGACCGAACGGCTGGGGGAAGCCGCGGTGCCGGAACTCACACAGCTGCGCAGACAGATTGCGCTGATCGCTGAACGTTGCCAGGCCACCGATCTGAATGCGCTGATCCCCACAGCCGCCGTGGAACAGCCCGCAGAAACCGCGGCATCGCCTGCACCGGCCAGCCCGCGCGCTGCCGCTGACTGGCGCACGGTGCAGATCAGTTCCCGCGCCGACGCGCAGCTGATGCTGGAGAAAGTGAAGCTCTACTTCACCCAGCATGAGCCGAGTCATCCGGCCCCGCTGATGATCGACCGTGTACAGCGCTTAATCGAGCGCGACTTTCTGGAGATCATCCGCGAACTGGCACCCGACGGCGTACATCAGCTGGAAACCATTTTCGGACGTCGCGATTAAGCAGGCGTGACGCACACACACTCAGCGGGACCTGCGCGCCTGCTGTGACACTTTATCCGCGCATCATGTATGGAGAAAACCATGGCAACAAGCAAATCCAGTGGGCAGAAGTTCATTGCCCGCAATCGCGCGCCTCGCGTTCAGATTGAATATGACGTGGAAATTTATGGCGCGGAACGCAAAATCCAGCTCCCGTTTGTAATGGGCGTGCTGGCGGATCTGGTGGGTAAACCGCTGGAGCCACAGCCAGGCATTGATGACCGTAAATTCATGGAAATCGACATCGACAACTTCGATGAGCGCATGAAAGCACTGAAGCCGCGCGCCGCGTTCCAGGTAGACAATACCCTGAATGGCGAAGGCAAGCTGAACATCGATCTGACCTTTGACAGCATGGATGACTTTTCGCCGGACGCGGTGGCCCGCAACGTGGAGCCGCTGAGCAAGCTGCTGGAAGCGCGTACCCAGCTGGCGAACCTGCTGACCTATATGGATGGCAAAAACGGCGCGGAAGAGCTGATTGGTAAGGTGCTGCAGGATCCTACGCTGCTGCAGGCCCTGACCCATCTGCCAAAGCAGGATGAGGCCACTGAAGGTAAGGAGCCGCAGGCATGACGCAGACTTCACAACAACCGCAGTCGCAGGGCGCAGCCAGTTTCAGTCAGGATGAGTTCAGCGCGCTGCTGAATAAAGAGTTCCGGCCAAAAAGCGATCAGGCACGTGCTGCGGTCGAAAGCGCGGTGAAAACCCTGGCGCAGCAGGCGCTGGAGAACACCGTTACCGTCTCCAGCGATGCCTATCGCACCATTCAGGCGCTGATCGCGGAGATCGACGAAAAGCTGTCGCAGCAGGTGAACCAGATTATTCACCATCCGGAGTTTCAGTCGCTGGAAAGCGCCTGGCGCGGCCTGAGCTATCTGGTGAACAACACTGAAACTGACGAGATGCTCAAAATCCGCTTTATGAGCATCTCCAAGCAGGAGCTGGGTCGCACTCTGAAGCGTTACAAGGGTGCCGGCTGGGATCAGAGTCCACTGTTCAAGAAGATTTATGAGCAGGAGTATGGTCAGTTCGGGGGCGAGCCGTTTGGCTGCCTGGTGGGCGACTACTACTTCGACCACAGCCCGCAGGATGTTGAGCTGCTGGGTGAGATGGCGCGTATAGGCTCAGCCGCGCACTGTCCGTTTATCACCGGCACCGCGCCCGAAGTGATGCAGATGGAGTCCTGGCAGGAGCTGGCGAATCCACGCGATCTCACCAAAATCTTCCAGAACACCGAATATGCTGCCTGGCGCAGCTTGCGTGAGTCGGAAGATGCACGCTATCTGGGTCTGGTGATGCCGCGCTTCCTGGCGCGTCTGCCTTACGGCATCCGTACCAACCCGGTCGACAGCTTTGACTTTGAAGAGCAGACCGATGGTTCCGATCATGGCAACTATACGTGGAGCAATGCGGCTTACGCGATGGCCGCCAACATCAACCGCTCCTTCAAAGAGTATGGCTGGTGCACCGCAATCCGCGGCGTGGAGTCGGGTGGGGCAGTGGAAAATCTGCCGTGCCACACCTTCCCGAGCGATGACGGCGGCGTGGATATGAAGTGCCCGACCGAAATCGCCATCAGCGATCGTCGTGAAGCCGAACTGGCGAAAAATGGTTTTATGCCGCTGGTACATCGCAAAAACTCTGACTTCGCTGCCTTTATTGGTGCGCAGTCACTGCAGAAGCCGATGGAGTATCACGACGCTGATGCTACCGCCAATGCCCGTCTGGCCGCACGTCTTCCTTACCTGTTCGCCTGCTGCCGTTTCGCGCACTACCTGAAGTGCATCGTGCGCGACAAGATCGGCTCCTTCCGTGAGCGTGATGAAATGGAACGCTGGCTGAACGACTGGGTGATGAACTATGTCGATGGCGATCCGGCTAACTCCTCGCAGGAGACCAAGTCACGCAAGCCGCTGGCGGCTGCCGAGGTGAATGTGGAAGAGCAGGAGGATAATCCTGGCTACTACTCCGCGAAATTCTTCCTGCGTCCGCACTACCAGCTGGAAGGGCTGACGGTTTCTCTGCGTCTGGTCTCTAAGCTGCCGTCGCTTAAAAATGATAATGCATAAGGGCTGAAAGGGAGGCGTGATGCCTGGGATGACCTGGCATCACGTATCCGCTGAGTCACAGAGTTAACAGGAGCAAAGGGTTTTGCGCCTGATGACTGGCAGAAAGGTTGCTGAGATAAATGTCAGGGAGGATGACAGGGTGCTTAAAAAATCAGCTTTGCACTTGCTGCATTATCTGCTGGTTTTTATTTCTTCTCTTATTTTAATCACCTGTGCAGGTTATTACCTTTTCTTCTGTGACTGGAATGTCACGATGATGGGGAAAATAATTAACGGCTTTGTGATTACTATTTCAGTTACTGCATCGTTCGGTTTTTACTGGGCGGCTGAAAAAATAAGAGAAATTTATTGAGTGTTTCTCTTCTTCTCTGTCTCCTTAACCCCTGATCAAAATCCCGATTTTCGTCATGAGAGTTTTATAGATAAATTGCCCGGCCCGGTGCCCGGCAACGCAATATCTGAAATATGGTTTATGACGATATTTCAGAAGCAAGGCAAAGGTAAAATATGGACTGTTTTATTCAGCCCCATGCTTTTCTTTTTGCCATATCCTTGCTTTTTTTGAAAGCAATAATCTCAACCAATAAAGAGTGAAAGATAATGGCTATTGATATGTATCTGAAGGTAGACGGCATTACCGGTGAGTCTAAAGATTCAAACCACACGGGATGGATCGATATTGACTCCTTTTCCTGGGGTGCCAGCCAGCCAGGCAACATGAGTGTGGGTGGCGGTGGCGGTGCGGGTAAAGTTAATTTTAACGACCTGCACATCAACGCCAAAATCGATAAGGCTGTCACCGCGCTGCTCAAGAACTGTGCCAGCGGTAAGCACGTCGCTAAAGTTGAAGTGTCCGTTTGCAAAGCGGGCGGCACACAAATTGAATATACCCGAATCACCCTGGAAGATGTGCTGGTCACTAACGTTCAGTTTGTGGGTTCTGAGCACGACGACACCCTGGGCGTAACCTATGCCTTCCAGGCTTCTAAAGTGAAACAGCAGTACTGGGAGCAGAGCTCTTCCGGTGGTAAAGGCGCAGAAACCAGCGCTGGCTGGGATATCAAAGGCAACAAAGAAGCGTAAGAAGCGATACGCCTCCGGACAGGGGGCGTATCTCTCCTGGCCAGAGAAGTCAGCGTCGTCATGCGCATTCTCCAGCCGGTTTACAAGGACTCTCTGAATCAACAATATTGTGCGGAGATAGTAGATGAGTATTACTGGCTCGGTTGGTGTAGGTGGCCGTAATCAATACGGTGACGTGAAGACAGTACAGCAGTTGTTACAGCGCAATGGATATCCTCAGCTTCGTGCCGATGGCCGAATGGGACCAAAAACCATTGAAGCGATCAAACAGTTTCAATCCCGTTTTATGTCTCGCCCGGATGGCGTTGTCGATATCCATGGGAAGACGTGGAATACGCTTTCTAAACTGTCAGATAGTAATAAAATAAACCCTGCGTCTAATCCACCAGAAAATATAAATAACAATTCTGGTCGCCTTACTGTGAGTGCCGGACAGGTCACGTTCGATGCCGAAGGTAATGACAATCCTCACAGTCCTTATTTTAGCAGGCACATACACTGGCCTGGGGGTAAGTCAGGCGTAACCATTGGTCGAGGTTATGATATGGGGGGAAGAAGTTCAGATGAAGTCTACCTTGATCTTATCCGAGTCGGGGTTGAAGAGCAGCAGGCGAGAACGCTATCTTTAGGTGCCAATAAAAAAGAAACTGCAGCGCAAGTATGGGTAAGAAAAAATAAAATAGAGTGTGGTGTAATTACGCGTGAATCGCAGGCCAGGCTTTTTGAAACTATCTATCCTATATATGTAAGCCGGGCAAGGTCAGTTTATTTATCAAAAACTGCAGAGAATGCTGAAAGAACAAACTGGGATCAGTTAAAGCCGCCGATAAAAGATATCGTTGTAGATTTGGTTTATCAGGGCGCTGGTTTTAAGCTTAACATGCAAGCCGCTATGTATAATGATATTGACAAGCTTGCTGATTTTATTGATAGTTCAAGCATTCTTCAAAAGTATGAGAAAGGCCGTAATCGTGCTCGTTATCTTCGAAGCCGGAAATGAAATGGGAGACTTATGAAAAATTTGTTATTTATCTCGATGTTCGCAACAGGTTTTTTTGCGTTACAGCCTGCGTATGCAACAACGGACTGCGCACAAGGTAATAACGATCAGGAAGTTTATACCTGTGCCCAGAAAAACAGAAACGAAACTGAGCTTGACTTAAATAAAGAATATAAACTCGCTAAAACCAGAGTTGAAACGCTTTTTAAAGGTGACGATAAAGAGTTAAGTCAGTATATGGATACGTTGACTGAAGCTCAACGAGCCTGGCTGAAATATCGAGATAATGACTGTAAGCTGGCTTCTTATGCTGCAGATAAGGGAAGTGATTTAAGTAACGCTAATATTAATATGTGTACTTCTGAACTTAACGAGCAAAGAATTAAAAAGCTGAAGTTAATACCCTATCACTGATAGTAAAAGTACTGTTAACAGTGTTGAGGATTTCACTCTGTGAAGCAGAAAGAAAGCGTTATATGATTTCTTAAAGTTATTTATCAGCCCAGATAAATTCGGGGCTGATAAAAATTTTATTTGCATTAAAAGTTGCTGAGAAAAATATGAAGAGACTACATAAATTGGCTTTAATCACTGTGTCTCTTTGCATCAGCGCTTCAGCGCTCGCTGAAGATACCTGTGCAAAACAGCCTTCAGACGGTGCGCTATTTCAGTGTACTGTTCAGCAAAAGAAGCTGGCGGAAGATGACCTCAACAAAGAATACCAGACGGCTAAAAAACGCATTGTACAGATGTACGGCACGCAGAAAAAACTGGCTGATGACTATGTCGCCACGCTGGTGGATACCCAGCGTAACTGGCTGAAATATCGTGACGGTCAGTGCAAGCTGGAAGCCTTTGCCGCTGAAGAAGGCAGCAATGCGAATGCGGTTGCCACCAACCTCTGTGTTATCCGCATCGACAAAGAACGCACTGCTATTCTGAAGCAACTGCCTTACTGATTATGTCGTCGTGCTCAGGGTTTACAGGCTGGGCACGATATTCTCTATGAATATCACTCTCTGCATTACGCTTTAATCCCGTTTTTACAATGCCGGTAAATAATTCTGCATAAATGATATTTCAGCAGAGTGGTTTCTGGTGATTGTAATGCAATCATCTTTGCAGCTATTTTAATGTTTACCCTGTATGTTAATTAAAGATAAGCCGTTAACGCAGCTTCATCTTCTTAAATAAATATAACTCTACCTCTGTTTAAAGAATTGAATTAATCCAGTGGCAGAGTATTTAAAAAACAACTCCCAAAATTAAATCCCCCCGCTCTCTATACCGCGCGCCTTTCCCCGAGAGGTGCGCGGTATAGATGCCGAACCGCTAACCGCAGGAATCCGTTATGCGCTTTACGATAATAACGACTAAACCCGGCCAACAGCCGCCGCAAACTCATTGTGATTTCTTTCCGCCTGGCGGCACCATTGGTCGTGGTGTGGATAATAATCTGGTGCTGCCGGATGACGATCGCACACTCTCCCGCCTGCAGGCGATTGTGCACATCACGGCAAATGGCGAATGTCGCCTGACCAACCGTGGCAATGTGACGCGCGTGTTACTCAACGATATTCCGCTGGAACGCGGACGTCAGGTTGAGCTGCAGGATGGAGACATACTGGGCATCGATGATTACCAATTGCTGGTCAGCGATCTCAACAGTGCACAGCAACCGCAGAGTGAAAGAGCTGTTCCGCGTCCTGAGCCGGTGCAGCCCGTAGCACCCGCTCGCGAACCGGCAGCGGAAAAAGCCAGCACCACCGCCGCCATTCCCAGCGAAATCTGGGACAGCCTGGCGAAAGAGTTTTCGATTTCGGACGATCTCTCTAAACGCAAAGCTGAGCCAGAGATGCCTGAGGCCCATCCGCTGACTGCGCCCGCTCGTCCTGATCGAAATCCGGAAGATCCGCTGGCTCAGCTGATTAACGACGCGCCGCTGGATTATGGGCAGCAGCCAAAAAACAGCAGCCTGTTTGATGAAGGCGATGCGCTGTTCGGACAGCAGAGTATTTTTGACGACCGGACGCCAAGCACGCTGTCTGCTCAGCAAAACACGGCGCCACCGCAGGCTGAAACGCCTGCCGCTGAACTTGATCCGCTGAGCCTGTTTGACGGTGACAGCAGCGTGGATGCGCGCAACCATGATGATCCGCTGGGTCTGATGATGGGCAACGCGGTGCCGCTGGCCCAGCCGGAGCTGACGACGCCGAAACCGGCCACGTTGCATGTGCCACCTCAACCGGTGGCAAAAACTGAGCCGATGGCCGCACGTTCATCGGAGCAGGATCCCGCCAGCCTGACCGACATGGATCACTCACCGCTGTTCAGCTTCGACGAATCACAGCATGAGACTCACAGCCAGCCTCACCCTGAGGCACAGCAGCAGACACCGCTGATTGACGAGGAACTGCCCGGCCAGTCTGACGCGGTAAATCCACAGATCGATTACGGCGGAATTACGCTGCCCACGCCGCAGGCGGTACAGCGTACGCCATCCCCGACGCCGAAAGGGCGGTTGCGCATCGATCCCGTAGCTTCCGGTCGCCATCATGCCGCCGCTGCGCACCCGACGACACCCAGCGAAAGCAGCGGTGATGCCCTCAAGGGCGAACTACTGGATGCGTTGCTGGAGGGAATGGGTCTGCGCGACCTGCAGCCGACGCCGCAATTTGACCGTGAGCAGATGCTGCAATTCGGGCAGATGCTGAGCATGTTTTCGCAGGGCACGGTGGCGCTGCTCTCATCGCGTTCGATCCTCAAGCGCGGTGTGAAGGCTGACATGACGGTGATCCTCGACGACGCCAACAACCCGTTCAAGCTACTGCCTTCGGGCAAAACCGTCTTAATGCAGATGTTTGGCAGCCGGATGCCGGGCTTTATGCCGCCGCGTCAGGCAGTGCGTGATGCGCTGATCGATCTGCAGGCGCACCAGCTGGGCATGATCGCCGGTATCCGCGCCATCATCGCCTCAATGCTGCAATCCTTTAACCCGGAGCAGCTGGAGGAGGAAGCGCGTCAGGCGGGATCGGTGTCACGTATCGGCCTGCCGGGCAGCCGTAAAGCGGCGCTCTGGGAGCATTTTGTTGAGCGCTACGGCGAGACGGCGGGCGAGATCGAAGACGATTTCCACACCCTGTTCGGCGAAGCGTTCCTGCACGCCTATGACCTGGAAGTTAATCAGTACAAAGACTCACAAACCCACACGGATGACGCATGAATATCACTATTGCCTCGACGTCGAATCAGGGCGATCGCGCCAGTAACCAGGATCAGATCGGTGATGTCATCGGTAAGCGCTCGGCCTGCTTTGTGGTCTGCGACGGTGTAGCCGGGTTTCCCGGCGGGGATATCGCGGCATCGATTGCCCGTAGCAGCCTGCTGCAGTCGTTTGATGGCGATGCGCATCTCAATGCGCAGTCGATTCGTAACTACGTCAATCAGGCGAATCACGCCATCCGCCAGCAGCAGAAAGCCAGCAGCGAACACAGCCGGATGGGCACTACGCTGGTCAGCCTGTTCATTGACCGCGACTACCATCTGGCCTGCTGGGCCCATGCAGGCGACAGCCGCCTCTATCTGTTCCGTCGCGGCTATCTCTATCTCGTGACCACCGACCACAGCCTGGTGCAGCAGATGAAAGATGCCGGACATCGCACCGAAGGCATCAACAGCAATCTGCTCTATTTTGCGCTGGGGATGGGCGATGAGCAGCGCGACGCCAGCTACAGCGAGGTGGTCGGGATTGAAGATGGCGACGCCTTTTTACTCTGCACCGATGGTTTCTGGCACGGCGTGACGCTGGAACAGATGCAGCAGTCGCTGCACATGGTGAATACGCCGGAAGAGTGGCTGACGCTGATGCAGCAAATCATCAGGAACGATCAGCCCGATCAGGGGCAGCAGGATAATTTCAGTGCGCTGGCCGTCTGGATTGGATCACCTCAGGACACCACCTTGCTGCACTCGCTCTCTGAAGCGGCGCAGTTCTTCCCTCTGCGAGATTGAGAACGCCAACATGAAATATGGATTACTGGGTCTGGCTGCGCTGCTGCTCAGCACGCAGGCTTATGCTGAAAACTATCGCATCGTACAGTCCCCGGCACAGAAACTGGATGTCTGGATTGATGACGTAAAAAACAATCAGCTGTCGAGCTGGTGTAACAGCACCATTAACCTGCGCATCGTCACGCTGGGCGAAAAAAACGCCGCGGTGCTGAAAGATTTTCTGCCCCGCGTTGCCGGACTGATGGCGTCGCAGTGTAAACCGCTGCAACAGTTGCACTGGCAACTGACCGATGCGCAGGGGAGTGAAATTGCTACTGGCAGCGCCGCCCGTGCGCAGCAGTGGAAAACCGTGGTGACGCCGCCCGCGACGCAGCCGGTCCAGCCGACTGCTACGGCGGTCCCCGCAGACGCGCTACACAACGCCGCTCAGGCCGACACGTCGCCGTGGCTGCAATTCAGTCTGCTGGATGGCTGCCATTTCCGTACCTGGTGGCAGCACCCGGCACAGGGCAGCGCGCTGTTTGTTCCGGCAAATCAGGGGCTGATCTGCGGTTCGGATGGCTGGCTAAGCGGACACAGCCGACTGACGCAACAGGGTAACGGCGCACCTGCGGCAGTCGGCGTGACCTTCCTGCAGGGTTTTCCGGTGATGGGGTTGAGCAATCAGTCGCCCACAGCCGAACTGCACATCACCACGGTCAACAGTGAACGCATGGTGCTGAGCAACGAAAAATCCCCGGATAGCTGGCTGATTCTGCCGTTCAGCAACCGCTTTAACGGCTGGCAGGCAACGCGTCAGGTGGTGGTGCAGATGCCCGTCGGCGAAGCCGCCGATCAGAGTGCGCTGCAGGCGCGTCTGCAGGAAGTCCGTAAAGTCTGGTCGCCGTGGATCAGCGGCGATGCCGCGCTGAGCGTGCAGCTGGTGGAAAAACTCCATCCTGAACTGAAAGATCCCGCCGCTGCGGTCTACCGCACCCTTAACTGACGCAAAAGGAGTTTGCATGGAATCCTTACAACACCGTCTGGCCAGCGCCACCCTCGGCGAGACGCTCGCTGACGTGACCCGCCAGATTCAGGCGAATCCGGCGAATGCTGACCTGCGGGCCGCCTTTGTGCAGCTGCTCTGTCTTTCAGGCAACTGGGCGCGCGCGCAGACGCAGCTGCAATCCTGGCTGGCGTTAAGCCCGCAGGCGCAACCGACAGTTAATCTGCTGCAACAGGCGATCGCCGGTGAGCTGCAGCGTGACGCGGTGCTGCGTGGCCAGGCCGACCCGGTGCTGCCGGGCAGCGCCTGGCACTGGTGCAACACGCTGCTGGCCGCCTTACAGGCCGAAACGGCGGGTGATGTCGCGCGCGGCAGCACGCTGCGGGCTGAAGCGCTTGAGCTCGCGGCGGCCAACCCCGGCACCGCGACGCAGCAGGATCAGCCCACCGCATTCAGCTGGCTGATGGATGGCGACAGCCGTTTCGGGCCAGTGTGTGAAGTTATCAGTCAGGGCCGCTATTACTGGATCCCGTTTGCCGCCATTCGTGAGATGCAGTTTCAGGCACCCGCCAGCGTCACCGATCTGGTGTGGCGTCACACGCGTGTGCAGCTGGTTGATGGCAGTGAGCAGGTGTGCCAGATCCCGGCGCGCTATCCACTGCTGGCGGCATCTGACGAACGTTTTCTGCGCGCCAGCGTCACCGAATGGCAGCCACTGGGCGACGATCCGGACCAGTTCATCGGTCAGGGGCAGAAAATGTGGCTCAGCGACAGCGCGGAATTTTCGCTGCTGAGCCTGCAGCAGGTCGCGTTTGACAGCGTTGAGTCCGCCGATGAGCCATGATTCAGGCGCGCAAAACGACGGCTATGCCCAGCTGCATGGCGGCTTTCGCGCGCGTAAAAAACGTGATGCGTTAACCGCCCGCGACAAGCTGCAATCCTCGCTGCTGGATCGCCTGACCGACAACGCGCCGGATAAACAGCAGGAAGCGGACAACAGCATGCTGATCACTCACAGCACGCTGCGCCGCCACGTACTGCGCGATCTGCAGTGGCTGTTCAACACCATCAACAATGAAGCGCAGCAGGATCTCAGCGGCTTTGATCAGGTGCAGCGCTCTGTCTGGAACTTCGGTGTGGCACCGCTGGCCGGGCAGAACGTCTCCGATATCGAATGGCAGGATATGCAGCGCAAAATGACCAACGCCATTCTGCACTTCGAGCCGCGCATCCTGCCGCAGGGTTTACAGGTGCGCTGCGTCAGCGATCTCGGCTCGCTCAGCCTGCACAACGTGCTGTCGATTGAGATCAAAGGGCGGCTCTGGTGCGTGCCTTATCCGCTGGCGTTTCTGTTCCGCACTCAGGTTGATCTGGAGAGCGGCCATTTCGAACTACAGGATGCAGGGTAATCATGGACAGCAATCTGCTCGACTATTACAACCGTGAACTCGCCTACCTGCGTGAGATGGGGGCCGAGTTCGCTGCGCGCTACCCTAAAGTGGCAGGACGTCTTGGCATGCGCGGCATTGACGTGGCGGACCCCTATGTCGAGCGGCTGATGGAAGGTTTTGCCTTCCTGACGTCGCGCGTGCAGCTGAAGATGGATGCGGAGTTTCCGCGTTTCTCGCAGCGTCTGCTGGAGATGATTGCGCCATCCTATCTCTCGCCAACGCCGTCAATGGCGATCGCTCAGCTGACGCCGGACAGCCGCAAAGGCGACATCACCCAGGGCTTTCGCGTACCGCGCGGCACCATGATGGAGAGCCAGAACCTGAAAAAAACCGGCGTGACCTGCAGCTACACCACCGCGCACGATGTGGTACTGCATCCGCTGCGCATCAGTGAAGCCAGTCTCGGCGGCGTGCCCGGCGATCTGCCCTCTGGCGAGCTGAAACTCGGCGGCCTGGGCGCGGTCAGTGCGCTGCGTATCCGCATCAGCTGCGAAGGGATCTCCTCGCTCAGTCAGCTCAGCGTGGACGATCTGATGCTGTTTCTCAGCGGCCCGGATATCCAGGCGCTTAAACTGCTGGAGTTGCTGATGCAGCACCGGGTGGGCATCGTGCTGCAGTCGGTTGAGAAGCGTCCGCAGCGTCAGGTGCTGACAGATGACGCGTTACAGCAGCAGGGCTTTGCGCCGGAGCAGGCGCTGCTGCCGGACGATCTGCGCAACTTTGACGGCTATCGTCTGTTGCAGGAGTATTTCGCCTTTCCGGCGCGCTTCCAGTTTATCAGTCTGAGCCAGCTGGCCCCGTTTCTGCGCCGCTGCGACAATGCCATGGCGTTCGACATCATCATTCTGCTCGACAAAGCGGACAGCGCACTGGAAAGCGTGGTCGATCACAGCCATCTGGCGCTGCACTGCACGCCTGTCATCAATCTGTTTCCGAAAACCGCCGAGCGCCTGAAGGTCAGCGACAGCCAGCATGAATATCATCTGGTGGTAGATAACATCCGTCCGCTGGATTATGAGGTGCACTCGGTGCAGCGGCTGTTCGCTACGGTAGAGGGCAAGCGCGAAGAGCAGGTTTTCCGTCCGTTCTGGAGCACCTTCAGCGGTGACCAGGGCGATTACGGTGCCTATTTTTCACTGCGCCGCGAACAGCGCACGCTGTCCGAGCAGGCGCAGCGCTACGGCACGCGCACCGGTTACATCGGCTCAGAAGTCTTTCTGTCGCTGGTGGATGAGCATCACGCGCCGTGGCACGACGAGGTGCGCTATCTCTCCGCGGACGTGATGTGTACCAGCCGCGATCTGCCGCTGATGCTGCAGCAGGATCAGGGCAACTTCTTGATGCCGGACTCCATTCCGGTGTCGGAACTGAAGCTCTGCAAAGGGCCGACGCCTCCGCGTCCGGCGCTGGCCGAGGGACTTTCCGCGTGGCGGCTGATCAGCCATCTGCAGATGAACTACCTCAGCCTGATGGACAGCAGCGACGGAGAAGGCGCGGCGGCGCTGCGCCAGTTGCTGAGCCTCTACGCCAACCTGGCGGAAGCACCGGTCGCACGTCAGATTGACGGCATCCGCCACTGTACGCTCAGCGCGGTCAACCGCCGCGTGCCGGAGCCGGGTCCGGTGGTGTTTGCGCGCGGCGTCAGCATCACGCTGGAAGTGGATGAGCAGGCGTTTTCGGGTGCCAGCCCGTGGCTGTTCGGCAGCGTGCTGGAGCGGGTCTGTGGCCGCCTTGTGGCGCTCAACAGTTTCACGGAGTTCACCCTTAACAGCCAGCAGCGCGGAGAAGTGGGCTACTGGCCGCCGCGCATGGGCCGGAAAGCGCTGATATGAGTGGCGAAAAGGTGATTTCGCTGCCCCGGCTCACCCGTCTGCCGGATGATTTCTGGCAGCGGGTGATGGCCGCGCCGTGGCGTTACGATCTGTTCCAGCTGCTGCGGCGGCTGGATGCGCAGGGCGGTCAGCGCTATCCGCTGGGCCGTGCGCCGCTGCCGAAGTTCGAATCGGTGCGTATCGGTCAGACACCGTCACTGGCGTTTGCGCCCGCCACCGTCGCCAGCGCCACGCCGCGTGACGAGGCGGGACGTCATGAGCTCTCCATCTACAGCTTCGGGCTGTTTGGCCCCAACGGCCCGCTGCCGACCCATCTGACCGAATATGTGCATGAACGTATCGTGCATCATCAGGATCACAGCCTGTCGGCGTTTGCTGACCTGTTTCACCATCGCGCCACGCTGCTTTTTTATCGTGCCTGGGCCGATGCGCAGCCGACCGTGTCTCTGGATCGCCCCGACGACAGTCGCTTCCTGAACTATCTCGCCTGCCTGGCAGGCATCGGTTTACCGGCCCAGCAGCAGGCCAGTTCGCTCAGCCTCCATGCCCGACTGATGCTGGTGGGCCACCTCAGCCGCCACGGCCACGATGCCGAAGGGCTGGTGCGCATTCTGCGCCACTACTTTGGCGTGCCGGTCAGGCTGACACAGAACCTGCCGCACTGGCTGACGCTGGACAGCCGCGATCAGGCCCGACTCGGCGCGGGACGCCATATGCCCCGGCTGGGCGCTTCTGCATTTCTCGGCGTGGCGGTGCGCGACGTGCAGCACCGTTTCCGTCTTCATCTGGGACCGCTCAGCGCGGCGCAGTATGCCCGTTTTCTGCCGGATGCCCCCGGCGCGCGTGAAGTACGCGACTGGGTGCGTCACTACCTCGGCATTGAAATGCAGTGGGATCTCAGCCTGATCCTGGCCGCTGACGAGGTACAGGGTGTGACGCTGGGTGGAACTGCCCGACTCGGCTATACCAGCTGGCTGGGGCATGCGCCGCAGCCGCAAGATCGTGAAGATTTTATGTTTGAGGTTGAGGCTGCTTCGCGCTAGCCCAGCCGCTTTCCCTGTTACACAGCCTGCGTCTTTCATTGAAGAGAGCCCCCTATGTCAGAAATCAGCCGTGCCGTGCTATTCGGCAAACTGGATACGCTGTTATTTACCTCGCTGGAAAGCGCCACCGCCTTTTGCAAATTGCGCGGCAATCCCTATGTCGAACTGGTGCACTGGCTGCATCAGCTGATGCAGCAGCAGGATGGCGACTTACAGCAGGTCATCACACATTTTTCACTGGATGAAAAGGCCCTGACTCAGGACATCGTTGCCGCGCTGGATCGCCTGCCGCGCGGTGCCAGTGCGGTCTCCGACCTCTCCGAGCATATCGACAGCGCCGTTGAACGGGCGTGGGTTTACGCCTCGCTGAAATATGGCGCGACCCGCATTCGCGGCGGCCATCTGCTTATCGGCATACTGAAAACCTTCAACCTGGCCAGCGTGCTGAAAGGCATCTCCGGTCAGTTCAGCCGCGTCAACGCCGATGCGCTGCTGGCGGAATTCGACACGCTGCTCGGCAATAGCAAGGAAGCACAGCAGGTGCTGAGCGCACCGGCGGATGCTGGCGGCGCACCGCCCGCCGCCAGTGGCAGCACGCTGGAACAGTATGCGCAGGACCTGACGGCGCGCGCCCGTGAAGGCCGCATTGATCCGGTAACCGGACGTGACGACGAAATCCGCCAGATGGTCGATATCCTGATGCGTCGCCGCCAGAACAACCCGTTGCTGACCGGCGAAGCGGGCGTCGGCAAAACCGCGGTGGTCGAAGGCCTTGCGCTGCGTATCGCGGCGGGTGATGTGCCTGCGCCGCTGCGCGATGTGCAGCTCTGGCTGCTGGACATCGGCATGCTGCAGGCGGGTGCCGGCATGAAAGGGGAGTTTGAAGCGCGACTGCAGGCGCTGATCAATGAGGTGCAGTCCAGCCCGACGCCAATTGTGCTGTTTGTTGATGAGATCCACACCCTGGTGGGCGCAGGGGGTCAGCAGGGCACCGGTGATGCCGCCAACCTGCTGAAACCGGCGCTGGCACGTGGACAGCTGCGCACCATCGGCGCGACCACCTGGGCGGAATACAAAAAGTACATTGAGAAAGATCCGGCGCTGACCCGTCGCTTCCAGACCGTACAGGTGCAGGAGCCGGATGAAGCCAGAGCGATTCTGATGCTGCGCAGCACCGTCAGCGCACTGGAGAAACATCATCGGGTGCTGTTGCTGGATGATGCGGTCAGTGCGGCGGTGAAACTGTCGCATCGCTACATTCCGGCGCGCCAGCTGCCTGACAAAGCGGTGGCGCTGCTGGATACCGCCTGCGCCCGCGTGGCAGTTAGCCAGGGCGCGCAGCCCGCGGCGCTGGAAGATTGTCTTCACCGTCTGGCGGCGCTGGAGATTGAAGCAGAGGTCATCGAACGTGAAATCCGGGTGGGCCTGGGCGACGCCACCCGCCAGCAGGCGATTGCAGCGCAGCGCACTGCGCTGGAAGCCGAGCGGGATGCGCTGCAACAGCGCTGGCGGCAGGAGCGCGAACTGGTCGAGACGCTGATTGCGTTGCGCGCCCGCTGTGTGACAGAAGAGGATGCGGCGCTGCGTGAACAGCGTGATGCGACGCAGCAGCAGCTTGTTGCGCTGCAGGGCGACACGCCGCTGCTGTTTGCCGCCGTCGATGCGGGCGTGGTGGCTGCCGTGGTGTCGGACTGGACCGGCATTCCGCTGGGCAGAATGGTGAAGAATGAGATCGACGCGGTGCTGAATCTGGCCGACACCCTGAACCAGCGGGTCATCGGCCAGCGTCACGGCCTGGATCTGATCGCCAGACGGGTACGCACCTCGCGCGCGCGCCTTGATAATCCCAACAAGCCGGTCGGCGTGTTTATGCTGTGCGGGCCTTCCGGTGTCGGCAAAACCGAAACCGCGCTGGCGCTGGCCGAGTCGCTGTACGGCGGCGAGCAGAACATCATCACCATCAACATGAGTGAGTTTCAGGAGGCGCACACCGTCTCGACGCTGAAAGGGGCACCGCCGGGCTACGTCGGCTACGGCGAGGGCGGCGTGCTGACCGAAGCCGTTCGCCGTCGCCCCTACAGCGTGGTGCTGCTGGATGAGATTGAGAAAGCCCATCCGGATGTGCATGAACTCTTCTTCCAGGTGTTTGATAAAGGCTGGATGGAGGATGGCGAAGGCCGGCACATCGATTTCCGCAACACCATCATCATTCTGACCTCCAATGTCGGCACGCAGTTAATCAGCGCGATGTGTGCCGATCCTGAACTGATGCCCGATCCCGATGCCTTGAGCACCGCGCTGCGTAAGCCGCTGCTGGAGGTGTTCCCGCCTGCGCTGTTGGGCCGTCTGCTGGTGGTGCCTTACTACCCGCTCAGCGACGCGATGCTGGCGGAGATTGTGCGGCTGCAGCTGGCGCGCATTGTGCGTCGTCTGGCCGAGAATCACGGCATTGAAGCGCAGATCGACGAATCGGTGGTGAGCCAGATCGTGCAGCGCTGCACCGAAGTCGAGTCGGGCGGTCGCATGGTGGATGCCATCCTCACCAACACGCTGTTGCCACAGATGAGCCAGATCCTACTGAGCGCCCACGCCCGTGATGAACGCTATCGCCGCGTCGATGTGCGTTGTGAGCAGGGTGAATTTGTCTGCCAGTTCGCGGTTTAAAGCCTGGCTATCAGAGAGTAATCGAATATGTCGGAACATGATCAACCCCTGAATGTCCCCAACGCCCTGCCGCTGGGTTACCGCTTCAATGAGTTTGAAATCAAAGAGGTCATCGGCGGTGGCGGCTTTGGCATCGTCTATCGCGCCTGGGATCACCAGCTTGAGCGTGATATCGCGATCAAAGAGTTTATGCCCGCCTCACTGGCAGTGCGCAGCGATGACCTGAATCTGGTGCTGCGCAGTGAACGGTTCAGCAAAACCTTTCACGCCGGACTGAACAGCTTTATTCAGGAGGCGCGTCTGCTGGCGCGCTTTAACCATCCCAACCTGCTGCATGTGCTGCGTTTCTGGGTGCAGAACGACACCGCCTACATGGGCACGGTGTTCTACAGCGGCACCACGCTCTCGAACTTCAGCGAACGTAATCCGCAGTCGGTAAATGAGGCCTGGATCCGTCGCATGTTGCCACCGCTGCTGGGGGCGATCAAAACCATCCATGAAGCGGGTTATCTGCATCGCGATATCTCGCTGGATAACGTCCAGATCCAGAGCAGTGGCGAGCCGATCCTGCTGGACTTCGGGTCGGCGCGTAAAACCATCGGCAATCTGTCGGATGAGAGCGAGACGATGCTGCGTCCCGGCTATGCGCCGATTGAGCAGTACAGCGACAACGATGAGAGTGAGCAGGGCGCGTGGACCGATATTTACGCGCTGGGCGCGGTGCTGCATACCCTGATTACCGGTGCGCCACCGCCAGTCAGCGTGGTGCGCAGCATCGAAGATAACTACCAGCCGCTGGTACAGCGTCGTCTGGCGGGCTACTCGACAGCACTACTCAGCGCCGTCGATCGCGCGCTGGCGCTGAAACCGGAAGATCGTCCGCAGAGCATTGATGATTTTGCTGCGCTGATGGCGCTGCCGGAACGCGAACCGGAACCGCTGCTCAGCGCAAAAATGAGCGGACCGGGCACCATGCTGGTGCCGATTGAAGAAGAAGAGGAGGTGATCAAACCCGCCTCGAAACTGAAAACGCTGCTGGGACACCGCTTTGCACTGCCGGGCCTGGTTGCCGCTGGCGTGCTGGTCGGCCTGGGCGCCGGTCTGCTGATGTCACGCGGTAACGAACAGTCACCGCCGGCTGAGACCGCACAGAACGACGCGCCTGCCGTCACCGTCGCGCCGGTTAACCAGCCGGTTGCCGCGCCACCGACCCAGGCTGACGCCTCACCGGATACGGTTGCCAGCACTCCGGCTCAGACTTCTGAGCCCGCGCAGACCGCCGCGCGTGAACCCGATCCACAACCGGCACCACCACCCGCGCCGGTCGCCCAGGTCTATATCCGTCTGCAGCAGGGTGAACGCGTTCAGGTGAACGGTCAGCCGCAGGCGCTGGTGCCGGCGGTGAATGGCTTCGCCACGCTGCAGCTGGCGCCGGGCAACTACACCTTTGCCATCAGCGGCCAGAGTGGCACCCGCGAACAAACGCTGAACATCAGTGAAGAAGGTGTCTGGTTGCTCGATCCACACAGTTAATAGTCAGGGATTACTTATGTTCTCACGCATTACCGCACAGCTGCCGGCGGACGGCCTGCTGTTCCATACGCTTAAGGGCACCGAGACGCTGTCCCGTCCGTTTGTGCTCACCGCTGAACTGCTGGCCACCGACGCGCGCATCGACCGCCACGCCCTGCTGGGGAAGCCGGTGACGTTTACGCTGCCGACCGACGGGCTGATGAACGCGCTGAGCCCGCGCTACCTTAACGGCAAAATCACCCGGGTGGCGGTGCGCAGCCAGGAGCTGAGCGGCACCCGCTACGCGGTCTATGAGCTGACGGTCGAGCCGGACCTGTGGCCGATGAAGCGCGACCGCAACCTGCGCATCTTCCAGAGCCAGACGGTGCCGCAGATTGTGCAGACGCTGCTGAAGGAGTACGGGGTCAACGTGGAGACGCGCCTGGCGGGCAGCTACCGGGTGTGGGAGTACTGCGTACAGTATCAGGAGAGCAGCCTGGACTTTATCAGCCGCCTGATGGAGCTGGAGGGGATTTACTACTTCTTCCGCCACGAGGCGGACAAACATACGCTGGTGCTGTGCGACGCGCCGGACCAGCATCAGGCGTTTCCGGGCTATGAGACCATTGCCTATCACGTCACCCCGTCGGGCGGCGTGGTGACTGAAGAGGGCATCAGCCAGTGGTCGCTGGCGGAGAGCGTGACGCCGGGCATTTACAGCACCGACGACTACGACTTCCGCAAGCCGAACGCCTGGATGCTGCAGGCCCGCCAGAACCCGGCGTCGCCGGTGCCGGGCTCGGTGGACGTTTACGACTGGCCGGGCCATTTTGTCGACCACAGCCACGGCGAGTCCTACGCGCGCATCCGTCAGGAGGTGTGGCAGGCCGAGCACCACAGCGTCAGCGGGTCGGGCACGGCCACCGGCATCGCGCCGGGCTTTACCTTCTCCATCATCAACGCGCCGCACTTCAGCGACAACGGCGAGTATCTGGTGACCTCGGCGACCTATGACTTCGCCGAAAACAGTTACGCCAGCGGCGACACCGGCGACAGCCGTCACAACATCCACTTCACGGTGCTGCCGTCGTCAGTGACCTACCGCACGCCGCCGGAAACGGCGTGGCCGAAAACACACGGCCCGCAGACGGCAAAGGTGGTGGGACCCAAAGGCGAGTCGATCTGGACCGACCGCTACGGCCGGGTAAAGGTGAAGTTTCACTGGGACCGGCTGGCGAAGGGCGATGACACCAGCTCCTGCTGGGTGCGCGTCTCCAGCGCCTGGGCCGGCCAGGGATTTGGCGGGGTGCAGATCCCGCGAGTGAACGACGAAGTGGTGGTGGACTTCATCAACGGCGATCCGGATCGTCCGCTGATCATCGGCCGGGTTTACAACGAGGCAAGCATGCCGCCGTGGGCGCTGCCGGCGGCAGCGACGCAGATGGGCTTTTTGAGCCGGTCGAAGGATGGCACGGCGGACACCGCGAACGCGTTAAGGTTTGAGGATAAATCGGGTGAGGAACATCTGTGGATTCAGGCGCAGAAGAACATGGATACCCATGTTAAAAACGATGAATCACATAGTGTTGGTGGGGAACGAAGCCACTATGTGGCTAAAAATGAGCTCAACAGGGTTGAAGGTAATCAGATTCAGGCCATAAAAGGCGGAACTGAAATCCTCACTGGCCTGAGTAAAGTTGATGCAGTAGTCGAACAGTATGTTCTGGCGTCGGGATCGCAGTTGAGACTTGTTTCTGGTGAAAGTGCCATTGAGCTCAATGCTAATGGCACAATAAATCTTATTGGAAAAGATTTTAACTTCTTTGTTGAGAACGACGGACATATCACCACTGGCGGTAAACTGAATCTGAATACTTCGGGTGCTAAACCTGGTACGTCTGCGCCAGGTGCAGGTCATAAAGGTGATATTGATGCGGCTGTAAAGGAGAAATTTACGCCGGGAAAGGAGAATAAGGCAGGTGCATTAGCAAGCGCGCCTGCCGACGCGTCACAAAATGCCGGCTTAGCTACGAATACTCAGGGTCCTTCTTTTAGTGGCTTTGGCGCAGATGTAGACAATATGGTTGAGAAATCACCGACCATGAAACAGGACATCACGACCCTCAAAAAGCGCGGCTGGGTTTTTAAGGAAGGGGCTGCAGGTAAAGGTACGTTTGCCGATCGTCAGAGCCGGATTATTACTGTTGATAAAAGTCATATGAACGATGCCGCAAAAGTGGTGCAGTCACTGTCACATGAGAGTGGACATGCATTGTATAAGCCTGATATCAATGTAACCACACGTGAAGCCTACCTGAATAGTGCACTTAGTGATGAAGGGGCAGCAACACTTAACAATATTCGCGTACAGCGCGAAATTATTGCAAATCAGGGCAGAGATATTGGTATAGCTGGCAATTCAGCAAATCAGAAAGGGTACAACGGAATCTATGATTCCCTGAGTAAAGGTGACATAAGCGAAAGCGAAGCCAGGACGCAGATTGGTCGTATATTCGGTAAAGGTGAAAAAACCTCAACTACCAATCAACTTTACGAAGATTACTATGGGGGCTGGTATGATAAAAATTATCCGACAAAGTAAGGTATTTATTTTATTAATGGCTGGTTTCATGTTAAGCGGAATAGTGGAAGCGAAGATGCAAAAAGAAGATATATGGGGTTTTGTTACAAAAATGAGTACCTCCATAAAGAATCTATCTGTGGAACGTATTCATCACGTACCACTGGCGTTTACATTAAAAAGTCAAAATGAGTACATTAATTTCTATCAGGCTAATCCTGTAAAACTACAAGATGCTTCGGAGATTACGGATATTGAATTGCGTTTAAGTAAAACATCTGATGGCATGCCCCCTTTCCTTAGCTTTATTCCTCATGGGAAATGCCTCTCGCTCGATGATGTCAAAAAGCACTATCAGAGTGTTAAGTTAACCGATTATCCTCGGGGGCAGTCTGAAAACGAAGTGACCAGCTATACATCATCCCCAGATATTAATGGACAGGTCATCACGTTTTCATTTTCTGCCAAAAACCCTGATTGCCTGAATAAAATTATTATTACTGCCGATGAGTAAAAGAACGTGATGTTGAATCCATTGCCTCATATTTGAGGCCCTTATGCCTTTACTCCGATAAAAACACAATGATTGTAAATCGTTTTTTCACCAGCCTTATATTTGTGTCTGTTCTCATGGTTTTATCCTGCATTGCCAGGGCCGAATCCAGCACGGAATCGTCTGTTCCTGCCCTTAACGAGGGCGATTTTTCCGTTCTGCTAAACGACTATGCTTTCACTCCCGGAGACACATGGAGCAATGAAAGCTTCGTACGGGCTGGTAAGGCTCTGAGTTCAGTTCTGGCCGGAGAAGTGGCTATCAATAACCAGCAGTACAACTACTTCCAGCATAGCTATGACGGCTTTGAGTTGTTCAGCGCGGCGGCGGTGGGAGATGCCAGCCACACGGTTCTGGCTGAGATCCTACTGGAAAATGCCAATGTGCCGACGTCCCGAAATATAAAGGTAGGCGATAGCCTGGAACAGGTTCAGCAAGCCTATGGACCCGGAAAAGAAGATAACAGTGATAATCAGCACTGGCTTGTCTACCCGTCTGGCGGGAAACAGTTGATGTTTCAGATTGACCAGGGAAAGGTCAGTTGCATCATGTTGAAAACAGACATGGGGGCAGAGCAAAGCGAAATCAGCGCTGACCAGGCTATCAGCGCTGCAACCGAAGCAATTCATACCTGGCAACTGACCACCCTCGATGAGAAATGCCTGCGATACGATCTTGACGACAGCAGTGATGAAAGTTTCTTTGTTATTACGGTTCGTGAAGATAATCACGACGCCAGTTGCGGTGGCGATCCTGATATTACGCATCGACTTTTCGACATTAAAGTTGCGCGTGATAATACACAGATACTCACTAATGCCGATAACGTTGATGGCGAATATCATAGCCTTATTCCACCCGCCACAAACAATTAATAAAACGGATACCCAATATGCATTACCAATTCAATGAGGGCGCCTTTGCGCTTTTTCCTGCTGCCTGGCAGGACACCACCATGAATATTCTCCGCGATGAAGCCAGTGGGCTGGCATGGGTTGTGAGCCGTGGTGTTATTTCTGAGGGCAGTGATGCGGAAAAAGAGTTCCAGCGTCAGTGGGACACATTGCGGAGTCAGATGGGCCATATCCAGCAGACTGAATTTGTACGTTTGATGGCAGGTGTGGATAACACATTACACGCGGTTGAAGTTGAAACCGTATTTGACCGTAACGGGCAGGCAGTGTGGCAGAAACAGCTGGCTACACAGGTGCCTGACTCGAACATCTTAATGATTTTTACGCTCTCAGCCATGCGTCCATTCAATGAAGAGGATGGACAGCGCTGGAGTGCATTTAAACAAAGCCTGAGTCTGAACAATCCACGGAAAGCATAACCTATGGATAACCCTGCTGCCCGCGTGGGCGACGAGATCATTCACTCCAGCATTTTCGCTGATATCACAAGCATTGTGGCTGAAGGTGCGGCCTATGCCGTCATTGGTGCCGCAGTGGGTGCAGCTATCGTCTCGGCAGCGCCCCTGCTGGGTACAGGGGCGGCAGCGGCGAGTGTAGCAGCCGTGGGTAACAGTTGCCTGCTCAGCGGTATTCTTGGTGGTGTACTGGCCAATGCCGTTGGTCTGTCACAGGAGATCAGCAAAGCGGCCGATGGGCTGGGAAACATGATATTCCCGCCGTCACCCGCCGGAGTAATCGCCAGTGGATCAGTGAATGTCTACGTTAATGGTCTTTTAGCCGCACGCGCGGCCGGGATGCTCACGCCCGGCGAGACACCGCCACCGGAACCACAATCGCCGCAGAGCTTCGCCGACTATGGCGGCATGTTGCTCTCTGCGGTCGGCCAGTTTGGCAGTGCAATGTGGCAGCCCACGGTAGCCTCCGCCGATGCGGGCACCTCTCCGCTGGAGCAGGACAAAGTGGCCTGTGAAAAACACAGTGCACCGCAATATCTGGCTCAGGGATCGAAAAGCGTCTTTATCAATGGCCAGCCTGCAGTGCGCGCAAAGGATAAAACCACCTGTGACGCCACCGTGAGCGACGATGTTTCCCCCAATGTCATTATTGGTGGTGAAACCGTTACGGTACGAGAGATCAAAAGTGGCAAGGTGCCAGGCCTGGCTGTGATGATGATCGGCCTTTCCCTCATCCGTGGTCGCCCCGGTCAGATCCTGAAAAATATGCCCTGCGCGCTGGCCGGTGCCGTGGGCGGTATGGCGGCGGACATGGCTATTAACGCGGCCTTCTCGTCGCTGTTTCCGGTTCATGCGGCGACCGGCGTCAAAGTCCTTAATGATGATGCCGAGCGCGATTTTTCCCTTCCCGGACGTTTCCCGCTCAGTTTTCAGCGCAGCTATAACAGTCTGACCCAGCGCGCTGGCCTGTTTGGTCAGGGCTGGGCCACGGTGTTTGACAGCTACCTGACGCTGGAAGGGAATCGGGCAACCTGGTTTGATGACAACGGGCGCGAGCTGAGCTTTGACGTTCCCGGTGACAAAGAGGTGCTCTACAGCATCAGCGAAGGGCTGATAGTGCGCAGCAACGAGTCTGGCGATATCGCCATTGCCGATGACGACGGTGCGGTATGGCGTCTTTACAGGCGCACGGCCGCTGATCCGCAGGTGCTGCGGCTGGCTTCACTGAGCGACGAGTACGGTAATGCGCTGGAGATGGGCTGGGATGAACAGGCCCGCCTGGTGCGTATCCATGACGCGCCGCTGGCGATTGACGTCACGCTGCACTACGACGACAAACAGCACGCGCGGCGTCCGACATCAGCCAGCCATTTTGATGGCGATCAGCACTGGCCTCTCACGCGCTGGACCTACAATGATCGGGGCCAGCTTGCCAGCGTTACTGATGCTGCAGGCGTTGTCTCACGACGCTTCCGTTACAACGACGATGGATTGATGGTCTGGCACCAACTGCCGGGCGGGCTGGAGAGTGAATATCGCTGGCAGAAGCTGGATCACTGGCGCGTTGTAGAAAACCGCACCAACAGCGGTGATGGCTGCCACATGCATTACGATCTTAAGGCGGGCATTACGCGCGTGTCGACCTATGACGGTCAGCAGCGCGAACACCACTGGAATGCCGCGGGCCTCATCACCTGTTTTATCGATGAGCGCGGCGAGAAATGGCGTTATGAGTGGGATGAAAACGAACTCCTGACGCGTCGCATCGATCCGCTGGGCAACGCGGTGAGCTTCACCTATGACGATCTGGGCAACCGTGTTGAAGAGAAGGATGCTGACGGTGGTGTGCAGGCGGTGCAATGGCTGTCACACCGTTCACTGCCCACGGTTGTTGCCGGAGCAGACGGTTCCACAACGAAATACTATTACGATCCCCATCACGGCCTTGAACGTGTTGTTGATGCGCTCGGGCAAAGCACGCTCTATCAGCGGGATGAGTTCGGACTGGTTGTCGAAGAGACTGACGCAGCAGGTAACAGCTACCGCCGTGAGTTTAATGATGCCGGCCAGGTTATCCGTGAAACCGACTGTTCAGGGCTGACCACGCGCTACCGTTATCATCCCCTGGGCTGGCTCAGCTGTGTCATCGCGCCGGATGGTGAAGAAACCCGTTATCACTATGATGCAGCAGGCCGTCCTCTTCAGCTGGAACGCGCAGAAGGATGGGAAGAGCGGTTGCACTGGAGTGAAAACGGACTGCCGCTGGCCTATGAATCGGCTGATGGCAAGCGCAGTGAATTCCGTTACGACAATGTCGGGCGATTGATCGCCAACCGTAATGCGCAGGGTGAGACGGTTCAGCGAAGCTGGGACAGCCGTGGCCGGTTGACGGCGCTGCAAAATGAGAACGGCGAGCAGTATCAGTTCGAGTGGGGCGCAGATTCTCTGTTGCTGGCCCAGGTCGGGCTGGATGGCGTTGCCACGCGATATGACTATGATGCGGCGGGCCGCACGGTATCACGCACCTTTGCCGCCGGACATCCTCAGTCCATTACCCATCGCTATCACTGGAGCCGTGCGGGGCAACTGCTGGCGCGAACCACGCCGGAAGGCCAGACGCGCTATCACTACAGCGGTGGGGGGCAACTGGGTAAAGTGTCGCAGCATCTGCCGCTGTCTGACACCGAGTGGAGCCAGCAGGCCGAGCAGGAGATTACCTTTAAGTATGATGCGCTGGGCCGCATCGTTGCTGAGCAGGGGGAGCAGGGCGAACTGGCCTGGGAGTATGACGCGCTGGGCAACTGCACTGCCCTGACGCTGCCGGATGGCCGCAACCTGAAGCAGCTTTATTATGGTAGCGGGCATCTGCTGAGCATCGCATTAGACAACCTGCCGGTCACGGAATTTACCCGGGATACACTGCATCGGGAACTCAGCCGGACGCAGGGCGGCCTGACCATGCGCAGTGAATACGATCGCTTAGGCAGACTGCGCCGCCGTGACGTGTTTAAGGGTGACTCACAGCGTCCTGCACCGCGCGTCTGGTCCCGCCGGCGCGACTTCGATTACGGCAACAACCTGATCCGTGAAGAGCGCGACGATAATGCGTTCAGCCAGACATTATGGAACTACGATAACGCCGGCCGGCTGTTGTCACAGGACGGTGCGCAGCCGGGTAATGAAAAGTGGCGCTGGGATGGCGCAGGCAACCCGCTGGATCGCCATAGTGCCGCTCATGTCATGCATAACCGAGTCACCGGACTGAACGGTATCCGCTGGCAATATGACATTCATGGCCGTACCACTGAGAAAGATGACGGGCATACCCGCTGGCGATATCGCTATGATGGGGAGCATCGCCTGACGGATGTGATCAGCGAGCCACGGGACCGTAACAAGCCGCGTACAAAGGTGAGTTTCCGCTACGATCCGCTTGGGCGCCGCATCAGTAAAACCAGCCAGCAGCTGTTGCAGGGAAGACCGTCTGGCAACGCCGTCACGACGCGCTTCGTCTGGGAAGGCTACCGCCTGCTGCAGGAAATCCACGACGGCACTCCGCTGACCTACGTTTACAGCGACAGCCAGAGCTATGAACCGCTGGCCCGTATTGATGGCGTGGAAAGCCCGGAGATTTACTGGTTCCATAATGCGGCCAACGGAATGCCGGAGCTGCTGACTGACGGTGAAGGGCAAAAAGCCTGGGAAGGTATCAACAGCCCGTGGGGCAAGCTGCTGCGCGAGTCCAGCCAGCGTGTTCCTGTGGTGGAGCAGAACCTGCGTATGCAGGGCCAGTACCTGGACCGGGAAACCGGACTGCACTACAATCTGTTTCGTTATTATGACCCGGACAGCGGACGGTTTACCCAGCAGGACCCGATAGGGCTGGCGGGCGGGATCAACCTTTACCAGTATGCGCCGAATGCGCTGGGTTGGGTGGATCCGTGGGGGCTGACAGCATGTGGTGATAAACCAACAAAGCGGTTACCCGAGGCTGAGCAAGGGCAATATAATTACAGAGGGATACATAAAGGTCATCCTGAATGGGATAATGCTTTGAAAGGTAAGGTTGTACCGGGTAATGTAAATTCTAAAATATCTCCTGAAGAGCATAACTTCGGCGGTGTGTCTGGAGATAGTCCATTTACTTCATGGACTGATGATCCTGCTGTTGCGCGAGGGTTCGCTGGTGCAGAGGGTGTTGTGCTCAGAGTTAAAACGGGAGCACCTAAACCAGGTGATGCCTGGTCGTGGGAATATTCCTTTGATGAATGGATGGAGCGAGAGATATTAATGAAAGGAGTTCGGTTTGGTGATGTGGAGGTATTTCTGCCGTGATTGACTTAAAAGCATCCAAGCTTATAGATGAGCATTTTCCTGAGATTTACAAGGGCTTATTGAACAATAATGGCAATAATAAAATTGCTGCCTTTGAATGCAATAAAGAAAATGAATTGCGCTTGATGAAAGTTCATTATGAGAATGCTAAACGCTCAGGATTAAATGCGATAGGCTTAGAAAAGCTAATAACCGAACTGGAGAAAAACCATGAGGATACAGTGTTCCTTATTAACATAAGGAATGAAGGGTATTTTTTTAAATTGTATCTTGGCCAAAATTTACATGAGTTATTAGGATATGTCATTTTAGAGTTAAGGAAGAAAACTGAAGAAGAACTACGCTGGGGGCGTGAAGTTTTGGGTATTAAGAATAAAAATTCTGATATTTAAAAGATTATTTCCGTTTTGGGATTTTCTGTTGCGCTGATATAAGCCGGCCGGGTCGCTGGCATTCGTCATGAATGTCTCGCCAGCGGCCCGGCGTTAAATATTCTATAAGCCATTTTACCTTCTCCTGCTCCGGTCCATAGCCTATCCTTACTGCCTGCATAAACATCTCCTTTTCCTATGACTTGCCCCATATTTTAATCTGACCTCTCTCCAATCCCCCTGAAAAACCCACCTATCATCACTATTACCTCTGGGTATAACCTGCCGTTATACCCTCCTGCTAAACAAGCATTCGTCACCTTTCAGAACGCATGAAATAGTGGTTTCAGAACCTGATCTTTTGGCTGAAACGAGAGACAACATGCTAATCCCACAACCCTATTTACTCTTTCTTGGCGATGTTACCGATCCCCTTGCGGCAAAAACGGCGCGCGGTATTCATATCTGGCGGCCGGAGCAGTGCGTTGGCGAAATTAAACTGCCGGGCTGCACGGTCAGTCTGGGTCTGGATGAACTGGATATTCCCGGCGCCAAAGCGCGCGGCGCAAAAACGCTGGTGCTTGGCACTGCCAATGCCGGGGGCTATCTGCCAGCGCACTGGCTGGAAACGATCAAAAGTGCCATCAAAGCAGGCATGAATGTGGCCAGTGGTCTGCACCACCGACTGGTGGATGAACCGGAACTGGTGACGCTTGCACAGGCTTCTGGCGTTGAGCTTTTTGACCTGCGTCATATGCGTCCAGCGCTCAGTGTGGGCAGCGGTAAGAAGCGTTCAGGTAAGCGGATACTGACCGTGGGTACAGACTGCTCAGTGGGCAAGATGTACACCTCACTGGCGCTGGAAGCGGCGATGCGTGCGCGCGGCCTGAAAGCTGATTTTCGTGCCACGGGGCAGACCGGCATTCTGGTCGCAGGGGAGGGCATTGCTGTGGATGCGGTCATCGCTGATTTTATTGCCGGTGCAGCAGAAGCGCTTTCACCGGCGAATGACGAGGACCACTGGGATATCGTTGAAGGCCAGGGCTCACTGTTCCATCCCTCTTATGCGGGCGTCAGTATGGGGCTGATGCACGGTGCGCAACCACACTGGCTGGTCATGTGCCATGAAATGGGACGACCCCATATGCGTCATTTGCCACACCAGCCCATGGTCAGCCTGCAGGCGTGCGTTGAAGCCAATCTGCGTGCCGCACAGGTGACCAGTGACTCCGTTCAGCTGGCTGGCTTTGCTATCAATACCTCCAATTACAGCGAAGAAGAGGCGCTCGCTTATTGCGCCGAAATCAGCGCTGAGTTTGGCTTACCGGCAACGGATCCTGTGCGTTTTGGTATTGATGAGATCGCCGCACTGCTTCAGGAGCGTGGCTGAAATGAGAAAGTTGCAGATTGATGTGGTGGAGCTGCCGCTGGCGCGACCCTTTGCTATCGCACGCGGTACCCGTACCGCCGTGACGGTCATCCGTGTCACGCTGGAGCAGGAGGGATTCATCGGGCAGGGCGAATGTACACCAACGGCCCGCTACGATGAGACGCCGGATAGCGTTAAGGCCATGCTCGAAGCGGTACGCACTGACATTGAGTCGGGCCTCAGCCATCATGATCTGCAACACCGTTTACCCGCCGGTTCAGCGCGCAACGTGCTGGACTGTGCGCTATGGCGACTTGATGCCGCACGGGCTAATCAGACGCTGTGGCAAAAGAGCACCTGCTCTCAGCCAGAGTTGGTCGTTACGGCAGAAACCCTTAGCCTCGATACGCAGGAATGTATGGCTCTGGCGGCGGCGGATGCTGTGTCACGTGGCGCCCTCCTGCTCAAAATTAAGCTCGACCGTAATGCGATTCTGGAAAAAGTAGCAGCGATTCGCGCGGCGGCACCGCATGCCACGCTCATTATCGATGCCAATGAAGCCTGGTCGGGTCTGGAACTGGAAAGCCTGCTGGTGGCACTGAAGGCCTTCAACATCGCGATGGTGGAGCAACCCCTTCCCGCCGGACAGGACCATGACCTGTTACGTTTCAAACATCCCATACCGGTCTGTGCCGATGAGAGCTGCCATACGCGGGCGGATATTGCCGGATTACGCGATCGCTACGAGATGATCAATATCAAGCTGGATAAGTGCGGTGGCCTGACTGAAGCGCTGGCGATGGTGGATGAAGCCCGGACGCTCAATATGCGCATTATGGTCGGTTGCATGCTGGGCTCGTCACTGGCCATGGAGGCCGCATTGCCCGTCGCGGTTAACGCTGAGTTCGTCGATCTGGATGGCCCCATCTGGCTAGCCGCCGACAGTTCTCCTTTCCTGAGCTACTCCCAAGGCCGTATCTGGCTATAACTCTGTGAGGCGACGATGACGGACACACAACGTACTTCCACTGCAACCCGTTCTGCCTCTGCCTCTCCCGTGCTGGCGATTCAGGATCTCAGCGTCTCGTTTCATGGACGCAGCGGTGAGAATCAGGCACTCAAAGGCATCAGTTTTGCCATTCATCCAGGTGAAATCGTCGCCGTCGTGGGTGAAAGCGGCTCAGGTAAATCTGTCACGTCGCTGGCTGTGATGGGCTTGCTGGCAAACAACGGACGTGTCGATGGCGGCAGCATGCAGTTCCGCGACCGTAGCGGAAAAATGCATGCGTTAGAAACGCTGGATGACGCTCAGCGCCGCACGTTGCATGGCCGTGAAATGGCGATGATCTTTCAGGAGCCCATGACCTCGCTGAATCCGGTGCTGCGCATTGATGATCAACTTACTGAGGCATTACGCGATCATCAACAGTGCGACAGAAAGCAGGCCCATGCGCGGGTGCGTGAATTGCTGCGCCAGGTGCGTATCGCCGATGTGGATCGCGTCATGAAAAGCTATCCTCACTCGCTGTCAGGCGGCATGCGGCAGCGTGTGATGATTGCGCAGGCCCTTGCCTGTGACCCACAACTCCTGATTGCCGACGAGCCTACCACTGCGCTGGATGTCACCGTACAGGCGCGCATTCTCCATATACTGCGTGAGCTGCAACGCGAGAAACAAATGGCGGTGCTGTTTATCACTCATGATATGGGCGTGGTAGCGGAAATCGCCGATCGCGTGGTGGTCATGCTGCGTGGCGAAGTGGTAGAGCAGGGAACCGTGTCTGAGATTTTTGCCGCCCCGCAGCATGCGTATACCAAAGCGTTACTGGCGGCAGTACCAAAACTCGGCGATATGCGGGAACACAGGTGGCCACAACGCTTTCCTCTGCCCGGTGCCCGCGAGGCTGTGCAAGGCGAACAGCATACCGCGCGCTATGACGTGGCGCCGCTGCTGGATGTGCGCGGATTAAAAGTCTATTACCCGATTCGCAGCGGCATCTTATCGAGCCTGACGCATCACGTGCATGCGGTTGAGCAGATTGATTTTAGTCTGTGGCCAGGTGAAACCCTGGCCATCGTGGGTGAAAGCGGCTGCGGCAAATCGACAACCGGACGGGCGCTGATGCGCCTCATCAACAGTGAAGCTGAAAGTATTCACTTTGAAGGAAAGGAAATTTCTGACCTGAAAGAGGCAGAATTCCAGCCGCTCCGCCGTGAAATTCAGATGGTGTTTCAGGATCCCTATGCGTCACTGAATCCCCGCCTGACAGTGGGTTTCACCATTGCCGAGCCGTTGCTGTTACATGGCATGGTCTCTTCGCTTGAACAGGCTTCCCCACAGATAGATGCGCTGCTGAAGAGCGTCGGTCTCCTGCCAGAGCACGCGCGTCGTTATCCGCACGAATTTTCTGGCGGTCAGCGTCAGCGTATTGCTATTGCCCGCGCCATGGCGCTGAAACCGAAAGTGATTATTGCTGATGAAGCGGTATCGGCCCTTGATGTCTCGATTCAGGCGCAGGTGGTCAATCTGATGATGGACCTGCAGCAGCAAACGGGCGTGGCATGGATTTTCATCTCTCACGATATGGCGGTCGTCGAGCGTATTGCGAATCGCGTCGCGGTGATGTACCTCGGCCAGATTGTGGAGCTTGGACCGCGTCAGTCGGTATTTAATCAGCCGCAACACCCCTATACCCAACGACTGCTGGCCTCCGTGCCGGTAGCGGATCCCGAAAACCGTCAACCCCGTATTTTCGATGACAGCGAAATCCCCTCGCCGTTGCGTAAGGTGGGTGAAACGGTCACTAAAACCCGATATCGGCAGGTTGCCCCCCAGCACTGGGTAGCTGACGGCATTGCATTGCAATAATCCTTAACGACCAGGAGAATTTATGAAAACGCTGTTTCGCCGTACTTCGCTCGCCCTCGCATTGACGACGACGCTGGTCATGACTGCGCAGGCACAGGATCTGCGCATTTCAATGTATGCCGATATCACGGGGCTGGATCCGCACGACACCTCGGATAATGTCAGTTACTCGGTTCAGAGCGGCATCTTTGAACGCCTGTTCCAGTTTGATTCCCGGATGAAGCTGCAACCCTGGCTGGCGACCGGTTATACCTCTAATGACAGTGCCACCGAATTTACGCTGACGCTGCGCAAAGGCGTTACCTTCCAGGACGGTACCCCTTTTGATGCAGACGCCGTCAAAGCGAACCTTGATCGTCTGGCAGATCAGAAAAAAGGGCTGAAGCGTAACAGCCTCTACAAAATGATTGATAAGGTCACGGTGCTGGCACCCGACCAGGTAAAAATCGATTTGAATCAGTCGTTCGGGGCCTTTATCAACACCCTGGCGCATCCTTCCGCGGTGATGTGGAGTCCGTCAATTCTTAAGCAATATCCGGACGAAGCGCAGTTGCGACTGCATCCGGTGGGAACCGGTCCGTTTACCTTTGTCGACTGGAAACCAGGCAAAGCCGTTACGCTGGCCAGATATGCAGGTTACTGGCAGCAGGGATGGCCTAAAGTCGACCATGTCATCTTCTCGCCGAGTCCCGAAGATGCGACACGGGTGGCAGCGTTGAAATCGGGCCAGGTGGACGCCATCTGGCCATTGCCTTCAGACCTCATCGCGGCCGTTCAGCAGGACAGCCACCTCTCCATTCAGCGCGATCCGAGCATTTATCTTTATTACATGGCGATCAACACGCAGCACAAGCCGCTGGCCGATGTTCGGGTGCGTCAGGCAATCAACTATGCGATTGACCGTAATCTGTGGCTGAAAGTGGCCTTTGCCGGTCTGGGTAAACCTGCCACATCCGCGATTCCGGAAGGCGTACAGTTCTATCAGAAACAGGGCGATCCTGATTACGGCTATGCGCCGGATAAGGCCAAAGCCTTGCTGAAAGCGGCGGGTTATCCGGAGGGACTGGATCTTAAGCTCTGGGTGACCAACGCCACGGCCAGCGTCCGTGCCGCTCAGGTGCTGAAAGCGCAACTGGCCACGGCAGGCATTCGTGCCACGGTAACACCGATGGATTCCGGCACGCGCAACGCTAAGTTGTGGGGCGTTCAGGACCCGAAAAAGGCGGAGTTTGACCTCTATTATGGCGGCTGGTCGACCTCTACAGGGGATGCCGACTGGGCGCTGCGTCCGCTGTTTGCCACCGAGTCCTGGGTTCCGACCTCGTATAACGTCTCCTACTTCAGTAACGCTGATGCAGACAAAGCGATTGCTGCCGGGCTGGCGACGGCCGATCCGGCAAAGCGTGGCATCGCCTATGCACAAGCGCAAAAGGTGTTGTGGAAAGAAGCACCAGTGGCGTTCCTTGGCACGCCAGACAATCTGGTCGGCAAACGCAACACGCTGAGCGGCGTTTCGATGCTGCCTGATGGCAATTTACTGTTCACTCAGGCGTCCTTTAAATAAGACGGTCTCTTCTTCCTCGTCCCCTGTCCGGAACGGATGAGGGACGCGAGGAGGCCAGTCGTACCTCATTTCAGGGAATGGCATGTTTGCATACATCATTCGCCGATTGCTGGAGATGATCCCGGTTTTGCTGGTGGTCTCGTTGCTGGTTTTCGGTTTTATCAAGCTCATGCCGGGCGACCCGGCGCGTATTTATGCCGGACCGGATGCGCCGGTTGAGGCGATCGAAGCGGCGCGTCAGCATCTCGGGCTTAACGATCCGCTGCCGCAGCAGTATTTTCACTGGATCGGCAACCTGTTGCAGGGCGACCTGGGCACCACTTATCGTACCCAGCAACCGGTGCTGGAGGTGATCAAAGAGGGCTTTATGCCGACGCTGTGGCTCGCCTTAGCGGGTTTTACCTGGTCCGTCATTCTCGGTTTGTTATTCGGCGTGATGGCTGCACTGAAACGTGGAAGATGGCAGGACTGGACGCTGATGAGCGTGGCGGTCGGCGGCATTTCGATGCCAGCCTTCTGGCTGGGGCTGTTGCTCATCCAGTTCGTCGCGATGCCTTTTGGGCTGTTCTCGGTCAGCGGCTTTAACAGGGCCAGCGATATAGTCCTGCCCGCCATCACGCTGGGTTCGTCGGTTGCGGCGGTAATGGCGCGTTTTACCCGCTCGGCCTTTCTTGAGGTGGCGCAGGAAGATTACGTGCGTACCGCCAAAGCCAAAGGGCTGCGTAACCGCCTGGTGACGTGGAAACATGTGATGCGTAATGCGCTCATCCCGGTGATTACCATGCTGGGCTTGCAGTTCGGTTTTCTGCTGGGCGGATCCATCGTGGTGGAGAGTGTTTTCAACTGGCCAGGGTTAGGCTGGTTATTGATTGAGTCGATCAAAGCGCAGGATCAGCCGGTGATTCAGGCGCTGGTGATGCTGTTCGTGTTTGAATTTATTGTGATTAATCTGCTGGTCGATCTGCTTTACGCGGTGGTCAATCCGGCCATTCGTCTGCGACAGGAGCCAAAATGATTATTCAATCGCTGACTGAAAATCCGCCTCAGATTATTCGTTCGCCGTGGCGCGATTTCCTGCATGCCCTTGTGCGGAACCCTCTGGCGCTGGTCTCAGGCGGGTTTGTGCTGCTGTTGATTGTGGTGGCGATTTTTGCGCCCTGGCTGGCGCCCTGGGATCCCATGGCTCCGGACTGGATGGCATTATCGTCGCCGCCAACGGCGGCACACTGGATGGGGACCGACGAACTGGGGCGCGACCTGCTCAGCCGCATTATCTATGGCGCGCGGATCTCGCTCTATATCGGCGTGCTGTCGGTGACGATCGGCATGCTGGTCGGGGTCATGCTGGGCTTACTGGCGGGCTATTACGGCGGTTGGGTTGATATGCTGATCATGCGGGGTGCCGACGTATTATTCGCGTTCCCGGGTATGTTGCTGGCCATTGCGGTGGTGGCGCTGCTGGGGACGGGTCTGAACAATGTCATTATCGCAGTCGCGGTATTCAGCGTGCCGGTATTTGCCCGCATCGTGCGGGCTTCGACGCTCTCTCTGAAACAGGCTGCCTATGTTGAAGCCGTGCGCTGTGCCGGTGCACCAGACAGAGTCATTATCCTGCGGCATATTCTGCCCGGCACGCTTTCCAGCGTGATTGTCTATTTCACTATGCGCATTGGCACCAGTATTCTGACAGCCGCGGGCCTGAGTTTTATCGGACTGGGTCCGGAGCCTGACGTGCCTGAATGGGGCAATATTCTGGCGATGAGCCGAAGCATGATGATGGCCGGATCGTGGCACATGAGCGTATTTCCGGGGCTGGCGATCTTTATTACCGTGCTGGCATTCAATCTGCTTGGGGATGCGCTGCGCGACACACTCGATCCAAAACTCAAGGGCTGACTATGGATTTCCAACAATTGCAGCGTGAACTGCTGCTGAAACGCTGGCGCGACAGACGTCAGCTTGGGCAGCCGCGAAGCGCCTGCGGACCCACTAATCGAATCAGCGATGTTGCGGGCGTGCGTGTCGGACATTACACGCTGAATGAAGGCGAAAAGCAGACTGGCGTAACCGCTATCGTACCGCCGGGCGGCAATCTGTTTCTCACGCCGCTGCCGTGTGGGGTTGAGGTGCTTAACGGTTTTGCGAAACCTATCGGACTGGTTCAGATAGAGGAGCTTGGCGTGCTTCAGACGCCGATTCTGCTCAGTAACACGCTGGCGGTCGGCACGCTGTTTACCACGCTGGTGCGGGATGCCATCAGTCGTAACCCGGAACTGGGACGAACACTGCCCACGGTCAATCCGCTGGTGCTGGAGTGCAACGATGGCTGGCTGAATGATATCCAGGCGCTGGCCATCACTGAAGCGATGGCGCAGGAGGCATTGCAGACGGCCTCAGCAGACTTCGCGCGCGGCAGCGTCGGCGCAGGGCGCGGGATGAGCTGTTTCAGCCTGATAGGGGGCATCGGAACCGCCTCGCGGGTTATTCCCTCGCTCAACGCAACGCTTGGCGTGCTGGTGCTGGCCAATTTCGGCGCACTGGAGGCATTAACGCTTGATGGCGTTCGGGCTGGCGAGATGATTGCGCCGCTGCTGGCCGGAGAGGCGCCGCAGCTGGATGCCGGTTCTGTCATCATCATCATGGCGACGGATGCACCGCTGGACGCACGTCAGTTAAAGCGCATCGCGAAGCGAGCCGGCGCTGGCCTGGGACGGCTGGGCAGTTACTGGGGCCACGGATCGGGCGATATTGCGGTGGCGTTTTCAACGCAACCTCTGCCGCATCCGCCACAGGACGACACGCTGGAGCCGCTGCTTGCTGCAGCGGCAGATGCAACTGAACAGGCTGTACTGGATGCTTTGCTGAGCGCTGAGGCTGTTACCGGCTTTCGCGGTCATCATCGCCCCTCACTGACGCAGATTCTGGATAGATTAACGACATGAAAATTTTTATCTCGGCCGACATTGAAGGCATCGCGGGGGTCATGCGCCCGGAGCAATGTACACCCGGTCACCCGGAGCATCAGCTGGCCCGTGGTCTGATGGAGCAGGAAGTGAATGCTGCGATTGAGGGGGCTTTTGCAGGCGGGGCAACGGAAGTGGTGGTGGCAGACAGCCATGCGCAGATGACCAATTTGCGTGCGGAAAATATTGATCCCCGCGCCCGGCTGGTGCAGGGGAAACCCCGTGTCCTGTCGATGGTGGAAGGGATAGAGCAGCAGACGTTCGACGGGCTGTTTCTGGTGGGATTTCACAGCGCAGCAGGTGAACCCGGCGTACTGGCGCATACCATCAACGGCCGGGCATTCTGGCGTATCCATATCAATGGTCTGGTGATGGGCGAAACCGATATTTATGCGGCCGCCGCCGCTGAGCACGGCACGCCATTGCTGCTGGTCACCGGCGACGATCAGTTACAGAGCTGGATTGCGGAACACTACTCAGCAGTCAATTACGTCTGTGTAAAACGCGCCATTTCGCATACCTGCGCGGAATCAATCAGCCCACAAGCGGCACAGCGTGCGATCGCTGCCGCAGCAAGCGCCGCACTGCAACATCCCCCTCAGGTGAGCACGAGCCGCCTGACGGCACCTTACGCTATGCGCCTTCAGGCCACTAAACCGGTGCTGGCCGATCTGTTCAGCCTGATCCCCGGCGTCACGCGCCTGGATGCCGTTACCGTGGCGTATCAGGCGGAGAATATGGAGACGTTAATCAGTTTACTCAGTGCATTCTCTTATCTGGCGAGCACACAGTCATAGCGAAATTATCCCGGGCTGCATGCAACGTCAGCCCGTTAAGCCCGCCGTTCCGGTTCTCCTGAAACCACGCTGCCAGGCACACGCCTGTAGTGCGGGCTGTGCATGCGCATCCTCCCTCTGACGAGTCAGAATCGCTGCTGGCTTAAATCCGCTCAATCCACGCTGCTGACCAGCGCTCCTTTAACTGCACCACGGCAGCGCGAGACCCGCTCCCTGCAAAGGCTTCAGACGGGACTGCCGGGTGCGGATGGGGGCGAGACAGGCAACTGAGCCTGCACCGGTTTTGCGGTACAGTTTTTGCAACAGGATAATGATTGCTTTCTCACCCTCCGCCTGGACCTGATCGTACAGCCTGTCGGAGAGGCCTTCGTTTTCGGTATTCCATCCAGGGTAAATAGTCATGCGGCTCCGCCATATAGAGGTCTTTCAGGCCATCGTACAGACCGGCAGCATCAGCGCTGCGGCGCGCTTGCTTAATGTCTCGCAGCCCAATATCAGCCGTGTGCTGAATCATGCTGAACAGCAATTGGGATTTGCGCTGTTTGAGCGACGTATACAGGGAATGAGTGTGACGGCAGAAGGGCGACGTCTGCTGCCTGAAATAGACGATCTCTGCCAGCGCCTGCAATCTATCACCCAGCTTACCGAACAGCTGCGGCGGGGTGAAGGGCAGTTAGTTCGCGTCGGCGCGGCTCACGCTTTTGGTCAGATGGTTTTGGCACCCGCATTAGTCACCTGGCGGCAACAAATGGCCTCGGTCAGTGTCGAACTGGTCACCGAGCACTTTAGTACCTTATGCCAGATGATTCTGGATAATCAGCTCGATTTCGCGCTGGTTTTTGGTCAGCAGGTCGATGCGGATCTTCTGGCTGAACCTCTGTTTCAGTCTTCGATGGTCGCGTTGTTACCGCTCAATCATCCCCGTAATGAACCCGTTACGCTTGCGTGGTTATGCAACAATAATCTACTGATGATGCAGACTCAGGATCCGCTTGGACGCGTACTTCACCGAGCGTTGCGCGATAAAAAACTGAATCCCGCCGTGTCGTTGTCGATTAAAACCTATTCGGTCATTGCGGATATGGTGCTGGCAGGCGGCGGTACGGGCGTCGTGGATCTCTTCACCGCCTGTCGCTATGCCGAACAGCTAAAGCTGCTACCCATTGCGCAACCCTTGCCGTTTGAAGTGATGCTGATTAGCCGCCGTGACCAGCCACAGTCGCAGTCCACTCTGCAACTTAAGCAGGTGATCCGTAACAGACTGTGGGAGATCGCCCGGCAGTGCGAAACGCAGTTTTTGGGTGGCTGAAAAAGCGCCGCTTTCAGGTGAAGAGCAGGGGAAAGGGGGGGCTCAGGCAGCATCAGATTCGTTCGCTGACTTTTGCACCAGAAAGAGCGGAGCTCGAGCAATAAACCTTCTTTAAGGCAATGATTCCGGCATTGTTGAAATGTGCTGACAAAGACTATTGAGACGGCGTTGAAATGAAAAATCCACGCAATGGCGTGGATTTTATGATTTTTGAGCTTCATGAGATTCAGTAAGACCTCATGAGACAACAATTTTTAATCAGACGTTAAACGGTGATTTGTTGTGTAACATTTTGATAAGTAGTTTATTTGTGTTTTTAGTTTATTTTTTGTAATCACCCATATACTCACTTGGTCGTGTGTCCACTGATGCTGGGTAAGATCATTTTGGACTAATGTCACCGAGAAGGGGGATCGTCGGGGGCCATTTACCTGACATGTGCCGCAATAAATTTAAACACAACCAGTCCATAGAGTACCCAGGGATCAGTACGTGACATGACAGTACGTCTGCACAAAGGGAAATGTGGACTTTTTGATACCGTATTATGTACCGGGACAATATTGAGGGCCCGACAAAAATTGTGGACTTTTATCATTCCTTATATGATGTCGTGAAAAAGTGTTGATACCACAACAGGATGACAAGCAGATGTCAAAGGTAAGACGCTCGAAGCGCCCTGAAACCGATGAAGAACGTGAAGCATTAATTACCACACTGCATCAGGATATTGCCCGGTCAAAAGTGCCGCTGTTGACACTTTACGGCGGACAATATCCGATGGCACATTTTTCTGATGATATCTTCGAGTTATTTGTCGGCGACATCTGCTCCGAGCTTAAGGGTCTTGAGGATTGGGACTGGTATGATTCCGTTCGTCGGTTCAGTGGCGGTGCGGATGCTGGCAGAGATGTCATATTGCACATGGACGGTCAATGCGTTGGCACCATTCAGTGTAAGAAGTACAACAAACCCGTGCAACTGAATCTTGTTCTCGAAGAATTAACTAAGTATCTGCTTTACGGGCTCGTTAAACCGGGGATGTTACCGCCTTATGGGCAGGAATTTCGCTGGTATCTCGCAGTATCTGAATCAACGGGAGGGACAGCGACAGATTTTCTAGTGGGGGCAGGGGAAGCCCACATGAAAAGGCATCGCTCAGAACTCGAAACCGCTGTACTGAAGGCCCGAGATGGCTCAGTGTTTTTGAAAACACATTCCACCTTTGAAAAATTAAATGCCACTGAGTTGTGCGATCTTATATGGCAACGCTTGGTTGATACTAGACTAGGTTTGTTAAGAAGGTCAGAACTTTCAACACTGGTTCGTATGCTGCCAAGTGTTGCCGGTGCTTACTATGAGTTCCAGAAGGTCATCACGGGTGACATATCAGAATTACTCGTACCGTTAAAGCAATTTATTCAGGCCGGCAGTTGCTCGCCAGAGCAACTAAGTGAAACACAAAATGTGCTTTCAACCTATATTCCGGGAAAACTTCTTGAAGGGGAAAATCTGAATGTTGTCATGATACCTGAGTGTAATGACACGTTGAACTTGCTTCAGAATGCAATGAAAACAGTAAGAGTAGGTCAGTTCGGCTCGGCACCTACTGTTATTATATCCAGCTCAGATTCTTTTAATCCTGATGACTATAAGGAAATTAACAGGATTCTCAATACGTCAAAAGGGCAAGTTATTCTTGTCGCTGGCTGCGGCAAAGTCAGTGGTGAAAAGCTGAATTGGTGGCGAGAATCGGGTGAAATCCTTTTTCCATCCCCAGAGTGGGATCCAGCTCCAGTGCAGGAGTATCAGGCAGGTTGGTGCTGGATTAAAGAACAATCAGGAGAAACTACATGTCATTTGCTTCTGGAAAATGTCCCCACTGACTATTCCCATGGCCAAGGGACACATCACCATTGCTTCATATTCGAAGATGTATGTTTCTGGCCAGTGCTTGGCGCTGATTTTTTTTGCAGCGTGTCCGCATCTAAAGCGATGCTAAATCGGTTGGCAATGTCTTTAGAAGAGACCGGCTCTGCCATCAGGAAACATGCACTTGCTGTCTGTGCATCGCAATGTGTTGAAGATGAGAAAATTAAACATGCTCTCGCACATTTTGAGGTCCTTAGGGAAAAGACAGACCTTGCCTTCTTGTGCTGCCATCCATCATCGACAAAATACAAGAACGGGTTACGCACGTTTTGCGGAGCTTACCCCTGCGTAGACAGCAGCCATATGCTGATGTCCACGCGTGGAATTGTCGAAAGTGGGGTGGTAATACGCTCAGCCCAGACGGCAGTTGCATCATTCAGCGCTTACTGGAAAAGCTCTACACTTCAGCTCCTCCGGCCCAGTTTATTTCGTGTTGAAGGCGGCATGCTTGTCAGTGACTATATTCCCTTATTTGCAGAATTACTGTCGCATGTAACCCTTTACGAAAGTAAAGATGATTCACCTTACCCAAATCGAGCTAAAGATAAACTCCGCATTCAGTATCTTGCAGACAACGGTATGTCCTCAAGCCTTATCGTTCACCATTGCATGAACAAACTAAAACCTTACGCGCCAGTTTTGCCGGATACTGTTTCATGGGATAACACCATATTAGCGAGGCACGCTGGTCTTAACAGCTACCTTAGTTCTCATTCGGAACTCGAATGGCAGACCGAATGCAATAAAAGCGGGACGCTCAAATGGACATTTATGACTTCAGTAGAACACATCGTGCTTTTAGAAGATCCTGACTTAAGTCACAGGCAAGTAAAAGCAGAAGTTCTGCTGTGGGCTGCAGAGGCTGGTGAACATCCCAAACTTAGGGTTCTGGCAAAAGGAAGAGGGAATCGGATGGACCACTGGATCGCAAGGACTGGTGAAGTACACAGGGTTGATATCACTCTGCCAGATTACGCAGATGAAAATGAAATCACTGAAATCCATATCAACAGACAAGCGGAGCTCCATTCCCTGTCTGAACTGGATGACTTCTATCTTGAAGATACCGATGGCTCAGGTCTCGAAAAATTTGTGCGTTCGCTAAGGAAAGATGAAAATGAGTGATAAAGAGGAGCTGGAACAGCTTATCAGTCGTAAAGCAGAGAAGAGTGGCTTTCGAAAAATAGACTCGCTTGCACTTTCTACATTAATGGATCAGGCAGAGGCTAAACAGCCCGGAATCAGGAGTGACACAACGTTTGTGCCTGATAACTCCTCCGTAGACGTCTGGCAGTCCTCATACGCGCTCATTTTTCTCCAGCACATCGCCCATAATACAGTTGAGGCATTTACGTCGCAAATGCTTGAAGCAGAGAGACGACTTGACTTGCTGCTTGTGGGACTGGAGGTTCCCGGCAGAATATATGATGGGTATCTTATTCTCGCGTTGACAGCGCCATGCGAAGATCTGTGCCAAAAAGTCACTCACGTTGAGCAAAATACCCGACTCGTACGTAAAAATGTAGTCTGGTCTAAGGATGGAGAATGGTGCCGGACTGAACGCATCAGTGCACTTGGACTGGATGCAGAAGCTGAAAGCGAAATCGCAGCTTATCCTCCAGGACTAGATCCTGAAGGAATAAAATTGATTGAAGCCCTTGAAACATTAGCGGGAACGGCGCTTGCCAGACAACATGCAACGGAATGGGATGATTAAGATTATGTCGGCTTTTTCAGTGAAGAAGGTTGAAATACAAAACTTCAGAGGCATTCCTGGCCGCCTAGAACTCGATTTATCAGCTCCACTTACGGTTATTACCGCTGCAAACGGTAGTGGAAAGAGTTCCGTTTGTCAGGCGATTGAATGGCTGCTGACGGGTGAATCAGAAAATGTGTCAGGTGATTCGTTACGATGTAAATGGGGTAAAGGGGAAACCTATGTTCGTGCAACTTGTCTGCTCGGCGATGAGTTAACAGAAATTGTGCGAACTCCTGACATCTTATTCAAAACGGGACCTCGCAAAGATAAACGACTCAGTGACAGCGATTTACTAAAGCTTCTGACTCCTAATGAAACCGGTGTAGGCTCCAGAGCGGATACACGACAGCGAGTCAAAAGTGACTGGTTGAGGGGAAGCAGATGGCTCTATTCCAACGCCATGTCCTTACTGGTTGATAACGACTTTGCTGAACAGCGTCGTCAAATCTTCGCCAATATTCTGGGATATGGACATCTTCTGCCTATGCAGAATTCGCTACGAATTTATGAGTCAAATCTCCCGACAGATCGCAAACTGAAAAATGAGCATGAAGAGCTAACAAAAAAAATAGACCTTCTTGAAAAATCAGTGGCTGCAGATGATGGGATACAATCCCTGATTGTGAAAAATCTTGCTGATATCTCAGCTCTTACAGGTTTTGAGTTGCCTGAAACTGCACTTCCTGAGAAGCAATGTGAAGCGGCATCTGTATTTCTGGAACAACGGCAAGGAGCTCTTTCTAGTCGAGAGAAACATTTGCTGAGTGTAAAAGCAGGGTGGCAAACCCTTGCAGGGCACAAAGAACAGGAGGCCATCAACACTGCCGTAGCTCAAAAAGCACACCAGCAACTTGAACTCTATAGTGCCACTGAAAAGCAACTCCGCCAGTCGCTGGCAACAGTTGCTGATGAGCTGGAAAAATTACAGCAAACGGTGCGGGAAACAGAAAATAACCTATCCAAACTTAGCGATTGGGAAAAACTGGCAAAGCAAGTAAGTGAAATAACAGGCGTGCCGAAGGATGTGATAGACATACCTTTATTGCATTTTACACTTCCTGAATCTGCTTTGGATTTAGAAACCTGCTCTGCTCAGTACGCTGCATGGCAAAAGCTAAGTACGTCCTATGACATATGGGCTAAAACTTCTGAAACGATTGCCATCCTGGAAGAAATTGTTAAAAAGGCACCGGATGAAAATAGCCTCCTCCAACTGCATCAGACGGTGCAGGGAGCTCGCCGAGAATCCTTACAACTCAGCGAAGCTTTCAAAACAGTAAGTACTTCACTTGAACAGCTACAGGCGTCCGGGATGGAGCTTGTAAAAGCTAATCACGCGGATGACTGCCCTCTTTGTGGCCAGAATTACTATTTACATGATAAACTTGTTGAACAATTGCTTAAGGTATCGGGGAAAACCGACATCGCAGTTCAGCAAGCCAGAAATGTTCTTTTGCAGGCTCAAGAGAGGGAAACGCAGGCAATCAGTCTCTACAATGATGCTAAAAAACGTCAGCAAGATGCATTACAGGCTCGTAATGATATCCTGAGGCTCCAGAGAGAGACAGAGAATATTGTTGCAGATTCAGGTATACGTAAATGGCGTGAAAATGCCGGATTTAGGGAGTTGGGTGTCGAGCTGTTTCCTTCACTTGCTAGAACACAACTATCTGTTGAAATTATTCGCTTCATCACTTTGCTGCAGGCAATAGCACAAACGGAGGCTATACCTCTTAAAGGAGTCCTTTCTGAACAAATACAGCAGGCGAAAAACTTGCTGTCAGCCAGATTAACGAAAAATGGCGAAAGTGTGAATAATCGCACAAGTAAGAGGGATGCTTTTGCTGAGCAACAAAAAAATAATGATGAGAAGATAGCCCGTTTGCAAAAAGAGATCGCCGAGGACGAAAAAGCTTCCGCGCAACGTCTGGCAGTTACGACACCATTGATAAATAGTTGGTATTTCCTTGCTCAGGATAATTCTGTAGATGCTGAAATACTTAACAGAATTAACGAAGAAATCATCACTGAATCCTACGTGCTGGAAAGCGCGAAAGAATATCTGGGAAAGGCAAGAGCAGCTTTAAAAGTCAGTACCGATATAGCATTACTTAATGTTCTACGCCAGAAACTACAACAGGTTGAACAAAAGATATTAAACCGTCAAAAGTGTGTTGATACTGCTGCTCGAACACGGGAACATTGGGATAACCACATCAGGGATGTTGCAACGAAAAGTCTCAATCGATTACTTTTGCCCGCATCAGAATTATTTTCCCGTATGCATGCAAATGAAGTCTATCAGGCATTGAGCATGGGGCAAAAAGAAGGGGCATTTTGTTGGGAGGCCGTGATGTCAACTGCACCCACTGGCCAGCCCCCTTTATCCGATGCGTCTGAACAAATTGCTACACTGAACGCGCAAACTCATTTTAGTCAAGGACAAAGGCAAGATCTCGCTCTTTCGTTGTTTCTTGCAAGAGCCCGAACACTTGGTGGTTCCTTCTTTCTAGATGAGCCGGTTGCACACCTAGATGATCTAAATAGGGTCGCGATGATGGATATTTTTCGAATGCTCACGGCAAGTGAACCGGGTATGAATCTTGTCCTTACGACAGCAAGCAACGGTTTAAGACGACATTTACGACAGAAATTTTCATCAGAATCCTGCAAAGACAATTTAAGGATTATTACCCTTGAAGGAAATCCTCTACGGGGAGTTACGGCGTCATACAGTTAAATTAAACAACCCATAAATATAGTGGCCATAGCGTAGAACCAGCGCTATGGCATTACTCGCTATATGATCATAAATTAAGAGTCATATATTTGCTGTCCTAACTAATATGAAATTAATTTGGTCGGCTGGTTTTGGTGTTTTAAATTCTATAGCAAACTCATTAAGGGCATTAAATTTATTTTGTGAGGGTGTTGGCAAAGTAACAATAAAAATACATCATATTTTTATAGTGAAGTTTTGCCTACCCATCCTTAATGGAAGGTTATATTGAGGAGCTGCTGAAAAAATATTGGTATTTTTCTGAAGTGACTGTCGAGTATGGTGGAAATAGATGGCTGTGTTAATTATAAATGGGTATAAAAATGAACGAAAAAGAAATTAATAAAAAATTCGGTGTTGAAAATGCACTAGATATGTATGCCAGTAGTTATTTAACATTGCCTGCTGAAGCGATTTATGATAAAGAAAAGTTACAGCAATATAAAAGCGTTATTGATAATTGTCACATATATATAATTGGTTTATTACCTAAGATTTTGTTCGTAGACGCAGAGCAAACTGGTGAAAATTTAAAATTACACTTCACAGTTTGCAACCAACCTAAAGAACTGTTATTAGAATCCATCCCTAAAAATCTAACCTATTACATTGAAGATGGATACCATTATCTAAAAGACGAAAACAACAATAGATTTTGGTGGGATGATGTTCAAATAATGAGGTTAATCCATCAACGCGTATGTAGTATTAATTTTGATGTGAAATACATTGGCCAGGCATATGGGAGAGATGGTTCCAGAAATGCTCTGGATAGACTGCTCAAACATGAAACGTTACAAAAAATATCCCTCAAAGGAATTCCCGAAGGGTATAAACTTTCTTTGCTGCTATTAGAGGTGGAACCGAGTACTAGTGTAGTCACAGTTTTCACACCTAATGCGCAATCAAAAGGTAATGATTCAGTCAGAATTCAATCTGGATTGGATAAATTATACGGAACTTCTGAATCAGAACGGGTTTCTTTATATGAGGCAGCTTTAATTCAATACTTTTCCCCTGAGTATAATAAAGAATTTAAAAACAGTTTCCCTTCAACAAATTTGAAAATTCTCCACGATTGTTATGAAAAAGACTTCTCTGCTGTATTTGCTCAAATTTGCATTGATGAACTACCATTTAAACTGTGTTCGGATATTATTGAACCTAGTTTATATCATATATCTAAACATGATTTGCATCAGGATGTTGATAGAAAAGTATTTTTCGCTATCTAACACTTTGTTAATGGGTGAATTATATTTCATTGCAATAAATAATGCTCCTTCTCAACAGATGGGGGCCTGATAAAGAACGTTAGGGTTGGACCGAGTATATTCAAAATGTTTGTTCTCTTACTACACATTAGATTAAGTGGTGAACTTCATATGATATGATAAAGAATGGTTCAGGAATTCTGAGAATTGAGGTTTTGGATGATTTATTGCGTTATCAAACATGGCATTCGATTATCAATCCATTATCAAATAAGATAAATTTTTACTGTATATTTTCTCTTGGTTATAATAAAGAAAACAAGGTGTGAATAGGGCGTGGGAATCGAAATTGAACGCGTTTCAAAGCGACAATTACTGTATGTGTTATTGTGAACGATTTCAGTGCGGGAATTCTGTATGTGATTGCATCTTGCATGCGGTAGTTTTTTTTCGTATCACATATGATTGTTGTTACACTGGTTTTATTTGTTTCTTTTATTTGGTAATAGTGGTTTAGGGTCTTACATAAGTTATAATCGCTCTGCTAATGGATTAACTATAGTAATAACTCTTATTACTTGTTTGATGATCTTTTAGTGTAATTTTTTCTTAGGTGAAACATAATTAGTTTCACCCAAAATAATTTTTGCTTATGGATGATGTTATTATAGGTCTGTCACATTTATATAGAACTGACCTTTACCTTCGTCAGTTTTCTGAATCCGGTATGTGATTGGTAGAGAACTTTGCAGTTCAGGTTTTGTGAACGTTAGATCAGCGGCACACTGGTAAACATCAAGGCCTGATTCATAGCTAATTGTTCTGACATTTTCTACAGAAATACGCACATCTTTATCCAGTGTCATTCCTTTCTCGATTGTCTTTCTGGCAATATCCACGACAAGATGTTTAGCATCATCACTACTGCATTTCGGCGTTTTCTCACCACAGCCAGCCAACAAACCAGCCGCTATTAATACCAGAAGCATTGTTCTTTTCATCTATAGTTCCTTCGTTAATTAAGGCATTTATTACTGCTTATTAAATAGACCATCCATTGTGCCTGCCGCAGAAACCCCACAGTAGCCTTCGCAACCACGAGTTATCACGCTGGCCTTACCGTTTTTCTGTTCACTAATTACTGCAACACACTGGCTGGTATTGTCATTCCAGACCCAGCGACGCTTCTGGCTTTCTCCGGCAGCTATTTGGTTTGCCGCCCCTTCCATATTGCATACGCCCGAACCATCCAGCGTTGAGGCATTAATGTTGAATTCAGCATTGCTCTTTCCCGGATTCAGGGTTAGAACCGCTCCGGGTTTTACGTACTGCGCTGCTGCGACAGGTAGCGTTATGGCTGCCATCAATAAGGCCAACAGTTTTCTGTTCATTAATTAATTCCCTGTTAAGTGATACGGATGTTTTTGGTTATTTTCCCCAGTACCAGCGGTCTGCGTTTTTCCACAAAGAAATAAACGACATTGAATGCGGACTTGCGATGATTCCCTCGACCGAGAGAGGGCCAGTTGCGGAAAGATTCGATCTGTTCTTCTGAGTAGGGCGTGTCAGAGAAGTCAAACAGCACAAGCAAGGCTTTGCCGTCGTGCTTCATCAACTTTTTAACTTCAGTGCTATTTACAGTTGCGGAGACATTCGAACGTGCCGCAGTTGGTTTACGTACTGCAAACTCAACGGCTACATCATCAATGACAAAATCAATGTAACCGTGCCCGGATACAGTTCCTGGCAGCTTGCTTTTTACTTCCGGTGAGACATTATCTGCAAACCAACCCAGCAAATAGCAACGTACCAGAGGCAGTAATTCCCGCTCGCTACATTCGTTCAGACGCAGGGTTTTGACGAACTCCCTGCGATAAAGAGAACTGAAAAAATACTCAAAGCATTCCGTTATTTCAGTGATGGTGGCTGCCATGGCTGCATCCTTTACCTGCTATTAGGTCCATTTTTAAGGGCATACCTTTCCGGCCATAATGTTTCCGGTGTCGTATCCAGAGCCCCGGCAATAATGCGCTCAGCTCTGGGATAATGACGCTCTAAGGCATTATTTAATGTACGTGGCGCAAGGCCGTGACTGCGTGACAGTGACGCCAGCGTTAACCCTCGCTTGTGAAGTGCTGCCACAATATCGGCACGATGCCAGTTCCCTGAACTTCCTTTGCTCTGCTTTTTCTGCGATGCTGTTGAGTTACGCACAGTATTAACTCCATGGAATCAGTACATGGATATTAAATGCGAATAAAAGATACCTTTCAAGTTCTTTTGGTATCTATTTATTGGTTTTCATATTAACGCATTGATATCTGGTGAAATTTATATGAGCAGTAAGAGAACAGTTTCGGCTATACCTACTCATCCTGAAGCTTCTGTTGAAGAGGCTAAAGACTGGCTGACAGCAGAGGAATTCACTCATATTGAGGGGATGCCGGGCACTGCGCGTGGCGCCAGGATGCGCCTGGAAAAGCTGGCATCCCTGCATCCGGAAATACGTCGTAAAAGGACTGCCGGGAAAGGCGTTGTTTACCATATTAGCGCAGCCACAATGTCGCTTGATGATGAGAGAAACAGGGCTAAGGGCGAAGCGTTTACTCTCAACGACAGTGATCGCCAGCTAAGCCTCTGGGTGCAGCTGTATCGCAATATGTCGCCAGCTTCGCGGGCGCAACTGATGGAGCAGGCCCTCAGGCTGGTAAAGGACGATCTGATGTCTCAGGGGCCCAATGTTTCTGAACTGGCGGTACAAATCATGAAGCTGCCCGAAGATGAGCGTAAGCGCCTCTTTGAAAAGCTGAACGGGAAGGTGTGATAGCGTCAGTTTTCCGCCATGTCAGACAGAAGGAACCACCCCGGAACCCTGGCCCGTCTGACATGGCGGAATGTAAAGTATGCCATTACTTATTAATGAATAAAAATCTGTTTTCAGTTATTTCCGTACTGAATTGCGAACTGATTTCTTATTGTTATCATTTGCAATGAAAGTATATTTTTAGTATAATTTCATTGCTGGGTAGTGTTATTAATTGCAGCCAGCCATTTAAATCATCATATTCTTTAAACGTTCATTTTTGTTAATCCTTCACTGGAGGGTTGACTGTATTTAAAGAACACCATTATGACTATATCTGACAGGGGATATTGTGTATTCATTATTACAATGGCAGGAATTAGTTAATAAACTCTTCATTAAGTATTATGGCGTAGACATTAACGATACTGCCTTTTGTGAGGCAAGTTATATGAAAAGATACTGGGCTGATTGTGTGCGTCCTTATCAGGCAGTCAATGAATGGGCATATAAGTATGATCTGCACAGACTTGATTCAGTTGACACTCCATTGAGTGAAGGTAATGAACTATCCGTCAACCAATACATGGAATTAAAATGAATAAAATACATCAGGAAGGGCTGACTATGCCCGTTAGTCAGGAATTGATACATATCATATTAAATGAAGTGGGAAATCCACCGCCGCATAAAGCCAGAATTACCGCTGTCAGTCTGTTATTTAAAGACCTGAGTTACAGCGCTGAAAAGGGCGGTTACCATCCTGTCGAAATACGGATTATTTCACGCAATGATGAATGGTATTTTGATTACATCACCGACTTCGGTTATATGGGGACGGTATACCCAGAACTGGAAAAGGAAATTGATATTAGCTGGAGTCAGCAATATGTCTTTCTTGTCCATGTTGGTGATCTGCCTGTTAACGCCGGAAGGGAGTTATTTGAACTCTGGCAATCCAACTTTATTCAGTATCACGCCATGAACGTCTACACCATTACCGTCCTGTGGGAAAGCTAACCCCACCACACTAATCATCACTATCTTATGAGGAATTATCTGTGACGGCTGACAGAGGGATACGTGCGTCTCAACAGGGCGAACTGGACTGTCTTTGCGGTGCTTATTGCGTGGTTAACATGCTGAGCTGGCTGTTTGATGGCAGGGTGAAACGACGCCCGTTAATGAACCGGCTTATTCAGACTTATCAGCAGCGCTGGTCTTTGCATGAATGGCTGACTGAAGGGATTGAAGAAGACCGTTTAGACTGGCTGATAGCTCAGGTGTTGCAGAAAGGGCATTACAGCCGCCAGTTCCCGGTTGAAATCACCAAACCCTTTGCAGGGAAGCGAGGGTTATCAGACGGGCGGCTTTTCAGGGAAATGCAGCGGTTTCTTGACGCCACTGACCATTCCCGCCTGATTATGCTCAGCGACCAGTTTCACTGGTCCCTTCTTATCAAAATGGATGAAGAAACGCTCTGTTTCTTCGACAGCAACGGGCGAACCACTATGCCCCGTAAAGCTTTCTCCCTGCGTACTGGCGTAACCCGCCGCCAGCTGTTTCCCGACGCTATTTACTTCATTGAACGGGAGTTCTGAAATGACCATGTTTACCCAACGTGAAACCCGTATCCTCGACCAGGCGCGTGACATTATCAGCCGGTACTACCAGCGTGGCGTTCAACTCTGTTCCCCTGATGATGTACGGCGGTGTGTGATGGTTGAGCTGGCACCGCTTGAACATGAAGAGTTTGGCATCATCCTGCTCGATAATCAGAATCAGCTGCTGCACCGCGAAATCCTGTTCAGGGGTACGTTAAACTCGGTCAGCGTTCACCCCCGTGAAGTTATCAAACGTGTACTGAAACATAACGCCGCCGCAGCTATCCTTGTCCACAACCACCCCAGCGGCGAGCCTGAACCCAGCCGTTGCGATATCAAGTTGACTAAAAAACTACAGGAGCTACTGGAAATGCTGGATGTGCGGTTACTTGATCACTTTATCGTGGCCGGAACTGAAACGGTGTCGATGGCTGAGCGGGGGCTGGTGTGATGCTGAAAGTTACCTGGTTTAATGTACATTATTGCGGGTTACGCGCATGAGCCGGGCTGCGTTGCGTCAGGTCGTACCGGTGGTGCAAACCACCGTGTTTGATGCGTATATTGGCGGTCTTGCACCATCGGGACGGCGGGGCATCACCAGCCTGTTAAACCGTAGTGCCGGCATACTTAAACGCGGTGCGGATGCAAACAATTATCCTTGGGAACAACTTAACTACGCCGCTGTTGCCAAAGTACGTGCGGCACTGCTGGATGACGGTTACGCCGTGTCGTCGGTGAACATGGCGCTGTCAGCACTGCGGGGCGTGGCGCAGTCGGCCTTTAACCTTAACTGCATGGATGCCGAAACGCTGGCACGTATCCGATCAGTGAAGCGCGTGAGCGGCGATATCCAGCGTAAAGGAAGGGCGTTAGACAAGTCGGAGATTCGGGCGCTGATTCAGGCCGCAAAACAGCATCCGCAACCGGTACGGCGCTGTCGTGATACCGCCATTGTGCTGACACTTTGCGGAACAGGCCTGCGGGCCGGAGAACTGGTTAAAATTGAGCGCCGGGACTATGACAACGGCATCCTGACGGTCAGGCAAGGGAAGGGGCGTAAATACCGCGAAATTCATGTGGCGGATGCGGTGGACAAGGCTATCCGCGCATGGCTTAAAGTCAGCGCAAACGAGGCTGACAGTGCGTTGTTCAGGCGAATTCAGCGCAACGGTAAGGTTGCCAGTCAGCCTCTGACAACAACCGGGCTAACGGGTATCCTGGAGCAGTTACAGCATACGTCAGGCATAGCGCGTTTTACCCCACATGATATGCGGCGCACCTTCATCACCCGTTTGCTGGTGCAGGGCATTGATATCAACACTGTCCGCCAGCTGGCTGGTCACAGCGACATATCCACGACTACACGCTATGACTGCCGTGGTGATGAAGCTAAAGTCAAGGCATCGCAGCGATTGCGGTGCTGGTGATGGCTAAAGAGGTAAATCCCGCTCTGCAACACCTTGTTCAATCAGCTCATGTCGACGAAGCGCAATTTTATCTAAATCATCGATATTGACGTCACTTTCTGTCCGGTAAACCACGAATTCCCAGCGAGGTGGTGCATTATGTAAGATGATCGACATCCCACTTTCTTGAAGTAAGGATGCTACCATTGAAGCTAACTGCCGCGTTCCGCCAAACCAGTAACGCCCAATTTTTCCGATAGAATCAACAGCAGGAACATAATGCTGTTTGAATACTGAGGCCCGAAGTGCGTCTTTATCGATATTAAATGCCATAAATTATTATCTCAGTTGCCAAGCTGTTGTATTAGTAGCATAGCTATCATTGATTATGAACCAGCTATTCATTACAGCCGATACTTATCTATTTAAATCTTCGAGATCTTTGTTAAAGATATTCAGTTTTAGCAAATCTTTTACTTGCTGAACAGTCCACACTGGTGACCGATTCTTCGGATCAAAACCGGGAATCAAATTGGGTGGTCGACAACCTTCTGCACTTAATTTATTTTTGACCTGAGTAGGGCTAAAGCCCTGGCTCCTCAAAAAAGCAACCGCTTGATGTAGATCATATAGTTCCTGGCTTCTGGCATTGCTCGCTGGCAAGGCATTTATTATCCCTCTTTCTTCTTCCTCTACGAATAGTTGCTCATAGGTATGATTGATGCAGAAGCTGATGACTTGGCTGAGCGTATCAATGTCTTTACGTCCATCAATGTTAAGTAAACTTTTCTGTTGATCCTCGTAAATTTCGGCAAGATTTTCGTAAACACTCCTTCCTAAATAGATTTTTAATCTGGAAAAACCAAAATCCTTGTATTTTTGCTCTCGTCTTCGCTTGTTGGCGATGTCTCTTTGGCGTTTTATGTCTTTATTGTCGCCAAACTCCCGGTTATCTGCTGATAGCAGGCTTTTATCTACAAACTTATCCATTTATAGCCTCTAATTTAATCATTTTTTGAGTGTTTTATGCTCAATTCTAGATCGGTCAGCCACTGTTTTTGAGAAGCGGCTCTCCAATTTTCACTATCGCTGTTTTAGACCGGAAAATCCAAGAATTTGTTCATTTCTAAGAGCCGCTTCTCCTGTAAGCCTGATATTTCGAGTTTGATAGAATGGCTCCATCAGCTAACGGGGAGGCAAGCATGAAAGAGAACAAATTGATTAAGATCCAAGAAGTGTTAGAGCGCTGCGCCATGAGTCGGGCAACCTTATACCGTCTGATAGCCAGTAATCATTTCCCTAACCAAGTTTCGGTGACAGGAAGCCGTGCAGTAGCCTGGCGTGAGGAGGATATTCAGCGCTGGATTGATGAGCGCCCAACCATAAATCAATAAGGAGAGTAATGAAAATACCACTGGCAAAGTTAAGTGATAAGAATGAAGCGTTAGCCGAAACATTACCGAAATTTGAAACAGTGGAGAAGGCACGGGCGGAAAAGTGTCTCAGGGAAAAATCATTGCAGAAATACCAGGAGGAAATTTACAAGGATCTCTTTAAAAAACTTAAAAATTGCCATCCACTTTATCCTTGCGGGAGTGCTGCATGTCCTGAATGCTTCAGGAAACACCAACTGGAAATGATTGGAGAAGTACTAAGAATATGTAAGAAAAGCAAAAAATGGCGAAGCATCACCTTAATATTCTATCAGGATGCATTTTATGACAATGAACTGCTTCACTGGCGGCCAGATAAATTAATAGCACGACTTCGTCGCTGGCTAAATGAATGCGGCTTTGATGAAATGGTGATTGGCGGGTTCGAATTGGATTTCCATTGTGAAGCTAATAAGTGGATGCCACATTTCCATCTTATCATTCCAAATGACAAAAATGCTATTGAACGTCTACGTCTGAAGATGAAGAACAAAAGGAATATGAATACGCGAAAGAATGTAATAAACCGCCCTGTGCTCGTGAGCAAGTTAAAAAAACCAATGCGACAGGTGAGCTATCGTTTTAAAGCTATCTGGTGGCGAGTCGAATCAATCCAGTATGATGATTATTATATACAGGGGAGCAAGGAAAGGAAAAGGAAGCGTTGGACTAAAAAATACCGTCTATTGCGTATGCAATATGTTGATTCTCTGATTAAACTAGATTCTATTGGGATAGCCGGATTAACCTTTATGTATAAGGTAAGGAAGTATGGTGACCATTTGATATTAAAATAATTTCATGATCTATTAGCGATAGGTACCAGTTGTAAACTGTTTCTGCAATTTTCGACCAAATAATAATATTGTATGAGAAATCATGCAAGGAATCCCCCACGCCCTAATTATGACGTTAATCGTAAGAACTGCGAGGGGATCTTTAAATAAAAATAAGGCTCTGTTAATGAAACTATATAAAGAGAAATTAAGTGACAAAGAAGAAAAATTACTTGTTACATTGTTGGCTCGTACAAAAATTTCAGAATCATGTCCAGTTGCATACCGGCTTATTAAAATCACTGATTCGCAGGGGCTGGAGTCGACATGTGTACTTGTACCAGCAAGGGCACTTTTCAGTGTATCAGAGCTAAAGAAAACGTTATTAAAATGTGGGCATAATCCCAATGTAACTAAAGAATACTGGAGCCGGACGTATCAGGCAGTAATTAAGGGAACTGATAAGGCAATCACACTGTGCTATAAGCCTGGTTTTTATGGTGATGCTTATTTGCGTGCTAATGATAAAATCGTTGGTGAGATAAAAGGAGATAAACCAATATTACACCCCAGCGCAAAAAATCATTTACCTGTCGAGGGGAAACAGGAAACATTAAAATTATGGAAAATGAATGTCGCTCCATACGCGCTACATAGCTCGCGCATTATGTTGGCCCTGTGCTGCGGATTTTCTGGCTTTCTCCTTAAGCTTTCAGGTATGGAAGGGGGCGGGTTTCATTTATGGGGGATGAGTAGTATAGGAAAAACCTCCAGTGCCTACATGCTGGCGTCATTAGCAGGATCGCCGAAAGACATTGTCGTACTGTGGAACAATACGGATAAAGGGCTTGAGGAGATTGCCGTGGCCCATAATGACAGCTACCTGGTTCTCGATGAGTCGAAGCTGTTAGATAAAGACGTACTGGCAGCCGCTAAAATCATGCAGAACCGCGTGTATACGTTATCGGGTGGTAAAGGGAAAACACGTTCGGCAATTTATGAGAACAAAGTTGCTGAATGGCAGGTAAGCATTTTCAGTACGGGCGAGTGCAGCCTTCAACAACTGGCTGCTTCCGGGAACATTGAGCGCCTTGAAGGTGAAAATGTGCGTGTAATCGACGTTCATGCAGATGCTGGTGCTGAAATGGGGATCTTCGAATCACTGCCAGATGATGTTAATTCCAGCAACGAACTTGTTCATGCGATCAAGGATGCAACTCACCGCTATTACGGCAGTGCCAAACCTGCTTTTCTCAAGCGCCTGGTGGCTGATATTCAGGGGGATCGTGAAAATGTGAAACGGAAGCTTGAAAAAGGGATTGAGTGCTTTCTGGATAAGCACAAGGTAGATCGTAACTCCGGCATTCAGGTACGTATCGCCAAACGTTTTGCCATCGCTTATGTAGCAGGTTCCATGGCTGTGAAATATGGTGTTTTACCTTTTACAAAGCAGGATGTTATGAAGGGGATCTCAACCTGCTATCTGGAGTCTCTTAAGATGGTTTTGTCTGAACCTGAAATAACTAAACCCCTAATGGGGAACTCATTGAATGCAATTATTGATTTTTGCAAAAAAGATGATCTTTTAAATCTTATTGGAAATGATCGCGTAATCCCAACGGTGATTAAAAAGGCACCGGTCATTATCCACAAAGTTAAAGGTCGTGCCGTATATGCAGTTGATAAGGATCTGGTACACAACTACTTGTCAAAATCTCAGCGCAAAGGCATTCTGACATTATTAACAAAGCAGGGAATATTATTATCTGATGTGAACAAGGAGTACAGTACCATTCAGATCGTCTATAAACGTAAGCAGGTGGGTCGCCGGTATTGTTTTGTATGCAACAAGTTCGATAAGTTTATGAAAGAATAGTTCTACAGCTTGATAGGGGATGAGCGGAGTGGCCTATAACCACTCCGTTGTGACCTCATGATTCTGACTGGAAATCTTCAATTATTTTCTGATTGTAATCATCCAGGTAGTTTTGAAGTTCTTTTCGGTCAATCAAACGAACCATTGCGGAATCAGCTAATTCCTTAGCAGACCGGGTGAAGTAAGAGTTTGTCACAACCATTGCTTCATCACACCCATAAAATGCTTTTGCTGAAATTGCCTGCTGCACTGCCGAATTGCCAACGGAGCCAGAATAATTTTTTGCCTGTATAACCATATTCTTTCCGAAGCGGGTAACGAATAAATCTGCCCCCTGATCCTGTGTTTTCTTTGTTTCTTTAACGTCATATCCTATAGTTTGGAATATTTCAACCAGAAAGGCCTCAAACTGGAACCCATCCATTGCATCGACAAGATACATTGTGACAAATTTGTTTGGATTAAAATGTTCGAGGCGGCTAGCTAATCTGTCCACTAAAATATCAAAATATATACTCTCACAGATAGCAAGGAATTTTTCGATAGAGTCAAATGATAATAATGGTGTGCCTGGTGTACTTTCTGCCTGCTCGTTATATGCTATAGCAGGGTACTGAATCTTATTACTCCAAAGGTAATACAGGAATAACGAAAGATCTGCACGATAAGTTGTACCAGCCTCTTCTATCCATGATTTTAATGTCTCGGTAAGGGTTGGCTTGATATGTCGTTTAACCTCACGGGCAAACCCTGAATAAATAGAGTTGAATGAAGTTGTCAGCAATAGCTTATCTAACAATGATGGTAACTGCTCCAGTTCGTTGAACCCTTTTCTAATCAGTACTTCCTGGAATAATTTGATCTCTGAATAATCACTATTGCGTTCACTATTTATGTTACTGATGCCATCCTGATTGTTATACGAAAATCTTGATGTGTGAATAAAGTTGGTAAAATAAGGATCTTTCAGTGTGGCATATTTCAAAAGGACGTTTTCAAGAAGTTGGTTGAGTTGAAACTGCTCTTTCTTCTTACCAAATAAATCTTTTATGATGCCTTTAGACTGGTACTGGAAATCAGGGTAATAGGATGGATCTAATGGCGTCATTTGCCGAAATGCTCCAGATACATCTGGAGAGCACCACGGACAGCTTGTTTCGAAGGTTGTTCTAGAACATGAATAGCATTGATAAATCATCATTATCCCTTATTATTTTACATTGATTGCTTAGTGATTTTCTCCTTGGAGAATCATCCTTGAGATTTATCTAAAAATCTTTCAGGTTGATATCGAAATAGGGCGCCAATATCAGCTCTTCAAATAAATCATATTCGTGGTGCGGAACCTTAACAAAGGTAGAGTTATGATTAGGTGTCCACCATTTCTCGACGCCATAATACGCCTCTCTGGCATTAGCTTTGTGGATCAGCCGGAATGGTCTGTCCATCCAACCATCACTGTGTTTTGTGAAGTAGTTAACCGGACCAGTGAACTGACCAAGCAGGTATACACCCTGATTACCGTGAGTCAGATAGAAGTAGTCACCAATCGGAGCGTTTACAAACTCCTCTGCCTGGCTAACAGAAGACTGCCCTTTACCAGCGGTCGTGCGGTGAATGTAGACGAGTTTTTCATCAATACATTCGACCATATCCAGGAATGAAAACTCCTTCCAGCCATGTGACAGCTTCCAGAAATTGGGCATCAAATTGGTATTCATAGGCCTCTTAACCTTACGTAGTAAGTGATCGCAATCTGTTGAAATGCGGATCGATTGTGATGACCATTCTGTCGCTGAATACCCATAATCGCAACAAGGTTTGTTGATGAGCTTTTCGCTGAAATCGTTCAACGGGGATATCGGGAAGGTATGTAGATGCGTTAACTCGCATAGTTGCTGAAAATGGATGATCAACACTACTCAGCACTGGCATGCTAACCATGATGAAAACATTTGGCGCTATGGAAAAGTGATTGAGTGATTGAGTGATTGCGGCTTCGTAGGCGAGCCGGTCTCTGACTGTGCAATTCTGCATTCACGCTGAGCTGGGCTGCGGTTCTTTACCAGCAATTCGGCCATAAGCAAGGGGAGCTGTATTCCGCTTCGTCATCAGTCTGTTGTATGGCGACCAGTCCGGCAGATTCACAGGCCAGTTACTTCGCTGATTGATTGGCTAACAGGCAGAACCGAAATGAGTGATCTGCAAAAAAACACTCTTCCAGACCGCCCATTGTTGACGGATTTTGGTGTGGTAGACCGGCTAACTACCGCTGCTGTTTAATGTCAGATTCGCACCTCGTACAATGGTAGGGGAAAACCGCCTATGGTTTTCCCTGACTATGACAATTGCAAGGATCGGCGGTTTTGAGCAAAAGGAGGTATCAAAAGATCAAATTCCAGAATGTGTACATGCGCCTATAACCGCTATTGAATATCACCGGGAGGAAGTTGCACCGCTTAATAACCGGTAACGTTTTACGTATCCGCTAATCCCATTCTGGCCAAGCTGATATTTATTCGCTATTTGCGTCTACAAGTTATATAGACGTATCTATTATGCTCTGTATACACTCTATCTCTATATTACTGTATATATGTCATTACATACTATAGCCATTATCCAGTATCAGCTATCATGAGGCTCCAGCCTCCAATATTATGATCATTATCCAGCATCTGAACCTTGTTGGGTTCACATATGATTTGAGTAATTCAGTTGTAAATAAACGGGGTCAGGGCATGGTGCTTTGACCTCAATATACAGGTGGATTATGAAACCATACATTACGCATAACAATATGCTTGTGACAGATTCAACGCTGGACTATTTTAAGACGGTCGTTTTCAGTATTCCTTATAATGGTGTGCCAAGTCTGCGACGTCCATTTTATCGTAATATAGCAGTATTCCTTCAGCATGTTATTTGTGTGTCGACCTGTAGTCGTAAAAACAAGAAAAAAGCAAAGATTAAGGCGAATAAAAAATGGTCTTATTCTGTGCCTGTTCCATTTGAATTAGGCCGGGAAAAACTTCCCGGAGTATTTAAGAAAAGCGGGCCGATCAATGAGCGTGCAATCGAGGCATTGGCAAGCGCGGGAATCATCAAACTAACCGGGTATTCCAATGTCCGGCACTCATGCCGGGAATATGCCGTTTCTCAACGTTTTCTGCGTAAGTTGTTTGGCACCGACAGAGAGGCATACCTTAGCCGCAAGGATCGTTACCATCATCTGACTGACATTTTCACCAAGCGTAAAAGTTACTCTTTTGACGAGCTGATTGGAGTTGCGATCGACCGTGGGCAGAATGCTAAACATAAGCAGTCTAAACGCGATATCCCTAACTCTGCCTTCAGGGAACTGGTTGTGAGTGTATGGGACAACCTTGAGCCGCTTGAAATCAATCTGGATGCACTACTTGCTTATCAGCGCAAACATTCCACTGAGAAGAACAAAATATTCATTTTCAACTTCCTGTCGCGACTGGTTGAAACAGGTGTGGATCTGGTGAAGGAGTCACCGTTGACGGTCTCTTACAGGCAATCTTATAAGACTGCGTACATTGGCGGGCGATCCTTTGAGATTGGCACTGGCTTTCAAAGTCTGCCTTCTGGCATAAAGTGGGCGTGTCTGGCACGCGGTGTTAATTATGACATTAAGGGATGCCAGCTCGAGATACTACGACATGAGCTGTTGAGTATTGGCATTTCGGCCGAATCGCTGGAAGTTCTGGAAACTCAATATATCTGCCGGGTATTGCGTGTTGCGGAGGAACTGGTGAAGCAATTCAGGTTTTCCAGCGTATTCAACGCCGGGTTCGTCTCATTATCGCTTAAATCCAGCACCCGACGTCTGTTGAATCGTGAGTTAGGCAAGCTCGAGGCTGAACGAGTACTGAAACGTTGGAAACGCCTTCTGAAACCTTTACGAGATGATTTGGGGTTGCTGCTTGATCACTATGAGGGCACAGCTAAAACCAATCGTTACGGTAAATGCGTTACCAACGCGGTAGAGCAATCTTTCAACATTACCTGGAAAGATGTGGCAGCGCGTAAACGCTGGAAGTCAGATGTGATGCGCCGGAAGCTGCTGTCGCACATGTTACAGGGGCTGGAAAGTCAGGCTGTATACGATTATGTTGCCAGCCATAAGGGTGTTTGCGCACTGGAGCATGATGGGTTTGTTTCATATGAGGAGGTAACGGACTGGTCACATCCATACCTGTTGATTGAGAAAAAACATTAGGGAAGGTTATGTCATTTACTGTCCGGGGAGTTGGGCTGCTTTGAGCGATTAGCAGATGTAGCCTGTTATGGAAACCGTAAGCCCCTTCCCCATAAAGGAACATGGTCTGGTAAAAGTGTAACGATATTACACACGGTTATTTAGGGGGCCGCTTGGAAAACGGAAATTATCCCACGTTAAGACTGCTTTTTGTACAATTTGGCATCGACTGTGCGTAATGGCTGATATTTCCCGGATCCCAGCTTAAGATTATTACGCCAGACGTAATCTCCACTTAGATTGATATGTTCCCAACCCAGGGGAGAAAGATGAGATACCAGTTGCTCATTAATCGGGATGCCTTTTCGTTTCAATGACTCAATGGCTCTTTCTATAGATGCATGGCTGACGATTCCAACGTAGAATCAACTCAAACTTGATAAAATCAACAGATTGATTACCCGTAACGGACCTGAACACCTTCACTCGGAGCCTGCCATTCGAGTGCTTTCGTTATTTTATAGGCCTTTCATCCACAGCTAGAGAGACACACCATTATGTCATCACCTACCATGGTTCAGGAATACCCGGAACTCAATACTCTTAACCCCCTGCTGAACAGTATTGTTGATAAAACCGTTGATAATGTTGCACGAAAACTGATTGGCGGTTTTCGTAATAAACGAAATTCTCAACCAAATGCCAAGGCCCCCAATTTCAGTACAACGGTGGATGATACGCTTAACGCCACGTCGTCTGCGAGTGTGCTTGCCGTAGCGAATCGGGGTGTTCAGTGGAAGGAAATGATAAGCAAAAGTTTCACTCATGGCATTTCATCTATTTCCACCATGAAGTTTGATGGCCAGTTCACGATCAAGAATGGTGTGCCGGAAGGCCTGAAAGATGTTCCTAATTCCCCGGGTGTCTATGTGGTTTATGACAGCGCCGGTGAGGTACGGTATATCGGCGATGCTAAGGATTTACAGAAACGGTGGCATGCCGGGCATCTTAATGAAAATAAAAACGCCAAAAAGAATGGCACCGAATACAAAATGGAGGCGGAGTTTGAAGAGGGCTGCACCGTCAAATTTATGGTGATGGATTCAGCAGAGACGGCTGCAGCGGTCGAGGCTAACATTTTAAAAAATGAGAAACCCCCGGTAAATAAGAAAGAAGAGCTGTGCAAAGAACAGGGTACGCGTTCTAATATCGAAGCAAAAAAAATGAAAGATGCGGCAAACGAGGCGGGAGGTCTGGCCTTTGGCGCAGGGAAAGAGGCATTAAAAAATGTCGGGTGGGATGTGTTTGAAACGCTCAGTACCACGATGATTAAAGCATTGAAGGATGAAGTTGTTGACCTGTTTATCACCCAGAAAGCGCAGGTGAAAATCCGTCTGAAACGCTTTTTTGATAAAATATGGCAGGTTATCGTTAACCTGATAAAAGCCCCGTTAAATCTGCTTAGAGGTTTATTCGAGTTCGTGTTAAATGCGCTGTCTCAGGCCATCGGCAAAATTTATCAGTTAGCAAAAAATATCTATGATCTGGGCATGGCGGCACTCTCGCTGATGAAGGGTAGCAAAACCATGACCAAGGAAGAAACCATCTATAAAGTCTCTGAGGTCATTATCACCAGCGGGACTCTGGTGTTCTGGGACGCGGTTGAACCGGTGATTGAATCCGGTATGGTGGCTCTTTTTGCTCCACTGGCTCCCTTTGCCCCTTATATTTCTGCCTCCCTGTGCGCGATGGGATTTGGGCTGAGCAGTTACCTTTTGGCCGATATCGTCCCTAAAGCCGTCAGCCTGATACTCTCAACGGAACCTGCCTATACCGCAAAAGGACGGGAGGCTTTCCAGCAGTTGATTACTAACCATGAAAGCAGTGTGGGTATGGTGGCTGAACTGCAAAAATATGCAGGTAGCACGGTGAATCTGATGAGTGAAACCCGGGAGCATACTGCAGAACTGAACAATGATGTAATCAGACTGACTCGTTTCTCTCTTGCCGAAGAGATTAAAAAGCTGGGAGCGCACTGATATGACGGTTGTCACGATTGTTGAGAAGAACAAAGATCCCAGCATCGCCAGTTTCAAAAAAAATCTCCACGAAATAGGCAAAAAGCTGAAAGAGGAACAAGAGAGAAGTAAAGGGATACAAAAAGCGGCAGATGACTTCAATAATCGTGGTTTTTTGGGGCGTTGGGCTGGCAGTCTCACCTCGAGTAATGACACTGACTTAGCGACGATGATTGCAAACCTGGGCGGCAGTCTGAATATCACCCAGGAAGTGATCGAGTGTTTATTACAAATCCAGTCAGAAAAAAATGTCGTGCTGAAAGAGTTTCATCTGGCGTTAATGAATACGATTCGAGACTTGAAACACAACGACACGATGCTGGATCTCAGCAGCCGCGAAAACTCACTGGCTATTCTTGAACATCTGAAATCCCAGGTGGAAGACAAACTGGAGCAGGCACAGCGTGTCGAGGAACATGAAGAGGAGATTAACCGGTTACAGTCATTGAGCTGGCAGCAGGAGGAGATACTTCAACGTTTGCAGGCAAGTCAGGATGAGCACGCAACACAGCTTGCCCTCCTGAAGCAGGTTGTCCCAAAATTCGAGCGACAGCAGCAGGAGCAATGGCAACAGTCAGGGAAGCTGGCTCTGGCCCTTGAAGAGCAGGCGGATCAGTACCAGCAACAGTTGGCCTTACTGATGGACAAGCTGACCTTGCAGGAAAACGTCGCAACAGGCATGGCAGCGCGGGTCAGCGAATTAGAGAAGACGTCTCGATTAAAACGTGCAGGACTGCGCGATTACTTGCTGTTTGCGACTAGCGCTCTTGCCGCCGGACTGGTCGTTATCGAAGTGATGCGTTTTAACGGCGTTATTTAACGGCGAGGTTTACACATCTATCTCCGCTGGGATGGGAACACATCAACCTGAGTGGAGATTGCGTCTGGCGAACAAACCTCAAGTTGGGATAGGGAAAATACTGTTCGTTATGCTCAGTAGATAGCAGTCTGTACAAAAAATAGGCTTAATGTATGATGTTTTCCGTTTTCCAAGTGGACCCCATTTAGAACCATTTAAGCAGCAGTAAACAGCGGTCATTCGTTCTGAGTGTCTCAAAGTTTTTTGCAACATATGGACATTGCTAATGAGCCAGCTGTTAGACATTCCTATCGAGCCTTAATAATATATGTAACAGCAAAGTTGTAATGTCCGTTCTGGGCTAGGTTTAAGACGTCCGTAACGAGATTTACCATCAAGCGATTCTGATAACGGCCCATGCAGCGGAGTTTTTTACTTTGGATGACGTCAACCGACTTAAAATCATTCAGGGTGTTGTCGACCGGCACCTGACAACGCAGATGGCCGCGTAGCGCCAGGGTACCTCCTATCAGCTAAATCAAGCCAGGGCATGTGAAAATTTCGGTTGCTTGATAATGAGGTTAATCAATATCCGTTATTCATGCTTTATACATAATATAGGTTGAATTGTAGGTTATTTTAAATAATCACAAATTTAATATATTAATCAACGGTGAAACACCAACGCATCAGCGTTTACGAAACATCAGTACTGCTTACCCATACATCAAGCTTATCTGCCCATTCCTGCATCATCACCCTACGTTCATCAAGATAGGTCGCATGGTTATATGTGCGGCGAACATTGTTAGTATCAGCATGGGCAAGTTGAGCTTCAATAGCATCAGGTCGATAGCCCATTTCGTTTAAACGCGTACTTCCTGTAGTTCTGGTAGCATGGGGGCTATAAATACCACTCCAACCGAGGCTTTTCAGTAACTGTCGCAGAGAGTGCGATGTCATTGGACCTAGCGGATTATCCCTGCCTGGAAAAAGATGCTGCCGATATCCCGTTAGTCCGTGTAGTGTTTTGAGCATGTTGACGGCTTGGGAGGGGAGGGGGATAACATGCTCCCTACGAGCTTTCATGCGTGTCGCCGGAATGGTCCATAGGGCGTTATCAAGATCGAATTCTGTCCATTCCGCTTCGGTGGCTTCTGCAGGACGCGCCAATGTCCACCACATAAGCCACATACAATAGTTAACCTGATATGAGCCGCGACCGTTATCAAAACAGCTTAATAGCTTCCCGATTTGCTGTGGACTCAATGCCTGTTTATGCTGTGTCTTATTGGCGGGGAGGGCCTTGCGCACAGGCCATACAGGATCGCTATCTGCTCTGAGTGTCGCTACCGCGAGCTCGAAAATCGATGAAATAGTCCGGCGGGCTTCAGCGGCAACGGACGGAGCGCCGCGCTTAGCCGTTTCCTGAAGAATTTTTAGAATGTGGTGCGGGGTTATTTCCCTGACAGGGAGCTTACCTATTGCGGGGAAAACCACACGCTTAAGCATATCTAATCGCCGCGTTTTGGTGATTTCGGCCCAGTCTTTCATCTGCAACCACTCTTTAGCGACTAGCTCAAAGGTGTTGGATGCGTCATTGACCTTGCGGATCTTATCTAACTGGCGAGCCTGAGTAGGGCTAACTCCATTCGCGACTTGTTTACGCGCTTGCTCGCATTTCTCGCGAGCTTCGGCAAGTTTAACCGTCGGGTACTCACCCAGCGCAAACATGCTGGATTTACCGTTAAGTTTAAACCGATAGCGCCACGCCTTTTTGCCATTAGGTTTAACTTCAAGGTATAAGCCATTGAAATCGTTGAGACGATAGAGCTTTTCTTTCGCTTTTGCTGTGCGGCATTGAGTATCAGTGAGCATAACGATTCCTTGTATATTTATTATACCGTTATTGTACTCACTAAAAATAAAGATGGAAGTTTGATGTACTCACCTGCGTACTCATTTTTGACTGCGCTTCTACGAAATCATTTGAGACGCTATGAAATGAAAAATCCACGCAATGGCGTGGATTTTGATAGGTTTGTCAATTTTCATGAGTCTCAATGAAACCTCATGAGACAACACATTTTATTTAGACGTTAAACAGGAAGTTCATCACATCGCCATCTTTCACGATGTACTCTTTACCTTCTGAACGCATCTTGCCGGCTTCTTTAGCACCTTGCTCGCCTTTATAAGCGATGAAATCTTCAAACGCGATGGTCTGGGCGCGGATAAAGCCTTTCTCGAAGTCAGTGTGGATTTTACCGGCTGCCTGCGGAGCCGTCGCGCCAACCGGGATAGTCCATGCACGCACTTCTTTTACGCCAGCGGTGAAGTAGGTCTGCAGGTTCAGCAGGGAGTAACCGGCGCGGATAACGCGGTTCAGGCCTGGCTCTTCCAGTCCCAGCTCTGCCATGAACTCGTCACGGTCTTCATCTTCCAGCTCAGCAATGTCCGACTCAACGGCGGCGCACACTGGCACCACGACTGAACCTTCCGCTTCGGCGATAGCGCGCACCTGATCCAGGTACGGGTTGTTCTCGAAACCATCCTCATTGACGTTAGCTATGTACATGGTAGGTTTCAGAGTCAGGAAGCTCAGATAGCGGATTGCCGCTTTGTCGTCCTCATCCAGATTCAGTGAACGCAGCATGCCCGCTTCAGAAAGATGCGGCAGACACTTCTCCAGCGCAGCCAGCTCAGCCTTAGCATCTTTGTCGCCGCCTTTGGCTTTCTTCTGCACGCGCTGAATCGCACGTTCACAGGTTTCAAGATCGGACAGCGCCAGCTCGGTGTTGATCACATCAATATCTTCAGCCGGGTTCACTTTACCCGCCACGTGGATGATGTTGTCGTTTTCAAAGCAGCGCACCACGTGGCCGATCGCTTCGGTTTCACGGATGTTGGTCAGGAACTGGTTGCCCAGGCCTTCACCTTTTGACGCGCCTTTTACCAGACCGGCGATATCGACGAATTCCATGGTAGTCGGCACCACGCGCTGCGGCTTAACAATCTCAGAAAGCTGGTCGAGACGCAGGTCAGGCATCGGCACCACGCCCGTGTTTGGCTCAATGGTGCAGAAGGGGAAGTTAGCCGCTTCGATGCCCGCTTTAGTCAGCGCGTTAAACAGAGTGGATTTACCGACGTTCGGCAGGCCCACGATACCGCATTTGAATCCCATGGTTTGATACCCTTTATAACTGGATGGACAGTTCGCCAGAAGGCGGACTGTCGGAGACGAATTGAAAAATTTCGCGCATTATACACGGAATCACGACGATTCGGGCGTTTAAGCAGGCTTGAAGGCGTGCAGCCGGTTCATCGCCTTGATACGATCCTCTTTCAGCCACAGTTCGGTGCAGCGCGCCGCCTCATCAATGGCATCATCAATCAGCTTCTGCTCACTGGCGGGCGGCTTGCCCAGCACAAATCCGGTCACCTTGTTGCGATCGCCGGGATGCCCGATACCGATGCGCAGCCGATGGAAATTGTTGTTGTTGCCCAGTTTGCTGATGATATCTTTCAGACCGTTATGGCCGCCATGCCCGCCGCCCTGCTTGAACTTCGCCACGCCGGGTGGCAAATCGAGTTCATCATGCGCCACCAGGATCTCTTCTGGCGCGATGCGATAAAAGGTCGCCATCGCCGCCACGGCTTTCCCGCTCAGGTTCATAAAGGTGGTCGGCACCAGCAGGCGCACATCCTCTCCGGCTATCGCCAGGCGCGCGGTATAGCCATAGAATTTGCCTTCCTCTTTCAGTGACTGATTGTGGCGCTCAGCCAGTAAATCCAGATACCAGGCACCCGCATTGTGGCGCGTGGCGGCATATTCAGCGCCTGGATTGGCAAGGCCCACAATCAGTTTAATGCTGCTCACAATGATTATCCTGCTGTTATCGCGAAAGGGCGTTAGTTTACTTCGCCACGGGCGAGATGACAAAGTACAAGCAGCGAAATGGTTCATGACGGTGATTAATCATTTTCCATCGAAATCAACAGGCTGCAATCAGGGCCAGTTAATTATTTATGGCTGATGTGTGATCCACTCCGCAACGTTATCTTCACCCATTGCCTAAGCTTATGGCACTTAACATTGTGTGCGGTTATTGACTCATATGGATGGAGGTGCAGCATGAAACATCAACACTGTCGCGTAGCGGGTAACAGCTTGATGGTACTGGGATTAGTCACAATGGTGCTGGGCGTGGGTTTCTCAATTATGAACCAGCTTCCCTCGCTTGATCTGCCAGATGCACTGGCGCAGGGCGCAATCTTAGGCATCTTTGTTGGTGCAATGATGTGGCTGGTCGGGGCGGGTCTGAGTGGTCGTGAAAAGGTTGAAGATCGTTATTACTGGCATCGTCACTATGACAAACGTTGTCGCCGGTCGCACAATTCTCACCATTAACTGATGCCAGCAGTGACCGGATGCTGCGCTATGCGGTTCCGGCCGCTGGCCTTGGCGTGATAGAGCGCTTTATCCGCCAGTGCGAGTAAATCGTCAAAACCCTGCTGCTGATGTGTGACCGTGGCAAACCCAATGCTGACCGAATAGGCAATTGAATTGGGTTGTGACGCACAGACCTCCCGCCGAATCGTCTCGCACCAGACTTCTGCATCTTTTGCCGCCGCCGGAATTATTGCCGCAAACTCCTCTCCGCCCAGTCGCGCAAAACGCCCCTCAGCCGGTATCAATCCTCTGACAATGTCGCAAAAGTGAATCAATATCTGGTCGCCCTGTTGATGGCCATACCGATCGTTAATGCTCTTAAAATGATCCAGATCGAACAGAATCGCGCTAAAAGGTCGGTTCTGACGGCGGCATTGCGCCAAAATCTTCTCTGCTTCATTAAATAAAGCCCGACGATTCCAGACGCTGGTCAGAGGATCGTGCATTGAGGCATGTTTTAAGACTGACTGCATCCGTTCATTCACCATGGCCAGGATAGTAAATGTCAGACCGATGACAAACAGAATCGATTCCAGGATGACGTAAATCGAGAAGTTTGATCCGCCAATGGCGCCAGGCAGCGTGCTGGGAATCGCGCTGTCCAGAAACAGGCGAGCCAGGTGAAACAGCAGATGGATCCACAGCAGCAGCTGTGCAGGCCAGAAGGTCACCTTTAACGTGGCACGCGCTAGCCAGACCAGCTGGATCAGTGCCGCGGTATAGACGATGCAGGCGATGCAGAGCACCAGCACCCGTTTGGGTAAGCTGTAATAGAACGCCGGGAAACAGCAGAGGAGTGCCCAGAGCAGGGCGCCCAGTAGCCAGTGAGTGCCGATGGGCTTGCCGCAGAAGCGCCGGAACGCATTTAACAATCCGCCGTAAGCCAGCATCACTAAAACGTTACCCACTGCAACGGGCAGGAAATGCAGGCCACTGCTGCGCAGGCTACTTAAGAATACGGCAATCAGGGTAAAAACCAGCGACAGGCAGGTGAAGCCGAGAACGCGATCATATTGCGATCCGATCCAGGCAAAAAACATGATGATGCTCAGAAAACCCAGCACATAAAGCTCGCAGACAAATAACGTATAGATATCGAGGCTCATGGCGGTCAGGGTTCTTATGAAAAGTGCGCTGCAAATTACCACTTAACGGCACAGGGCAGAAGCGGGGAACGCGGCGTTTTATCAAAAGAGTGGGTGGCGTTGAAAATAGGCGATTTTGGGGAAATTTATCGCGAAAATATCAGAAAAAGAAGCGCGTTAATCGGGCGCCCGGCAGGCATAAAAAAACCGGGCACAGGGCCCGGTTCCGCAAAGATTAATGCTCGAACATTGCCGAGATTGACTCTTCGTTACTGATGCGGCGAATGGCTTCGGCCAGCATGCCAGATAAGGTCAGCGTGCGCACATTCGGCAGTGACTTAATCTCCTGAGAGAGTGGGATGGTATCGCAGACGATTACCTGGTCGAGCACAGATTTACGCAGGTTTTCAACCGCATTGCCGGAGAAGATCGGGTGGGTCGCGTAAGCAAATACGCGTTTAGCACCACGCTCTTTCAGCGCTTCAGCCGCTTTGCACAGCGTGCCGCCGGTGTCGATCATGTCGTCGACCAGCACGCAGTCGCGGCCAGCAACGTCACCAATGATGTGCATCACCTGAGAAACGTTCGCGCGAGGGCGGCGTTTATCAATGATGGCCATATCGGTGTCGTTCAGCAGTTTAGCGATAGCACGGGCACGTACTACGCCACCAATATCGGGAGAAACAACAATCGGGTTTTCCAGACCGATCTGCATCATATCTTCCAGCAGGATCGGACTGCCAAATACGTTATCAACCGGGACGTCGAAGAAGCCCTGGATCTGCTCGGCGTGCAGGTCAACCGTCAGAACACGGTCAACACCGACGCTGGAAAGGAAGTCTGCCACTACTTTAGCGGTGATAGGTACACGCGCGGAACGCACGCGGCGATCCTGACGGGCATAACCAAAGTAGGGGATGACTGCGGTAATACGACCAGCAGAAGCACGACGCAGCGCGTCGACCATCACAACCAGTTCCATCAGATTATCGTTGGTGGGGGCACAGGTGGACTGGATGATGAAAATATCACCACCGCGTACATTTTCGTTGATCTGTACGCTCACTTCACCATCACTGAAACGTCCTACAGCGGCGTCTCCCAGGCTGGTGTAAAGGCGGTTGGCAATACGTTGTGCTAGTTCCGGGGTGGCGTTACCAGCAAATAGCTTCATATCAGGCACGAGAAGAACCTCAGGCTTTGCGTCCAGAGAATGAACGGCATGACTGTAACCGGCGCGTACGGTCATGTGCGTTCACACGGGTGTGTTGATGCGAAACGTGCAGTGTCCGGAACGTGGTGACACTGTCACGCATTCGCTAATCGCCTCGCAGGGTACGCTGTAGCGGCGAAACATTTACGCCCCGGGCTACAAATGCGCGTACCCCATTCGGGGCAAGCTCCAGCACCTGGCGGGCAGCAGACTCGGTGTCGAACTCAGCAAACACACAAGCGCCCGTGCCAGTCAGGCGTGACGGCGCGTATTCTAGCAGCCAGGAAACAAGCTCATCAACCTCACGAAAACGTTTTCTTACCACTGCTTCACAATCATTGGTGAAGGGTGATGCTAAAAGCGTCGATAAACTGCGCGATGGAGTATCTCGCGTCAGTTCGGGGTCGTTGAATACTACTGGGGTGCTGATATTCACGCCGGGATGGGCGACAAGATACCACTTTTCTTCCGGCTCTGCGGGATGAAGTTGTTCACCCACCCCCTGGGCGAAGGCCGCGAAGCCCTGGACAAACACCGGCACATCCGCGCCCAGCTTCACACCCATCGACGCCAGCTCATCCGGCGTGAAGCCGGTTTGCCACAGATGATTCAGCGCCACCAGTACGGTTGCCGCATCAGAGGAGCCGCCACCGAGACCGCCACCCATGGGCAGGTTTTTCTCAACGGCAATCTGCGCGCCCGCGTGAGCGGACAGGCGATTGTTATCCTGCGCCGCCTGTTTCAGCATGTTTGCGGCGCGGACAATCAGGTTATCCGCATCCGCAACGCCTGCCACGGGCGTTAACAGTGTAATCGAGCCGCTTTGATCGACAGTAATCTGCAGCTGGTCACCGTAATCAAGAAACTGAAACAGCGTCTGCAGGTTGTGATAGCCGTCGGGACGACGGCCGGTGATGTAGAGAAAAAGATTCAGTTTTGCCGGGGCAGGCCAGTGGGTGATCATTGAACGGTCCAGCCGTCCATACGCAGTTTAATCCGCTGGTCACCCTCTTTCAGCTCCAGGCTCGAAGGCAGCGGCGGGGTGACTTTGCTGTCGTAGCCCGCAATAGAGACCTGCCAGTTCTGACCGTCGCGGCTGTAGTTCAGGCTGCTCAGCTGATAGCTCTCGTTGAGCTGATAGTCGGTGGCATCGCCTGGCAGACCCATCATCCACTGGCGCAGATTCGCCAGCGGAATGTTCATGCCGGTCAGCTGCGAAATCATTTTCTGCGCATCGTTGCTGACGTAACGCTTGCCTTTGTTATCGACGATCTGTACCACCGAGCCCTGCGCATCCAGCTGCAGTTCGGTGCTGCCCAGCGGATTGGTCAGCAGCAGGCGATAGCGATCGGGCGCGGTCTGCTGCCAGTTAAAGCGGGCATAGACTTTCTGCTTGTCAGAAAGATAGGCAAAGGCGCCGCGGGTCTGATAGTGCGTGACCTTTGAGACCGCCTGCTGATGCTGTTGCCACTGTGGCGCGGTAACGCTGGGGCCCGGGCCTTGCGGTTTGTTGACGCTACAGGCTGCCAGCAGCACGCTGGCAAGGGGCAAAAGGCGCAACAGATTGCGTGGTGAATTAAGCATCAAGTGGTCATCTCCTCGGACACATTTATTATTCGTAACGGATAACGCTAACCGTCCCGGTTTTAACCGTCAATGCTGTTATGCAGCAAATTGAGCACGATCGGGTTAATCTTATTACAGTCATAGCCTTTGTATGGCTTTTCTTGATCTGCCGCATCTTGTAGAATGCGCCTCACAAAACCCTGACATTATTGGGACATCCCAACCAAAACCGCTATGACGCTGCTCGCTCTCGGAATCAATCACAAGACAGCCCCCATTGCTCTGCGCGAACGCGTCTCGTTCGGGCCGGAGACGCTTGAGCAGGCGTTAAACAGCCTGTTATCACAGCCAATGGTGCAGAGCGGCGTGGTGTTGTCCACCTGTAACCGGACTGAACTCTACCTGAGTGTAGAGCAGCAGGCCGACTTACAAGCGCGTCTGGTGAGCTGGTTATGCAATTATCATCAGCTGGATGAGGAGGATGTGCGAAACAGCCTCTACTGGCATCAGGATAACGAGGCGGTCAGCCACCTGATGCGCGTCGCCAGCGGACTCGACTCACTGGTGCTGGGCGAACCGCAGATCCTCGGTCAGGTGAAAAAAGCCTTTGCCGACTCCTCACGCGGTCAGGCGCTGAGCAGTGAACTGGAACGCATGTTCCAGAAAACCTTCTCGGTTGCCAAACGCGTGCGTACGGAAACCGATATCGGTGCCAACGCGGTGTCGGTGGCGTTTGCCGCCTGTACGCTGGCCCGTCAGATCTTCGAATCGCTCTCCTCCGTCAATGTCTTGCTGGTTGGCGCAGGTGAGACCATTGAGCTGGTGGCGCGTCATCTGCGTGAACATCAGGTCAAAAATCTGATCATCGCCAACCGTACCCGCGAACGCGCCGAAACGCTGGCGTCGGAAGTGGGTGCAGAGGTGATCACCCTGGCGGAGATCGACGCCCGTCTGGCAGAAGCCGACATTATTATCTCGTCAACCTCCAGTCCGCTACCGATTATCGGTAAGGGGATGATGGAGCGCGCGCTGAAAGCGCGACGTAACAAGCCAATGCTGCTGGTCGATATTGCGGTTCCGCGCGACGTAGAGCCGGAAGTGGGCGACCTGCCTAACGCCTATCTCTACAGCGTGGATGACCTGCAGGCGATCATCGAGCAGAACCTGGCGCAGCGCAAAGCGGCCGCGGTTCAGGCCGAAAGCATCGTGGTTCAGGAAAGCAGCGAATTCATGGCGTGGCTGCGCTCACAGGGCGCGGTGAATACGATCCGTGAATATCGTTCTCAGGCGGAAGAGATCCGCGCTGAGCTGGAAGGCCGTGCGCTGCAGGCGCTGCAGCAGGGTGCCGATCCGCAGAAAGTCATGCAGGAACTGGCGCACAAGCTGACCAACCGTTTAATACACGCTCCAACCAAATCACTTCAGCAGGCCGCCCGCGACGGCGATAATGAACGCCTGCAGATTTTACGCGACAGCCTGGGTCTCGATTAGGCACACCGCTGTCGCCACCTGTTACGGGAATCCCACATTTAAATGAAAACCTCTATAGTTGCCAAACTGGAAGCCCTGCAGGAGCGCCACGAAGAAGTGGAAGCGATGCTGGGCGATGCAGGCGTGATCGCCGATCAGGAGCGTTTCCGTGCGCTGTCACGCGAATATGCTCAGCTGACCGATGTGACCCGTTGCTTCCGCGACTGGCAGCAGGTGCAGGAAGATATCCAAACCGCGCAGCAGATGCTCGACGATCCTGAAATGCGTGACATGGCTCAGGAAGAGTTGCAGGAAGCGCGTGAGAAGAGTGACGTGCTGGAGCAGCAGTTGCAGGTTCTGTTGCTGCCGAAAGATCCCGACGATGAGCGCGCCTGTTTTATCGAAGTGCGCGCCGGAACCGGCGGCGATGAAGCGGCGATTTTCGCCGGCGATCTCTTCCGCATGTACAGCCGCTATGCCGAAGCGCGTCGCTGGCGCGTGGAGATCATCAGCGCCAACGAAGGCGAGCATGGCGGTTACAAAGAAGTGATTGCCCGCGTCACCGGCGAAGGTGCCTATGGACGCCTGAAGTTTGAGTCAGGCGGCCATCGCGTGCAGCGCGTGCCGGAGACCGAATCCCAGGGCCGCATTCACACCTCAGCCTGTACCGTTGCCGTGATGCCGGAAATCCCGGAAGCGGAACTGCCGGAAATCAATGCGGGCGATCTGAAGATCGATACTTTCCGCTCATCCGGCGCAGGCGGTCAGCACGTTAACACCACCGACTCCGCTATTCGTATTACCCACCTGCCAACCGGTATCGTGGTGGAGTGTCAGGACGAACGTTCACAGCATAAAAACAAAGCCAAAGCGCTGGCGGTGCTGGGCTCGCGTATTCACGCTGCAGAGATGGCCCGCCGTCACGCCGCCGAAGCCAGTACCCGACGCAACCTGCTGGGCAGCGGCGATCGTTCTGACCGTAACCGCACCTACAACTTCCCGCAGGGCCGCGTGACCGATCACCGTATCAACCTGACCATCTACCGTCTGGATGAAGTGATGGAAGGGAAACTCGACAGCCTGATTGAGCCGATTGTTCAGGAGTACCAGGCCGATCAGCTGGCGGCGCTGGCTGGTCAGGATTAATGGATATTCGTCACTGGCTGAAACAGGCGGTCGCCATGCTGTGCGGTGGTGACAGTCCGAAGCGTGACGCAGAGATCCTGTTAGGTTTTGTGACCGGCAAATCACGCAGCTGGTTAATCGCCTTTGATGAAACGGTGCTCAGCGATGAGCAGCTGACGCAGCTGGATAGCCTGCTGGCGCGTCGCGCCCGCGGTGAGCCGGTGGCGCATCTGGTGGGCGAACGCGAGTTCTGGTCGCTGCCATTGCGCGTCAATGACGCCACGCTGATCCCGCGCCCGGATACCGAACTGCTGGTTGAACAGGCGCTGGCACATCTGCCCGCGACACCGGCAACCATTCTGGACATGGGCACCGGCACCGGAGCGATTGCGCTGGCGCTGGCCAGCGAGCGTCCCGATTGTCAGGTCACCGGCGTGGATCGCATTGAAGCCGCCGTTGAGCTGGCAAACAGTAATGCGCAGCAGCTCAGCCTCACCAACACCACCTTTCTGCTCAGTCACTGGTTCCAGGCGCTGACGCCACAGCGCTTTACCCTCATTGTCAGCAACCCACCCTACATAGATGCCAGCGATGCTCATCTGGAGCAGGGTGACGTGCGCTTTGAACCGCGCAGCGCGCTGGTGGCGGATGAAGCGGGACTGGCGGATCTGCGCACGCTGATCGAGCAGGCACCTGCGTGGCTGTTGCCGGGGGGCTGGCTGCTGCTGGAACATGGCTGGCAGCAGGGCGAGGCGGTCGCCACGCTGATGCGGCAAAAAGGCTATCACGCCGTGGAAACCGTCGATGATTACGGTGGCAATCCGCGTGTGACCTTAGGCCAGTTCCCTTCATAAAAGCGCTTTGAAAAGGATTCATGATGTTCGCCTTTTATCCCCTGATTAAAAATCTGCACATCTTAACGGTGGTGCTTACCGTGACGCTGTTCCTGCTGCGGTTTTACTGGCTGCGCCGTGGATCGGCAATGATGACGAAACGCTGGGTGCGCATCCTGCCGCACGCTAACGACACCCTGTTACTGGTGACCGGCGTCTCGCTGGTGATGATTACCCACTTCTATCCCTTTACACCGCAAGGAAGCTGGCTGACGGAGAAGCTTTTAGCGGTTATCATCTACATCGCCTTAGGATTTGTGGCATTGAGTCGCCGTCCACGCACTGATCGCACCCGCTGGATCGCTTTTCTGGTAGCGTTAATCGCCCTGGTGGCCATCATTAAGCTGGCGCTGACCAAAATGCCGTTATGGGGATAGCATGACCTCGACCGAACAATTAGATTTCAGCCAGACACCGCTGTGTGAAGCGGTGATTGGTGCCACGCTTGCCATCCGCGCCGATTTCCCGGCGTTGTCGGTGGAAGCACAACTTGCGGCGTTAGTCGCCGAAGCACGTGACTATGTCAGCCATACCGAAGATGCTGACATGCAGCTCGAAAAGCTGCTGGAACTGTTCTATCGCCAGTGGGGATTTTGCGGGGCCAGTGGCGTCTACAATCTTTCTGATGCCCTCTGGATCGACAATGTGCTCAAGACCCGTCGGGGCACGGCGGTGTCACTGGGCGTTATCCTGCTGCACATCGCCGCCGAGCTGGAACTGCCGTTGATGCCGGTGATCTTCCCGACGCAGCTGATTCTGCGCGCCGACTGGATTGATGGTGATAAGTGGATGATCAACCCGTTTAATGGCGAAACGCTTGACCGGCACACGCTGGAAGTGTGGCTCAAAGGCAATATCAGCCCGACAGCGCGTCTGTATGACGACGATCTCGACGAAGCCAAAACCGTCACCGTGATGCGCAAGATGCTCGACACGCTGAAAGCGGCATTAATGGAAGAGAAGAAGATGGAGCTGGCGCTGAACGTCAGTCAGGTGCTGTTGCGTATCGATCCTGACGATCCCTACGAAATCCGCGATCGCGGTTTGATCTACGCGCAGCTGGAGTGCGAACATATCGCCCTGAATGATTTAACGTACTTCGTTGAGCAGTGTCCTGAAGACCCGGTCAGCGAAATGATCAAAGTTCAGATTCACGCAATCGAACAAAAACAGGTCACGCTGCACTAAGCGGACCCACTGAAAAGGAAAGGGCATGACACAGAAAGTCGTGAGTATTGGCGATATCAAAGTCGCAAACGATCTGCCATTTGTGCTGTTTGGCGGGATGAACGTACTGGAGTCGCGCGACCTGGCGATGCGCATCTGCGAACACTACGTTACCGTCACCAGTAAGCTTGGTATTCCTTACGTATTCAAAGCGTCATTTGATAAAGCGAACCGCTCCTCTATTCACTCCTATCGTGGCCCTGGCCTGGAAGAGGGGATGAAGATTTTCCAGGAGCTGAAGCAGGCTTTCGGCGTCAAAATTATCACTGATGTGCATGAAGCGTCCCAGGCGCAGCCGGTCTCTGAAGTGGTTGATGTGATCCAGCTGCCCGCGTTTCTGGCGCGTCAGACTGACCTGGTGGAAGCGATGGCGAAAACCGGCGCGGTGATCAACGTCAAGAAGCCCCAGTTCGTCAGCCCGGGTCAGATGGGCAACATCGTTGATAAGTTCGCTGAAGGTGGCAACGAGCAGGTCATCCTGTGCGATCGCGGCAGCAATTTCGGCTACGACAATCTGGTTGTCGATATGCTCGGCTTTAACGTGATGAAGAAAGTCACCAAAAACAGCCCGGTGATTTTCGATGTCACCCATGCGCTGCAGACACGCGATCCGTTTGGCGCAGCATCAGGTGGTCGTCGTGCTCAGGTGGCTGAGCTGGCGCGTGCCGGTATGGCGGTCGGCATTGCCGGTCTGTTTATCGAAGCGCACCCGGATCCTGAACACGCCCTGTGTGACGGCCCATCCGCGTTGCCGCTGGATAAGCTGGAGCCATTCCTGGTGCAGATGAAAGCGATTGACGATCTGGTGAAAAGCTTCCCGGAACTCGATACCAGCAAATAAGTTTGCTGCAAAAAAAAGAGCGATGATTCGCTCTTTTTTTTCGCCTGAAGACGGGTGACGTTACAGCATGATGGTCATCAGATAACCGATAAACAACGCCAGATGCGCGGCTCCATTCAGTACATTTGTGCGTCCGGTCGAGAAGGAGAGCTGACAGAGAATCAGCGACGCCATCATAATCACCATCTGTGGCGGCTCCAGACCAAATATCAGCTCCTGTCCGGTCAGGGTGGCGATAATGGTTACCGCCGGTACCGTGAGTGAGATGGTCGCCAGCACTGAACCAAAGAAGAGGTTCATGGCGCGCTGCACCTGATTCATCAGCACGGCCCTGATCGCCCCCAGGCCTTCCGGTGAGAGGATCAGCAGGGCCACCAGGAAACCGGTAAACTGTGCCGGTGCATTCAGATCCGTCAGCAGGCTTTCCAGCGTATTAGCATTCATCTTGGTCACGGCAATGACCGCAATCAGATGCACGATCAGCCAGCTGGTATGCCAGAAGCTGCTGTGGGCAGACGGTTTGCCATGATGCGGGTCGCCATCATCGCTCTCATCTTCATGCTCATAGACAAACAGGCTCTGGTGGGTTTTGGTCTGAATCAGCAGGAACACGCCATACATCGCCGCTGAAATCGCCGCGATCAGCAGTGCCTGAGTGACAGAGAAATTACCGCCCGGCAGTGCGTTGGGAAACACCAGCACCAGAATCGCCAGGGGAAAGATAGCGATCAGATATTGCTTCACGCCCGCCAGATTCACGTATTGCGTCGCAAACTTATTACCGCCCAGCAGCAGCGCAAAGCCAACCAGTCCACCGGTTACAATCATCACGATCGAATAGAGCGTATCGCGCATCAGCCCGGGTGCGGCATCGCCGGTCGCCATCAGCGCCGAGATCAGGCTCACTTCCAGAATCACCACGGACAGACTCAGGATCAGAGAGCCATAGGGCTCGCCCAGCCGGTGCGCCAGCACGTCGGCATGTCGTACAACGCTAAAGGCGCTGCTCAGAATGGCAACCAGCGCCACTAAGTTGATACCGACTACAATCGGAAATGATGTGGTTGCACCAAAAAAATAGAGTATACCCAGCGTGATAAGGGGAAGTATCAGCGAGAATTCCTTGTGACGTGTTTTTTCATGTGAAGGCATTCACCATCCTCTCTGGTTAATGATTATCCGGACACAGCGAGTGCTGCTGTTAGAAATATAATCAGTTTTAGGGCAGGGCGCAGTTTATCTTTTCACCGGTCCGAACGGGAAAAATTTACTGCTTTTTACTTAAATGCAATAAATGGTCGAAGCGGTATTAACCTGAAGTTATCTCAAATATTGCAATATTAATCAGGCCACAACAACTTCTCTTTACCCACCTATCTGACCGTCAAATGCCGGAATATCTGTTTATCATTGTAACTTGTGTGGCCTGTTTCTGGTTTTTAATTTGAAGTGCAGATAAGTGGCTGTTTGTATTTTTGTCCTGTTGCGCCAGGCTTAACAGGAATCCATAAACTGAGGAGCCGTTATGCCTTACTCTAAACGAACCGACTTACCTGACAACGTAAAACACGTGCTTCCCGCGCATGCGCAGGATATCTATCAGCAGGCATTTAACAGCGCGTGGGAAGAATATAAAGAGGCTAAGGATCGACGGGGCGATGATTCGCGGGAAGAGGTGGCGCACAAAGTCGCCTGGGCAGCCGTAAAGAAAGAGTATGAGAAAGGTGATGACGATAAGTGGCATCCTAAACGTTAATGCCGTCGCTAGCCTGTTCACGCCAAAGTGCCAGGATTATCTGGCCCTTTTTTTCATCTTCGCTATAAGGTTTATCTGGTTTTTTTTAACCTGCGACCGGAATCACGCTTGTAACCCCGCGCGGAAATAGATTAATGTCAATTTGATGAACGAAACGCAGCGCCGTTTTGGAGATCATGTTACAGGAGCCATTCTGCAGGACGCCGTTGATGTTGAGGAGGTCGCATTGCTTACCCGGGAATTTCTATTAAAAGCGGATTGTAAAACGTCGTTCGGGGATATCGAAGAGGCGTTGCTCTGGAGTTGCGAGCAGCGCGCGGCCTCGCTGGCAGCCACCCTGGCCTGTCGTCCCGATCACAGCCCGGTATGGATCTTTGGTTACGGCTCGCTGATGTGGAACCCGATTTTTGAGGCGGATGAAGTGGCGTCCGGTTCGCTGGAGGGCTGGCACCGTGCTTTCTGCCTGCGGCTGATTGCCGGACGTGGCACCGCCACGCATCCCGGCCGCATGCTGGCGCTGAAGCAGGGTGGCAGAACCACGGGTCTGGCGTTTCGTCTGCCGGAAGAACGGCTGCATGAAGAGCTGGCGCTGCTGTGGAAGCGTGAGATGATCACTGGCTGCTATCTTCCAACCTGGTGTGAATTACAGCTGGAGGATGGTCGCAGCGTCACTGCGCTGACCTTTATTATGGATCCGCGTCATCCGCTGTATGAATCGGACACCTGCCCGGAGGCGATTGCGCCATTAATTGCTGCGGCCAGTGGCCCGCTGGGCTCGAATGCGCAATATCTGTTTGCTCTGGAAGAGGAGCTGACCCGGCGCGGCATGGAGGAGGAAAGTCTGAGCCGGCTGGCCCATCAGGTGCGGACATTGCAGCAAGCCTGCCTGAAGCAGGCCTGAACCGGGGCTTAACCAGAGTAAAAGGGCGCGACACTGTCGCGCCCTTTTACGATCCGGCTGCGGATTACCGGGCTTAGTTACCCGGATTAATCAGCCAGGTGCCGGGCTTATCGATGGTCAGGGATTGAGTGTGCGTCTCACTGCCATTCTTAACGTCAATTTTGTACTGTCCCGCCGCCAGATTCAGCGCGGCAAATCCGCTGCTGCCCGGTTTTACCTCAACCGGCTGTCCGTTAAGCACCACGCTTTCACCGCTCTCCAGCTTAAGATAGACGGTCGCCAGCGCGGCCGGAACGGCAGCGGCTGACGGAATTGATGCGGGCGCCTGCGTCATGGCTGAGCTGTTGTTAACCACCTCTGGTGTGGCACTGTGGCGATTCGCCAGCCAGATGGCGACAACCACGGCCAGAATGGCCACGGCAGCCAGGCCCAGCAATCCAGGCGACAGTTTACGCACCGTGCGCGGCGTCACCGGCTCGGCGGACGCGGCGGCATGATTCATCGCCATTACCACCGGCGCAGCAGCCTCAACCGGCTCCTCGACCGGCAGACCAGGCGGCTCGCCCGGCACCGGGAAGCTGTTTACCACCGCTTCCACATCACTGACCGGCAGATCAATCAACGCGGCAAAGGCATCAATCGTTTGTGGGCGATCGCCTGGCTTCATTGCCAGCGCGCAGTCAATGGCATGCAGCAGCGGCAGTGAGTAGCCTTCGGGCTGGCGTTCCACCAGCGGCTGATAATTATCTTCAATGCAGCGCACCACGCTGACCGGCGGCGGATTACCGGTAATCAGGTTATGCAGCACCGCGCCCAGGGCGTAGATATCGGTCCACGGCCCCTGTTCAACTTCACCCTCTTCGCTGTATTGCTCAATCGGCGCAAAGCCAGGTTTAAGCATGATTTCCGTTTCGTCAGAGAGGTTGCCAATCTCTTTACGCGCCGAGCCAAAATCGAGCAGAACCGGCAGCTGGTTCTCCTGAATCTGAATATTGTCGAGCGAGATATCGCGATGCAGATAGCCGGCCTGATGGATGGTGCTGATGGCACCCAACAGCGGCGGCAGCAGGCGGCGGATCCAGGCTTCAGTGATCGACGCCGGGCTGGTTACCTGCCACTCTTTCAGCGTCATACCGCTGTAGTAGAGCGTGCCCATATAGGCTGTGCCGTTCTGCTCCCAGAAGCGCAGCACGTGCAGCAGTCCCGGATGATTAAAGCGAGCCAGCAGACGCGCTTCCTGAATAAAGCTGGTGAGCCCGGCATTAAACAGCTTCTGGAAACGCTCACCGCGCAGCTCCAGCGTTAAATCGGCGGCACGGACTGCCAGCGACACCGGCATGTACTCTTTGATTGCAATAGTGCGTTCAAGCTGGTGATCCCACGCGCGATAGACGATGCCGAAGCCGCCGCCTCCGATCACTTCCTTGATCTCAAACTCATTGAAACGGTATCCGTCAGGCAGGGCATTCGGAACGGTTTTCGGATTATCATTTGCCGACATAGTGAACTCTCTGTACACGGCCTGCTCGCCAGGCTGCGCGGTAATTAATTGATGTTACGCCAGGCACCAATGGCAGGATCAACCAGATCCGCGTGCAGGGTGTCGATGAGTAACACATTCACTTTTTGCTGTGGCATGAAATAGGGCGCCCAGTGGCTGCGCAACGTATCAACTCGCGATTTCACAGCGTCAGCATCCTGCTGCGCAGCATTCTTATCCATCTTTATCAACAGGGCACCATTGAAGCGCCAGACATGTTGTTTGGCATCAAAGGGCAGCACCAGCCAGCTATCATTCGCATCCGGGCGTGTCACAATCATGCGCTGATTGTTCGCGGCGATAACCTCCAGCTTGCTGTCCGGGATCGTCAGATTGGCGATGGGATAGCCCTGATAAAAGATGACTGCCACCGGCGTTGGGTGGTCAGGGGTCGCCAGCATCAACTCACTTTTGCCTTCTGCCCAGCCATCCGGTGAGCACTGCTGCTTGCTGACATCCGGGATAAACAGGGTCTGGGCATTTTCATCCCAGGCGGTGCGAAAATGGCAGCCGCTGGGGAGATCAAAATGTTGCAGCGGCGTGCTGTTGGCGGGCCGAGACAGGTCAAGCGGTGCAGCATTACTCTCACTGGCGCTGGCGGTGGCATCTGCCATCACGATAGGACGCCAGTTCTGCAGCTTACTGGCGCTGCCGCTGGCCAGTACGCCACCCTCTTTACTGGTCATCTGCCAGGGTAGCTCGTCCAGTAATCCGCACTGATTAGCGAGCAGGGTGCCGACGCGCGGTAAAAAGGTGGTCAGCACCGCCGAATCCTTACTTTTGCCGGAGACGATGCGCAGTGGCAGCGTCTCTTTGCACCAGTCGTCAGGCGCTTTACTCACCACATTATCGATATAGACCTCCAGCGCCAGGCTGGGGGAGTAGACAACCCGATAATTTTCAGCCTGGGCGTGAAAGGCAATCAGCAGGGTGATGATGCCGGGCAACCACAGTTTCATAAGGATCCTTGGAATCAAAAACGAGGCGGCAGAAAGCGCGCCGAATCAGCCAGTGAATAGAGCAGCGTTGCCTCCTCCGGCTCACCAATCCAGACCGCCAGTGCGCTGAGATTATCTTTCTTAACGTTGCGGCTTACCGCCTGTTCCATCAGAGCCAGCCACTCCTCGCAGGCATTCACCATGCGCAGCGCCTGTTCCATTTCATGACTGGCCAGATTCAGCCAGAAGCCATCGGTGCAGACCAGAAACGCGTCGCCATCCTCCAGCGCAATCTCCTGCGAAAAGCTTACTAAGCGAGGCGGTTCAGCGCCGAGCGCATTATAGAGTAAATTACTGTTAATGCCGGTATTTTCATAGCCCGCTTCTTTCAGCTGCTGGGCCAGACTATGATCGCGAGTGACCTCATGAAGCACGCCGCGGCGGAAGTGGTAAACCCGGCTGTCACCGGCATGCGCCCACCATGCGCGCTGTTTTTCGCGGTCAATAAACAGGGCCGCCAGCGTGGTGCTCATGCGTGAATATTTCGGATTTTTACCCTGTGCCTCATGCAGCGCTAAGCGGCACTGTTCAATCGCCTGATGGGTTATCTCCGGCGTCAGGTCGGCGTGCGCCTGTAACTGGCTCAGCAGGGTGTCACGCACCAGCTGTGCCGCCATCTCGCCGCCGGGCAGACCGGCCACGCCATCGCAGACCACAAAGCAGGCTTTACGCTCATCCAGCTCTGCGCCGGTGCGATCCTGATTCTCATCGCGTAGCCCCTGCTGGCAGCGGCTGGCAAAAACGATTTTCATGGTTCATCTACCCGCGTCTGAGAGTCCTTATACTGATTCACCTCCATGTCATAGGCATGGAGAAAGGCCTCGCCAAACAGCGTATGGAAATCATCTTCGATCTCTCCGGCCGTACGCTGATAATTACGGGTGAAGTAGTCCCACAGCGCCGCCTTCTTCATGGCGGAAAAGGGCATTTTTGACACCACGCCATCGGCACGCGCCTGCTCCTCCAGCCGCTGCGGATTAAAGGATTGCAGCATCGCCGCAATAATGGCGCGGATACCGGCAATCATCCCCAGCTGGTGGGCCTGCAAATCGACCAGGGCATCGCGTACCGCCTGTTCCGGCGGCATAAACCCGGGCATCTGGCTCTGGTACATCTGCATCAGCACGGTTTTGCCGGAGGGCAGGATCTTGAACGGATTGTTGGCCTCATTCAGGATCATCGTCATGTCCGCTTTGACACCACGCTTGAGAATGGATCGCGAAGAGAGCAGCGCGACAGTGCCCTGGGAAAAGAGGCTCAGCATCCGGCCAGTAATGCGCATCTGCTCTTCATCCACCGGCGTGGCGTGACCGTTGCTCAGCCCCATCCCCTCCAGCAGTGCGGCGATCAGCCGATCCTGATCCACCGGCTGCGCCGTCAGCGCCCGACGCGGCTCGCTGGCCTGGGGGTCGATAGCCAGTCGCGCATCGTTGTGGCGCTCGTGGCGTGAGGGCGTGACCTCACTGACCAGCAGCCGGTCCTCAACCTCATGATGTTCGTGAATGCCCAGCGGATTCGCGGGCTGAGCGCTGTCGCCAGCAAACAGCGCCAGCGGATCGCTCTGCGTGTCGTGGCAGGCGGGGTCTCGTACTTCCAGCGCATAGTCACCGATGCGCAGCGCATCGCCATGCTTCAGCACGACCTGCATGCCGCGACCCAGGGTAATGCCGTTATGCTCCACCGGGGTCACGCTGCCCTGGTTCGTCAGACGGCACTCTCCGTCATGCGACAGGTGAACCAGCGCCTGCAGACGCGAAATGGCCCGAGTCTCATCTGGCAGCACCAGATCGTTGTCCTGACTGCGGCCAATGGTACCGCCAGGCGGTTGAAACGCGACGCTTCTGACCGGAACATCCGTAGTGCATTGCACAATGGTAAATTGCATGAGTTATCCCAGATTGAACGGCAAACGCTTCCGGCCTCACTCGAACATCGGAGGATAGAGGCCATTACGTCCCGGCTGTGAACCTGCCGCCGGGTTAAACAGTAACGAAAACAGTTGCGCGGTGAGGTTGCCGCTGTGCTTGTGGGTCGCGTGGGCAAAACCATCACTGCGGTTACTCCACCAGTAGCTCATATGCTGCTGAGGGTCGAAACGTTCAGCCACTTCACGCCAGCTCAGCGTGCAGGGCAGATCCTGAAAACCGATCACATCCATGATTTCAGAGGGCTTCCTGGCCGGCACCAGCAGCGGTGGCAAAGCCTGTATCTGCTGCTCTAACTGCTCGCCGTTCAGCGGTGTCTGAACCGCCCGTAACAGTGTCGCGCCCAGATCCTGAAACCAGTCGCCGGAAATGGTCAGCTGAGCAGGATGCCACTGAGCCAGCGTGAAGCTGTGCAGGGCCAGCAGCGGCCAGGCGCGTCCGACGCGGTCACAGGAGGGCAGCAGACAACCCATCTGTATCTGCGGTCGGGTCGCGGTAACCGGCAGCACAAAGTTCCACACCGGCGCGTGGAGAAAGTCCGCGCTGTAGGAATACGCCTGCTGATGCCAGTGCATTAATCCCTGCTGGAACCAGTGATTCCACGGGCTAATCTGTTGCTCGCTCAGTCGATGGTGCAGAAAGTCACCGGTCGACGGCAGCTTGCCATACCAGCCGGGGGCCGTGTAAGCAGCCATGTTCACCTCACCATTACTCGCTATGCGAGTTTGATTGCGGGGCCGGGTGCCGCGGCGCTACCGCCAGCATGCCGCCCGCCTGGTCCGCAATTTTCAGATTCTCTGCAAGCTTGCGCATCATCAGTGCATTATCACGTGCATAAGGCGACGACTGAATCTGCTGATCCAGCAGCTGGCTCAGGTGCCAGTCAAGCTGCTGCAGGTCGCGGGCGCTTACCGTATCGGGCAGGGAGCGCTGTAAATTTTGCAGCAGCCAGGCCCGTAAAAACTCGCCATCATAATTACGCGGTTGATAGAGCATCTGATAGGCGCGCAGCGCATTGCGGCTGTAGGCGTTATCATCACCCGGGTCGTTGCGCAGGATATTCGTGATCTGCTGCGCCACACGCGGCAGCAACAAAGACTTAAGCGCATTTTGATAAAGCACCCAGGCGGCATCGCTGATCTGATTACCCCGGTATAAGCCCGCCCGCATAGTAAGCGGCGGATTATCGAGGGAAAAGCGCGCCGAGAGCGGCAACTTCACCAGGTTATTCAGAAAGGGTAGCAGATCAAAAATATTATCAGCAGGCTGATGAATCACCTGCTGACTTTGCTCACGGATAAGTGGTACCCGTGCGGCAACCTGCTGCAGATACTGTTGATTCTGGTAGTAACTGATGCCCCACAGGCTGGAGGCGATCAGCAGGGCGCCTGCCAGCACGCCGTAGCCAATCCAGTGGAACAGCTGATTACGGTACTCCCAGCGGCGATTACTGCCGGCCAGGCCGCTCTCTTTGAATATCAGATCGCTGAGCAGGTCACGAATAAAGAAGCTCTGGCCTTTGTTGCCGGGAATCGGACTGTTGCGATTAACGCTGTCCCAGGCCGCAATCGAGTGATCGCCCGCCTGACGCAACTGCAGTTTGCGGCTCAGTTCACCCATCACCCGATCAAACGGCAGGCCTTCCTGCGTTCCGCTGGTGAAGAAGAGGCCGCGCGGGCTCCAGGCGACCGCATCCTGATGGTCAGAAAAAACGATATCCAGATATTCGTTCAGCAGTGGACGCAGCGAGGCGAACTCCTGCGGGAAGAGGAAGCACTCAGCGCGCTCGTTCAGGTCGCGCTCATGGGTCATCTGCTCCGCCAGTTGTTGCTGGAGCTGCTGTTCCAGCCGCTGAAACTGCTGGCCAAAATGGCGATGCCAGTCATCTTTGTGCGGCTTGCCCAGCTCCCAGTTAAACGTGAAGCCCCAGATAGCATCTCGCCGCGCTTTATCAATCGAGCCGAAGTAGCTCATAAAGCCTTTCAGCAGATCGGTTTTGGTGACCATCACATAAACCGGGAAGTGAATACCGGTCTGCTGATGCAGTTCTGCCATGCGCTCTCGCAGCGCGCTGGCCTGGGCGAAACGCGCTTCGGCTGAATCACTCAGCAGATCGGCGACGCTGATGGTCATGATCACACCGTTAATCGGCTGGCGGGTGCGATAGCGTTTCAGCAGATTGATAAAACTGTGCCATTCCGCGGCATCTCGCACGCGCTGGCTCTCCTGCAACGCATAACGACCGGCGGTATCAATCAGCACCGCGCTGTCAGTAAACCACCAGTCACAGTTGCGGGTGCCCCCGACGCCGCGAACCGCATTTTTGCCCAGCGTATCGGTCAGCGGGAAATCGAGGCCGGCATTAAACAGTGCGGTGGTTTTACCGGCGCCGGGCGCACCCATGACCAGGTACCAGGGCAGCTGATAGAGATAATTAGCGTTAAAGCGTGAGAGCAGGTTCCCGCTGTGACGACGGCCAAACTGGGTGCGTTTCAGCTGCATCGCAGCTTCGCTGAAGCGCTGGTTGAGCCGCTCTTCGGTCATCTGACGTTCCGCCGGGTCGTCGTTGCCCGACAGCTGAAGCTGGGTCAGTAAGCGGCTGTTGAACCAGGCACGATAGAGCGACGGGATCAGCTGGAACAGGATCCAGAGAAAATAGAGGGCGCTCACGGTGAGCTGGCGAGGCAGCACGGGTTCCAGTGGGCGCGATTCGCCCCATGACCAGAACGGCCCCAGCATCCAGACCAGACAGCTCAGCGCCGTGACGCCAATAAAGCTCCACAGCAGGCGATGCGTTAGCAGCAGGCGAAGGGAGGCGCGCATTATTGTGCTCCTTGATGATTACTGAGCGTTTCAGGCGCGGCAAACAGGGTGATTTCAACGCGGCGGTTGCGGGTCCGGTTTTCGCTGCTGTCGTTGGGCAGCAGCGGGTCGCTGTCGCCGCGGCCTTCGGAGCGAACCGTATGGCCGTCAGCCAGTTGCAGTTGTAACAACTGGGTAATGGCGCGGGCGCGGGCAAATGAGAACTCATAGCTGGAGGCAAAGCGGCTGTTATCCACCGGATGATCATCGGTAAACACCGACACCAGAATGGTCCCTTTGACATCTTTCATTGCGGTTGAGACGCGGGCCAGCAGGGCGCGCCCCACCGGATTGATCACCGTGCCCTGTTCGGCGAACAGTTTGTCCGCGGGGATGATCACTTTGCTGCCAAAGGCACCATCGCTGACCTCAAGCTGCCCGGCTGCAATCACATCATTCAGGCGCTGACGCAGATCGAGTAGCGCCTGCGGGGAAGAGGGACGACGGCCCGCGGTAATCTGCGGCAGCGGCGTCTGATAGATAGTACGCAGCAACGGTTCGGCGGCATTGCCGAGACGCCAGTTCAGGCCGCTGTAGATCAGGCAGCCGATCAGCGCGACCAGCATGGCACAGGCCCAGAGCGGCACCATCGGGCGGGCGAGGGTGCTCACCAGCGGATGCACTTCAACCAGTGGCGGTTGCGCTGTCTGGCGCTGGGCGCGCGTTTCGTCAATCAGGGTTTTCAGGCGTTTACGGATACCATCGCACTGGGCGCGACCATTTTCACTGCCGCGATAGCGGCCTTCATAGCCCAGCAGCAGACAGTATTGCACCACTTCCAGCAGCCAGAGGTGTTGTTGCGGGCTTTGTGAAATGCGCGACAGCAGTTGAAAGAATTTCTCGCCGCCCCAGCTTTCATTATGGAAGGTCACCAGCATGCCGTTGCCAGACCAGACGCCGCGCGTGCCCCAGGGGGTTTGCGCTGCCGCTTCATCGAGCGCGCTGCAGATGCAGTAACGCACGCCGATAATCATCTCAAACGGCAGCCCTGCCTGTTTACAGCGTTGTTCAAACTGGCGGATTTCATCGATCAGAGACTGGCGCAGACCCGCAGGGTCATCGTGGGTGGCTGCCTGACGAATTTGCACCACCGCGTTCAGCAGTGGCGCCGCAGCCTGAAGTAAGAGATTCTCATTGCCTGAGGGGGTCGCCTCACGCGCAGGGGATTCCACAGTCATTAATTCGTGATCTTCCAGCCAATGGCAAATCCCTGTACCCGCAGCCCGGGACGGTTCTGCGGGCAATATGCGCCGGATTTCATATTCAGTCTAAGATCCAGGTCGCGGTATCGTTAGTCCGGCAGGCTTTGCTGGCGCCGCCGACGGCCACACAGACCTGTTTCGTTTTGCGGGGACGGGGACGATCGCTCTGCACGGTGGCATCGTAACGGCTGCTCTCTACACCCGCTTTTAATGGCACATAACCGATCAGCGGGCCGTCAGCCTGGTCAGCAATCGCCAGCCAGCTGTGTTCCACATTACCTAATACTTCGAACGGTTTACCCGTTTCGAGATAGCGAACCACTTTGCCGCCGTAATCAGGCGAGGTCATGACGGATGCGCCATAAAGCGCCCGCCAGGTCTGATTGACCGGCTCAAATTCAGTCGGTGCCGCGACAGCGTGTCGATGGACCAGTTTGACGCCGTTAATTTCGCTGGTGACCAGCGTATCGTCAGTGACGGGCGGCGGCGGGGCCTTACAGCCTGCCAGGGTAAGAACCGCCAGCAGCGTTAACGCAAGACTCTTTTTCACCATGTTCCTCGTGATCTCATCAAAGTATCTGCATATTGCCAGGCCCGATGCCAGGAGGCGATCTTTATCGCGCCGCATCGTGCCGAAATTCTGTTTTTAAAAAAAGGGTCAGATTACATCGGGATAGTAACGCATTCAGTTTACCTAAGACTTTTGAGAATTCAAACCATTGCACCCGCTGCTGATGCGTGATAGCAGGCGCTTTACGAGCGGGTTTCGGTATAAGAAAAGCGCCAGGTAATGTGATAGTTAAATCGAACTGAATTATCGCAGAGACAAACCGGTTGAGAACAGTGCCGCGCATTCTGACATGCAATGAATCCGATTGGAAACTATTAAGATTTACTAATAACTTGTTGCCGAAAAAATTTATCAGTTTGCGTTAAGAAACTTATCAAAATCAGATTTTACGCCCCTGCTCAGACCCTCTTTTTTCCGGAAAGCGGCACGCCTTTTGCTTCTGAAAGGTTTTAACCGCACTGAGGTGAGCAATGAGGGACGCCCTGACCTGGCTGCAGGCATCACGCGCGAGCGATATCGCCAGCCTGCAACGTCTTCTGGAAACCGGCGAGCTGATGGCTGCCGTCAGTGAACTGGTCCATCGGTTGCAGCGGGAACGTGGCGCAAACAATCTCTGGATCTGCTCTGACGGAGCGCTGTTCAGCGCCGAACGTCATGCCCGCCAGCAGGAGGTCAGCGCCGGCCTGGAGCATTTTTATCAGGCGCTGCCGGCCGCCATAGCGCAGCCCGGCTACAGCCGCTTCTGCAACCTGATTGCCGCTGCCCTGCAGGCGCTGGCCGGACTGCCTGCGCTGCGCCAGCAAATCAGCCAGCGTGAGCTTGATCAGGCCGCGGCGATGGCCGCCTTTAACCAGGTTATCCGTACTTTACTCAATCTGGTGTTTGAGGCGGCCGACACCGCCAGCTATCCCGGCATCTCCCGTGCACTGATCGCCCTGTTCAGTTTTATGCAGGGCAAAGAACTGGCCGGGCAGGAGCGGGCCATCGGCTCAGCCGGCTTTGCGGCGCGTCAGTTCACCCCCGACCAGCGCAGCCAGATGGTCGCCCTGATTGCGGCACAGGAGCAGAGCTTTATCACCTTCCGGGAGTTTGCTGACAGCGCCGCGTGTGAATCCTGGCAGCCGCTGGCTCAGGCCAGCCGCGACATCGAACGCCTTCGTCGCATCGCCTGCACCGGCGGCCGTTGTGATGAGACCGGCGCGCTGCACTGGTTTTCCCTGCTCTCTGAGCGGCTGGATCAGATGAAAATGCTGGAGGATGCCCTGACGGCGACATTGATGCAGCGCTGCCGGGCTGCCATTGATCAGGCACAACAGCAGGCGGCAGGAACAGTGGTGCAGGGCGACAGCAATTTTTCGCTTTACGTCTCCGGGGCGGACTGGCTGCCTGGCGCGGCGGCGCTCGACAGCGACGGTCTGGCCCCGCAGCTGGGGCGCTCGGTGCTATCGCTGATTGGCGAACAGTCGCAGCGTTTGCAGCAGCAGGCGGATGAACTGGCGGCGATGCGCGCCTCACTGGACGAGCGGCGGGTGATCGATCAGGCCAAACACTGGCTGATGCAGCAGCAGGGTTTCACAGAAGAGGCCGCCTGGCAGGCATTACGCAAAAGTGCGATGAATCAGAATAAGCGGGTACTGGAGATCGCGCAGGCGGTACTGGCGGTAGCGAAGACCCTGAGCAACTAACCCGGATGAGGTAGCTGCACAACCTTTGTGCGTGATCTGCGTCAGAAACGTGCAAAAACGGTTAATTTTTCAACAGTGCGTCACCGCAGATCGGCATTAAGGCTGTTTCGGCGATCTGGCACATCCTTTGCTTAATCCCTATAGAGAGTACGCATTGCTCCCGCCAATGGCGGTGGGGTCAGTGCTTTGGATAAAGGCGTCCATCCGCAGGCTTCGGCTTGTCGGAGGACGCCTTTTTTTATTTCTGTTCAGGGGCAACAAGATGAGCAAAACGCCATTTTCACTGACACGACGTCAGGCGCTGATCTCCGGCGCCGCGCTGGGTGCGGCCTGGATCGTTCCGGGATTACGAAATGCGGTCTGGGCAGCGGGATCAGATGCGCCAGAAAAAGCGCAGGTGCGGGTCGGCTTTATCCCGCTCACTGACTGCGCGCCGGTGGTGATGGCCTCTGTGAAAGGCTTCGACAAAAAGTATGGTCTCACATTGCAGGTCAGCAAAGAGGCGAGCTGGGCGGCGGTGCGCGACAAACTGACCTCCGGTGAGCTGGATGCGGCGCATGTGCTCTACGGCATGATCTACGCCCTGCAACTGGGCGTAGCGGGTCCGCAGCACGACATGGCGAACCTGATGACGCTCAACCATAACGGCCAGGCGATCACCCTGTCGAACCAGCTGAAAGCCAGTGGGGTCACCGATGCGGCCAGCCTGAAAAAGGCCATTGATGGCAGCGCCAAAGGCAGCTTTACCTTCGCCCATACCTTTCCGACCAGCACCCATGCCATGTGGCTCTATTACTGGCTCGCCAATGCGGGCATCCACCCGTTTGATGACGTGCGCACCGTGGTCGTGCCGCCGCCGCAGATGGTGATGAACATGAAAATTGGCAACATGAGCGGCTTCTGCGTTGGTGAGCCGTGGAACCAGCGCGCCATCAGCGACAACATCGGTTTTACCGCCGCCACCAGCCAGCAGATCTGGCCGGAGCATCCGGAAAAAGTGCTCGGCACCCGCGCAGAGTGGGTGAAAGAGAACCCCAACACGGCCCGTGCACTCACCGCCGCTGTGCTGGAGGCCGCGCGCTGGATTGATGCCTCGGACGACAACCGCCGCGAAACCGCGCAGGTGTTAGCCAGCCGCGCCTGGATCAATACCAAAGTGGAGACGTTACAGGGTCGGATGCTCGGTCAGTATCAGAACGGCCTGGGGCAGTCGTGGCAGGACGCTCACCCGATGCGCTTCTTTGACAACGGCAACGTCAGTTTTCCCTGGCTCTCAGACGGCATGTGGTTCCTGACCCAGATGAAACGCTGGGGCCTGCTTGCCAGCGATCCCGACTACCTCGCGGTGGCGCGCCAGATCAACCGCATCGACATCTACAAACAGGCTGCCAGCGCAGTCGGACAGGTTGCACTGCCCGCCAGTGAAATGCGCAGCAGTACCTTCATCGACGGCAAGGTCTGGGATGGCAGCGATCCTGCCGCCTATGCCGCCAGTTTCGCTATCAAACGTTAAGAGAGGTTGCTATGAAAACTGACGCGCGCGCCCTGGCGCAGCCGGTGCAGAGTCACAATAGTGCCACCGTTATTCCGTTACAGGTCACCCCGAAAGCCGCAGCCCGTCCGGCGCGTCTGCGTCCGCTGTTGCAGCGCGCCATTCCCGCCACCGGTGGCCTGTTATTAATGCTGCTGGTGTGGCAGATCGCGGCGCTGTCGCAACCGGGTTTCCCTTCGCCTTACGCCACCTGGCAGGCCGCTCAGGTCCTGTTCGCTGACCCGTTCTACAGCAACGGCCCCAACGATCAGGGCATCGGCTGGAACGTGCTGGCGTCGCTGCAACGCGTCGGCATTGGATTCGGCCTGGCCGCGCTGGTCGGCATTCCGGCGGGCTTTTTAATCGGTCGCTTTAGCTTTATGGCGCAGATGTTCAATCCCGTCATCGCCCTGCTGCGGCCGGTGAGTCCGCTGGCCTGGCTGCCGATTGGCCTGCTGCTGTTTCAGCGCGCCGAGCCTGCCGCCAGCTGGACCATTTTTATCTGTTCGATCTGGCCAATGATCATCAACACCGCCGAAGGGGTACAGCGTATCCCGCAGGATTACCTCAACGTGGCGCGGGTGTTACAGCTCTCTGAGTGGACGGTGATGCGCCGGATCCTGCTGCCCGCCGTGCTGCCCGCGGTGCTGACCGGGGTCCGTCTCTCTATCGGCATCGCCTGGCTGGTGATCGTCGCCGCCGAAATGCTGACCGGCGGACTGGGCATCGGCTTCTGGATCTGGAATGAGTGGAACAACCTCAACGTGGAAAACATTCTGGTCGCCATTCTGGTCATCGGCGTAATCGGGCTGCTGCTGGAACAGGGGCTGATGCTGCTGGTCCGTCGTTTTAGCTGGGATAAATAAGGAGAGCACGATGCAACAGATCATTCGCGTCCAGCAGGTCAGCCAGCGTTTTGCCACCGCCAGCGGCGAGTTTCTGGCGCTGGACAATGTCAGTTTTGATATTCACGAAGGGGAAACCCTGAGCCTGATCGGCCACTCCGGCTGCGGCAAATCGACGCTGCTGAACCTGATTGCCGGTTTAACCCGGCCCAGCAGCGGCGTGCTGCTGTGTGATAACCGCGAAATCACCGGCCCCGGCCCGGAGCGCGCGGTGGTGTTTCAGAACCATTCGCTGCTGCCGTGGCTGACGGCATTTCAGAACGTCGAACTGGCGGTGCAACAGGTGTTTAAAGGACGCTTCAGCAAAGCGGAGATGCGTGACTGGATCGAGCACAACCTTAATCGGGTGCAGATGAGCCATGCCATGCACAAGCGGCCCGGCGAAATCTCCGGCGGCATGAAGCAACGCGTGGGTATTGCGCGGGCGCTGGCGATGAAGCCACGCGTGCTGCTGCTGGATGAGCCGTTTGGCGCGCTGGACGCCTTAACCCGCGCTCATCTGCAGGACAGCGTGATGCGCATTCAGCAGGAGCTGAACACCACCATCGTGCTGATTACCCATGACGTGGATGAAGCCGTGCTGCTGTCAGACCGGGTGCTGATGATGACTAACGGCCCGGCGGCGCAGGTTGGCGAGATCCTCACTGTCGATCTGCCACGTCCGCGTTCACGGGTGGCGCTGGCGGATGAGCCGCGCTACCACCAGTTGCGACAGAAAGTGCTGCATTTCCTCTATGAAAAACAGACCACTGCGGCGTAAGGAACAGACCATGAAGCAACGGTTGCTGGTGATAGGTAATGGCATGGCGGGAATGCAGATGGTGGAGAGCCTGCTGCAACGTGCACCGCAGCGCTTCGCCATCACGGTCATTGGCCGCGAGCCGCACGGCAATTACAACCGTGTGCTGCTCTCGCCGGTGCTGGCGGGTGAAACGCCGTTCAGTGAAACGCTGATCCACGATCGCGACTGGTATGAGCGGCACGGCGTCACGCTGCTATCCGGCGAAACCGTGCTGCAGGTCGATCTGTCGGCACGTACAGTGCAGACCGATTATCGCCAGCTGGGCTGGGATCGGCTGGTGTTTGCCACCGGTTCACAGCCCCGTTTGCCCGCCATTCCCGGCATCAACGCGGATTGCGTACTGGGTTTTCGCAGTATCGCCGACGTCCGGCAACTCCTGGCGTGCCAGGGACCGGTGGTGGTGTTGGGCGGTGGTTTTCTCGGCATTGAAGCGGCGGCGGCACTCTGTGCCCGTGGGCGTGAGGTTACGCTGGTTCATCACAAACCCTGGCTGCTGGATCGCCAGCTGGATGCAAAGGTGGGCGAGCTGTTGCTGACGGCACTCCAGCAGCGCGGTATCCGCTGCATGCTGAACAGCGGACTCACGGCGATTGACGAGGCGGGTGTGACGCTGACCAGCGGTCGTCACTGCGCCGCCACGCAGGTGGTGATTGCCATCGGCGTTCAGCCGGAGATAACGCTGGCGCAGGCAGCGGGTCTGCCGTGTCAGCGCGGCATTCTGGTCGATGGGCAGTTACGCACAGCGGTCCCGTCGGTGTACGCCGTAGGCGAGTGCTGCGAAATTGGCGGCGAAACCTTTGGCCTGGTCGCACCCTGCCTGACGCAGGCGCAGATTCTGGCCGCACAGCTGGCGGGGTCGCCACTGGCGGATTTTGTCAGCCAGCCGCAGGCGACGCGGCTCAAAGTCAGTGGCATTTCGCTGTTCAGCGCCGGGGATGTCAGTGAGGCACCCTCCATCAGCAGTTTTGATCCGATCTCCGGCGACTACCGCCGTCTGTTTCTTCGTCAGGGCCGCCTCTGTGGCGTATTGCTCTCTGGCGACACCCGGCAGGGTCCCGCGCTGCTGGCGCGTCTGCTGCACACCGAAGCTGTCACGCTCGAAGCCCTGTTCGATTCCCGTCAACCTGAACCGCAGCCGCAGGCTGCAGAGAGTCCTGAGATGAGTAAACCGGTATTAGCCGTGGTGGGTCACGGCATGGTCAGTCACCACTTTCTTGAACAGCTGGTTGCCCGCGAACTGCATCAGCACTACCACATCGTGGTTTACGGCGAGGAGCGTCAGCAGGCTTACGATCGGGTGCATCTGTCGGACTATTTCAACGGCAAAACGGCCGACGATCTGTCGCTGGTCAGCGCGGACTTTTTTACCCTGCACGGCATCGAACTGCGCAGCGGCTGCGCAGTCGTGGCGATCAATCGTCAGCAGCGCAGTCTGCGTGACAGCGCGGGCAATGAGCTGGCGTGGGATAAGCTGGTGCTGGCTACCGGCTCGCGTGCTTTTGTACCGCCGGTACCGGGCCACGACGACGAACGCTGCTTTGTCTACCGCACGCTGGATGACCTTGATGCCATTGCTGCCTGCGCCCGCAATAGCCAGCGCGGCATCGTGATTGGCGGCGGCCTGCTGGGTCTGGAGGCGGCGAATGCGCTGCAGCAGCTCGGGCTGGAAACGCATGTGGTGGAGTTTGCGCCACGCCTGATGGCAGTGCAGCTCGATGAGGGCGGGGCGCTGATGCTGCGCCAGAAGATCGATGCGCTGGGCGTCACGGTTCACACCTCAAAACAGACCGAACTGATTGAGCGTCAGACCGACGGTAGCGTGGTGCTGCGCTTTGCTGACGGCAGCAGTTTACCCGGCGATCTGGTGCTGTTCTCCGCCGGTATCCGGCCGCGCGATGAGCTGGCACGTGAAGCGGGCCTGACGCTGGGACCGCGCGGCGGCATTGAGATCAACGATCGCTGCCAGACCAGCGATGAAGAGGTGTTTGCCATTGGTGAATGCGCACTGTGGAACGGTCAGATCTTTGGTCTGGTCGCGCCAGGCTATCAGATGGCACGCGTGCTGGCCGGGCATCTGGCGGCTGAATCCACCGCCTTCAGCGGCGCGGACATGAGTACCAGACTGAAACTGCTGGGGGTGGAGGTGGCGTCGTTTGGTGACGCGCATGGCCGCACGCCGGGCAGTCAGCACTATCACTGGACCGACGGGCCAAAAGGCATCTACAAGAAAATCGTGGTTTCTGCCGACAGCACCCGGCTGCTGGGCGGCGTGCTGGTCGGTGACAGCAGCGACTACGCCACGCTGCTGCAGATGATGCTCAATGAGTTACCGCTGCCTGCCGCGCCAGAAAGCCTTATCCTGCCTGCGCTGTCGGGGGCGCCGAAAGCGCCAGGCGTCGCGGCGTTGCCTGACAGCGCCCAGGTCTGCTCCTGTCACAACGTCAGCAAGGGCGAAATCTGCGCGGCGGTGAAAGGCGGATGCGGTGAGATGAGCAGCATCAAAAGCTGCACCAAAGCGGCTACGGGCTGCGGCGGCTGTGCGGCACTGGTAAAACAGGTGATGGAGTTTGAGCTGGAAAACCTCGGTGTCGAGGTAAAAAAAGATATCTGTGAACATTTCAGCTATTCGCGCCAGGAACTTTATCACCTGGTGCGGGCCGGTGAGTTCAGAACCTTTGATGCGCTGCTGACGTCACATGGTCGGGGGCAGGGTTGTGAAGTGTGCAAACCGCTGGTGGCGTCACTGCTCGCCTCATGCTGGAACGACTATCTGCTAAAACCGGCGCATCTGCCGTTGCAGGACACCAACGACCGCTATTTCGCCAATATCCAGAAAGATGGCACCTATTCGGTGGTGCCGCGCGTCCCGGCGGGCGAAATCACGCCGCAGGGGTTGATCGCGATTGGCGAGGTGGCGGCGCGTTACGATCTTTACACCAAAATCACCGGCGGTCAGCGTATCGACCTGTTTGGCGCGCGGCTCGATCAACTGCCTGATATCTGGCAGACGCTACTGGCGGCGGGTTTTGAAACCGGTCACGCCTACGGCAAGTCGCTGCGCACTGTGAAGTCCTGTGTGGGGTCGACCTGGTGCCGCTACGGCGTGCAGGATTCAACCGCTTTCGCCATTGCGCTGGAGAACCGCTACAAGGGGCTGCGCGCCCCACACAAGATCAAGATGGCGGTATCGGGCTGTACCCGCGAATGTGCGGAAGCGCAGAGCAAAGATATCGGGGTGATCGCCACGGAAAAGGGCTGGAATCTCTATGTGTGTGGCAATGGCGGCATGAAGCCGCGCCACGCCGACCTGTTCGCCAGCGATCTCGATGATGCCACGCTGCTGCGTTATGTCGACCGCCTGCTGATGTTCTATATCCGCACCGCAGACAGGCTGCAGCGCACCAGCGTCTGGATGGACAATCTGGAAGGCGGCCTGGACTATCTGCGTCAGGTGGTGATTGAGGATAGCCTCGGTCTGGGCGAGACGCTGGAGCAGGAGATGCAGCGGGTGGTGGACGCGTATCAGTGCGAGTGGCAGACCACGCTGGCGGATCCTTCACGACTTGCGCTGTTTACCCCTACGGTCAACAGCGATCGCCCGGATGAGACGCTGCACTACAGCCGGGTGCGCGGTCAGCGTCAGCCGGAGGCCGTTACCGATCGTCCGCTGTTACCGCCGCCAGCCGAGCCGTGGAGCGCGGTGTGTACACTGGAGGCGATTCCTCAGCAGGCGGGGATCGGGGCGCGACTGGGTAGCGAACGTGTTGCGCTGTTCCGCTTTGGCGATGCGCTTTTTGCGCTGGAAGACCGCGAACCCGGCAGCGACGCCAGCGTGCTCTCACGTGGGATCCTTGGCGATGTGGGCGGCGAGCCGGTGGTGATCTCCCCGCTCTATAAGCAGCGGATACGGTTGCGTGACGGACAGAGCCTGGATAACCCGCAGCATCAGCTGCGCTGCTGGCCGGTGAAGTTGGAAGCGGGTCAGATCTGGCTGGCAAATCGTCCGCTGGATCAGCTGGCGCAGGCATCATGAACAGTACCTGTCCCTATTGCGGCGTCGGCTGTGGCGTCTGCGTCACCCCGCAGGGGGCGCATCAGGCAACCGTGATCGGCGATCCGCACCATCCCGCGAATGCAGGTCGGTTGTGCGTAAAAGGCGCAGCGCTGGGCCAGACCCTGACGCCGCAAGGGCGTTTGCTGAACGCCGAGGTTAACGGGCAGCGCGTCAGCCTGGACGCTGCGCTGGATTCGGCGGCGGCGGGATTGCGGGCGGTTATCGATCAGTATGGCCCGCAGGCGGTGGCGTTTTACGGCTCCGGCCAGCTGTTGACCGAGGATTACTACGTCGCCAATAAGCTGATGAAGGGCTACATCGGTGCAGCCAACATCGATACGAATTCGCGGCTCTGCATGGCGTCGGCGGTGGTCGGTTATAAGCGGGCGCTGGGGGCCGATGCGGTGCCCTGCTGCTATGAGGATCTGGAGCAGGCCGACCTGGTGCTGCTGGTGGGGTCTAATGCTGCCTGGGCGCATCCGGTGGTGTGGCAGCGGCTGATGCAGGCGAAGCTGCAACGTCCGGCGATGTGTATTGTCGTTATCGATCCGCGGCGTACGGCGAGTTGCGATCAGGCCGATCTCCACCTGCCGTTGCGGCCCGGCAGCGATACGGCGTTGTTTTCCGGTCTGCTGCACTGGCTGGCGCAGCAGGATGGCATTGATGCCAGCATGTTGCCGCACCTGAATGGTGTGGACGAGACGCTGACCGCCGCAGCGCAGTGGGGTGTGGCGCGAGTGGCAGAGGCATGTGACTTAACCGTGCAGCAGGTCGCGCACTTTTTCCAGCTTTTCAGCCAGCACGATCGGGTGCTGACGCTATGGTGCATGGGGATTAATCAGTCCGCCACCGGCAGCGACAATAACCAGGCGATTCTTAATCTGCATCTGCTGACGGGCAAAATAGGCCGCGCGGGCTGTGGTCCTTTTTCGCTGACCGGACAGCCAAATGCCATGGGCGGACGGGAGGTGGGTGGCCTGGCGAATCAGCTGGCGGCGCATATGAATTTTACTGAAGCGGATTGCGAACGGGTGCAGCGTTTCTGGCGCAGTCCGGCCATTGCCCGGGAACCGGGACTGGCTGCACTGGATCTTTTCCGGGCACTGGCGGATGGCACGGTGAAAGCAGTGTGGATTATGGGCACCAATCCGGCGGTGTCGATGCCTGAGGGCAACCGCGTCGCGCAGGCGCTGGCGGCCTGTCCGCTGGTGATTGTATCAGATGTGATGGCGCAGACCGATACCAGCGCCTTTGCCAATATTCTGCTGCCCGCCCAGGGGTGGGGCGAGAAGAACGGCACGGTGACCAATTCCGAGCGGCGTATTTCACGTCAGCGCGCTTTTGCCGCCGCACCCGGTGACGCCCGGCCTGACTGGTGGTTGCTGTCGCAGGTGGCCAGGCGTTTAGGGTTTGATGAAGGCTTTAACTGGCAGCATCCGGCAGAGATTTTCCGTGAGCATGCGGCGTTGTCAGGTTTCGAGAACCGGGGCGCCAGGGCGTTTGATATCAGCGGCCTGGCGCAATTGAGTAATGCTGACTGGGATGCGCTGCGTCCGGTGCAGTGGCCGGTTAACGCGGCCTGTCCGCAGGGCTGCGCCCGGCTGTTTGGCAATCGTCGGTTTTTTCATCCGGATGGTAAGGCCCGGTTGCGGGTGCCGGCCACGCCGGTTGTCGCCCCGCGCGAACCGGCGTATCCGTTGTTGATGAATACCGGACGGGTGCGCGATCAGTGGCACACCATGACGCGTACCGGGCTGGTGCCGCGTCTGATGCAGCATTGCGATGAACCGTTTGTCGCGCTGCATCCGGCGGATGCGGCAACGTATGGCGTGACGGCGGGCGGACTGGCGCGGGTGCAGTCTGTTCAGGGCTGGATTAGCGTGCGGGTGCGTGTCGATGCCGGGATGCGGCGCGGCGAGCTGTTTGTGCCGATGCACTGGAACCGGCAGTTCAGTCAGCAGAGTCACGTCGATTTACTGGTGGCCGCCCGCGCCTGTCCGTTTTCGGGGCAGCCCGCGCTGAAGCAGACGTCGGTGCGGATTCTGCCGTTGAGGGTGAGCTGGCAGGGCTGGCTATGGCAGCGCGAGATAGCGCAGCCCACAGGGTTGCGTTACTGGGCGCGTACCCCCTATCCGGCGGTGCAGCGTTATGCGGTGGCGGGCGAGGGCTCGCCGCAGGTCTGGCTGGACGGGCAGGTTGTTCTTTCAGGCTGTCACAGGCAGGTTGCGACCGGCAGCGGCAATGATTACCGGTTGCTGGCATGGCGTGACGGCGAGTTGCAGCTGGCGTTTTATGCCGGCTCCGTGTTGCCGTCGATTGATAGTGCGTGGGTCGCCGAGGCCTTTAGTCATGCGCCGCAGGATGCGGCAGGGCGGCACAGTGTACTGGCAGGACAGCCCGCGCAGGGCGCGGCCACGGGACGGATTATTTGCAGTTGTATGGCGGTGGGTGAGCAGACGATTTTACAGGCGGTGGCGCAGGGGTGTCGTACAACTCAGGCGTTGGGCGAAAAGCTAAAGTGCGGCACGCAGTGCGGCTCCTGTATTCCGGAGCTGAAGCAGTTGTTGCTGTCCGAAGTGATGTCGGAGGAATGATGACACGAGCAATTGATTCTCTGGATAAGTTACTGGCCCCGGTGGATGCCGTGTCGCAACAGGGCGCGGTGTGGCTGGTGGGTGCGGGCCCTGGCGATGTGGAACTGCTGACCGTTAAGGCGTTGCGGTTGCTGCAGCGTGCTGAGGTGGTGGTATATGACCGGCTGGTGAGTGACGCGGTGATGGCGGAGGTGCCGGAGCAGGCGTTGTGTATTGATGTGGGTAAGCAGCCGGGGCAGCATGGTCTGAAGCAGGCGCAGATTAATCAGTTGCTGGTGGAACTGGCGCGCAGTGGACGCAATGTAATCCGGCTGAAGGGGGGCGATCCGTTTGTTTTTGGTCGCGGAGGCGAGGAGATGGTGAGCGTGCAGCAGGCCGGGATTCGCTGTGAGGTCGTGCCAGGGATTACGGCGGCTGTGGGCTGTGCGGCAGCCAGCGGAATTCCGTTGACGCATCGGGATTGCGCGCAGTCTTTGCGGTTGATTACCGGGCATGGGCGGAACGGCGAGCCGCAGCTGGAGGCGGCTGCGCTGACGGCGGTGAATCAGACGCTGGTGTTTTATATGGGGTTGAGCTGGAGTGCGTCGATCAGTGCGCAGTTGCAGGCGCAGGGACGTGATGCGGAGACGCCGGTGGCGATTATTGAGAATGGGACCCGGCCCGATCAGCGGGTGTTGATTACCACGCTGGGGGGATTAGCGGAGACGGTGGCGCGGGATAAACCGGTGTCTCCGTCGTTGCTGATGGTGGGTGAAGTGGTGCGGTTTTATCGGGCGGATTTGCAGGTGCGGGGTGGGGAGACGGTGAGCCGGTGCGTCGTGCAGGAAAGACCTGCCTGATCGCAAAGGGATCCCGCATCCCTGCGGACTGAGCTCGCCATCCCTGGCTCGCACACTTTGCTCTTCAGGCAGGGCTTACCTGCACTGTTGGCATTGGTGCGGGGTTTTGCGGGATCAGGTCTGGATTGAGTGGGCGTATGTCTTGGTGGTAAGGCCGGAACGGTGCGGCAAGACGGTGCGGCGTGCAGGAAAGGCCTGCCTGATCGCAAAGGGATCACGCATCCCTGCAGACTGGGCTCGCCATCCCTGGCTCGCACACTTTGCTCTTCAGGCAGGCCCTTCCTGCCCGGCTGGCGGCGGTGCGGTTTTTTTTGGGATCAGATCTGGATTGAGTGCGGTTGATGAGAGTGGAAGTGCCCGAGCAGGACGAAAAGAGCAGTCCAGTGTGGGAAGGCAGGTGAGGGTTGGTAAGACGGTGCGTCGTGCAGGAAAGGCCTGCCTGATCGCAAAGGGATCCCGCATCCCTGCGGACTGGGCTCGCCATCCCTGGTTCGCACACTTTGCTCTTCAGGCAGGCCTTACCTGCACGATTAGCGATAGTGCGTGCTTACAGTGGAGGCACCATCGTGCAGGTGCACTGTATAAAAGACGATGGAGCTTTAGCTGGCTTTAAAGCTCCTCCCACACAGGCAGGTTGTGAACCTTTTTTCGATATGCGTGAAACAGTGCCATTGTCGTACCGAAGAACAGACCTGCGATCAGATTGGGTATCAGCGAATAGTTGTCGTCAGACACGCCCGGAAGAGAAGGCAATAAGAGCAGCAGTGGCATCATAAGCGTGTACATGCTGGCAAACACCACAAGATTGAGCCAGAAAGGAGTGAAACTCGGGGGTGGAAGATGGATATTCATTTTCCATAACAAACGATGTAATGGCGGAGCAGAGTTACTCGGCCATATTTTCTTCGCTGCCATCAGGGCTAAAGCCCGCGCTTTCCTGCGCTCGAAAATCTCGTTTTTCATCGTTTTATCATCCGTTACATCCCTGCTTAGCATTCGCTCTGGAGCGTAACTTAATCCTGTGGCTGTCTGATGACAGCGAGTGGCTGAATCGATGTTGTTTCAACAAGCATTACATCGCCCGCTTCAGCGGCAGCGGGGCCACCAGCACTTTCACGCCTAGCGCTTCAAACGCTTTGACCTGCGCAGTGCTGATGCCGCTGTCGGTGATCAGGTAGTGAATATTGCTCCAGTCACAGGGCAGCGCGAACATCGAAACCTTGTCGATTTTGCTGGAGTCAGCGACCACGTAAACCGTGCTGGCGGATTTGATCATCGCCAGCTTTACCTTGATGTCGGTTTCACTGGGGAAGCTCAGACCCAGACGCGGTGAGATGCAGGCGGTCGCCAGGAAGAGTTTACCGGCCAGCACGTTTTCGAAGAAGCTGGCCGCCTTTTCACCGGAGGTAGAGAGCGTCGGAAATTTAAAGGTGCCGCCGGTCAGCAGGATGTTGATCCCCGGCTCGCCGCCCAGTTTCAGGGCGATATTCACCGCGGTCGTCACGACCGACAGGCGGCGGATGTGGCTGATGGCATCGGTGATCGCGGTGGTCGTGGTGCCGGAATCGAAAATCACCGTGTCGCCATTTTCGATATGCTGCGCCGCCAGCCGGCCAATCGCCTCTTTCTCTTCCAGATGCGTCTGCCGCTCCAGCAACATCGCCCCGGTATTCTGTTTGCCCGTCATCAGCGTCGCGCCACCATGATAGCGCTGTACAAAGCCCTGTTTTTGCAGCATGCGAAGGTCGCTGCGTAAGGTGGCTTCGGTCAGTCCAAAGGTCTCCGTCAAAGCTTTAACCGTGACCGTGCCATCCTCACGGATCATCTCCAGAATTTTCTCGCGGCGTTGCTGCATGTCAGCGAACTGCTCACTTTTGCTTTTCAATCGAAATGCTCCCTTTTCCAATAACCTGAGAAGTCGGGCGAACAAGGTCTTTGTGGCTGAGTTTAACGCGCCATTTTTATGAATGCGAGATAGCCTGATCTGTCTTTGGTTTTCGAATGAAAATGTAAAATGTGCAGGCTATTGAATCTCTCACGCTTTCCGGATTGCAACCAGCTGCCTTTATTTCGGGACTGGAAGCCAGATCACGTCTTTTCAATCAGATAAGCCGCTTTGCAGGGCAGATGGTCGAAATTTGATCTGCTCCACACAACATTTCTTTTCGATAGCTTATATTTTTGTTCGAAAATGAGTGAATCAACGGCATCGGCAAAAATCTGAGGGGAAGAGTGGGATGAGTGGTGAATATGACGTAAACCTGCGCTACGGCGTGGATACCGCAATGAATCTGGCCGGCAAAGTGGCCGTCGTGACCGGCGGGCTGGGCGGTATCGCGATGGCGACCAATGGCATGTTGCTGGAGAAGGGCGCGAGTCTGGCACTACTCTATCCGCCGTTTGAAGCAGAGAAGGTGGCCAGCCTGAGGGCAGATTTCCCCGTCGAGCGGGTGCAGTTTGTCTGCTGTGACGTTACCGATCCCGCGTCGGTTGAACAGGCTTTTGACGATGTGGTTTCCCACTATGGCCGGATCGATATCCTGGTGAACTGCGCAGGCTACGTGATGCTGCAGCCGGTGATCGAGACCGATTTTGCCGAGTGGCAGAAGCAGATTGCGGTGAATCTCACCGGGCCTTTTCTCTGCTCACAGGCCGCCGCACGGCTGATGATCCGTGCCGGTGCGGGCGGCAAAATTATTAATATCGCCTCCCAGGCGGCATCCATCGCTATCGACAACCATGTCGCCTACACCTCAGCCAAAGCGGGCCTGCTGGGCATGACCAAAGTGATGGCCAAAGAGTTTGCCCCGCATCGCATCAACGTTAACACCCTGTCGCCCACCGTGGTGCTGACGCCGATGGGCGAAAAGGCCTGGCGCGGCGAGAAGGGCGAGCAGATGAAGAAACTGATTCCGCTCGGACGCTTTGCCTATACCGATGAGATCGCCGCTGCGGTGCTGTTTTTCGCCAGCAACGGCAGCGACATGATCACCGGCGCCGATTTGATGATCGATGGGGGCTTTACCATCTGGTAAGGCCAATCCAGCCCCCGGGAATTCATACCCTGCCATAACGATAAGAGAGAACATCATGAAAAACCGTACTTTGCTGTGCACTGCCGTGGCTGCCTGTCTGGTTTCGCAGGCGGCGTTTGCCGCCGAAAAGGGCACCATTATGATTCTGGTTAACTCACTCGATAATCCCTACTACGCCTCCGAAGCCAAAGGCGCCAATCTCAAAGCGCAGGAACTGGGTTACAAAACAACGGTGCTGTCGCACGGTGAAGATGTGAAAAAGCAGAGCGAACTGATCGACGCCGCTATCGGTAAAAAAGTGCAGGGTATCGTGCTGGATAACGCCGACTCCACCGCCAGCGTGGCGGCGATTAAAAAAGCCAAAGATGCCGGGATCCCGGTGGTGCTGATCAACCGCGAAATCCCGGTGGATGATGTGGCGCTGGCACAGATCACCCACAACAACTTCCAGGCGGGTTCAGACGTTGCCAACGTCTTTGTTGAAAAGATGGGCGAAAAGGGCAAATACGCCGAACTCGCCTGTAACCTGGCGGATAACAACTGCGTGACACGCTCGAAATCGTTCCATCAGGTGCTGGATCAGTATCCTGATATGCAGAGCGTGGCACGGCAGGATGCCAAAGGCACGCTGATCGACGGCAAGCGCATTATGGACAGCATCCTGCAGGCGCATCCGGATGTGAAAGGGGTGATCTGCGGTAACGGCCCGGTGGCGCTGGGCGCCATTGCCGCGCTGAAGGCGGCCGGTCGCAACGATGTCATCGTGGTGGGGATTGATGGCAGCAACGACGAACGCGATGCAGTGAAAGCGGGCACGCTGAAAGCCACGGTCATGTTGCAGGCGCAGGCGATTGCCGCTGAAGGGGTGACCGATCTCGATAACTTCATTCAGAAGGGCGTGAAGCCGGAAAAACAGCGGGTGATGTTCCGCGGCATTCTGATTACCCCGGAAAACGCTAAAGGTGTACAGGACTTTAACTACAAGTCGTAATTAAACGCTGTCGCGCCTGCGAAAGCGGGCGCCAGGGAGAAGATGATGTCCCGAAGAGTCTGGCTGACGCTGGTGGTCTTGCTGTTAAGCGGCTGCAAAATTGTGTCGCAGCAGGAGCTGGCTGCCCTGAAAAATCCCCCCAATCCGAAAATGGCGAACATCGACCAGCTCTGGCAGCAGAAACTGGTGCCACAGGTTCAGGCAGAGGCTAAACCGCTGGCGACGCTGATGAAGTCGCTGCAGTCTGCTAAAGACTTCGACAGTGCCTGTCAGAGCTACGGCTATCGCAGTCAGGCTGAGAATCCCTGTGTCTTCAGCGTCTCGGTTAGCGGCGAGGTGACCGCCGTAAATACCACGTCACGCAGTGGAAAAATGACCGTGAAAGATGAATCAGGTGACAGTGTCACAATTCAGGTAGGGCCAATCATTCGTGGCACCGCTTTGCGGGATGTCTACAAAGGCGTGAGCTATCAGGACTTCAATGACCAGGTGCTGTTTGGTGATTACGGCAAGGCGATTAACCAGCACGCCTCCACTCTGATGCAGCAGTTTGCGCCGAAGGTGGGCGATAAAGTGAGGGTTTCCGGCGTGTTCAGCAGCTGGGACATTCCGCAGCAGCTGCCGGATATCACTCCGGCTGCGATCAACCGGCAATAAGGAGCGGCAGATGCAAAATCCTCAACCGCAACAGTCCGGCGACGTGATTATCGAAACGCGCAACGTGTCGCGTCTTTATCCCGGCGTTACCGCGCTCGATCAGGTCAGTTATCGGGTCTACCGCAATAAAGTTAACGTGCTGATCGGTGAGAACGGCGCCGGTAAGTCCACCATGATGAAGATGCTGGCGGGTGTAGAGACGCCGTCGTCGGGCGAGATTCTGCTGGATGGCAAGGTGGTGTCGCTGAACTCCACGCATCAGGCGGAGAAGCAGGGGATCAGCATCATTTTTCAGGAGCTGAATCTGTTTCCCAACATGAACGTGATGGACAACATCTTTATCGCCAATGAGTATTTCCAGCGCGGGGTGATCAATGAAAAGTATCAGTACGCGCTGGCAAAGTCGCTGCTGGAGCGGCTGCAGCTGGATGTCGATCCTTACGCGCCGCTGGGTGAGTTGGGTATTGGTCATCAGCAGCTGGTGGAGATCGCCCGGGCGCTGTCGAAGGATACCCGGGTGCTGATCATGGATGAACCGACCAGCGCCCTGAGCCAGTCTGAAGTGAAAGTGCTGTTTAACGTCATCGATCAGCTTAAGCGGCGTGGGGTCACCATTATCTACATTTCTCACCGGCTGGAAGAGCTGATGGAGATTGGCGATCACATCACCATTTTCCGCGATGGCCGTTTTATCAGTGAGCGCGAGGTACGGGACGCCAGCGTGGCGTGGATTATCGCCCAGATGGTGGGTGACAAGAAAAAGCAGTTCGACTATCAGCCTGCGCCACAGAGGGAAACGGTGCTGGAGGTAGAGGGCCTGACTGCGCTGCATCAGAACGGCGGTTACAAGCTTAATGACGTCAGTTTTACGCTGCGCAAAGGCGAGGTGATCGGCATTTATGGCCTGCTGGGGGCCGGACGCACCGAGCTGTTTAAGGGGCTGATTGGCCTGATGCCCTGTCAGTCGGGCCGGGTACGTTTAGCGGGCAGGGATCTGGCGAAACGCAGCTTCCAGCAGCGGCTGAAAAGTGGCATAGCGCTGGTGCCCGAAGATCGCAAAGGCGAAGGGGTGATTGAACTGATGTCGGTCACCGCCAACATGACGCTCTCTGACTTCAGCCTGCGCGGTTTTCGACGTGCGCTGGGGCTGTTAAATCCTGCCAGGGAGCAGCAGCGGGTCAGTGAGATGATCGGCCATCTGGCGATTAAAGTCAGCGATCCCGACCTGCCGGTTACGGCGCTGAGCGGCGGTAATCAGCAGAAGGTGGTGCTGGGTAAAGCGCTGATGACCGGGCCGCAGGTGGTGCTGCTGGATGAGCCAACGCGCGGTATCGACGTGGGTGCCAAAACCGACGTCTATCACCTGATTGGCAATCTGGCACAGCAGGGGCTGGCAGTGATGTTCTCCTCGTCTGAACTGGATGAGGTGATGGCGCTGGCGGACCGCATTTTAGTGATGGCCGATGGCCGGATTACTGCCGATCTGCCGCGCGCAGCGGCGACGCGAGAACATCTGATTGCGGCATCAACCCCGCAGGATTAAGAGCCTGACCCATCAGGCTATTTTATTTGTCCGTCTGAACCTGGGCAGTGGTCACACAGGCTGCTTTAGCAACCTGAACGCCCGTCAGGGCGGCCCTGAAGGGGCGAGCATAGCGAGTAATCCTGACGTACTGCGTGTACGTGCCGGTTGTTCCGCGCTGTCCGTGTCCAGACTGCCTGAAACCATTACGCCTGGCGGGCCAGGCTCTAAGCTGGCCGGAGAATTTCATGAACCAAAAATATCTGCTCTATATGTACCTGCTCAAGGCCCGCACCTTTATTGCGTTGCTGATTGTGGTCGGCTTTTTCAGCGTGATGGTGCCGAACTTTCTTACCCCTTCTAACCTGCTGATCATGACGCAGCACGTGGCGATTACCGGCCTGCTGGCCATTGGTATGACGCTGGTGATCCTGACCGGCGGTATCGATCTCTCGGTGGGTGCGGTCGCCGGGATCTGCGGCATGGTGGCGGGCGCACTGCTCACCAATGGCATCCCGTTGTGGGGCGGCAATACGCTGTTTCTCAACGTGCCTGAAGTGATTCTGGTGGTGGCCATCTTTGGCGTGCTGGTAGGACTGATTAACGGCACGGTGATCACCCGACTGGGCGTCGCACCCTTTATCTGCACCCTGGGCATGATGTATGTGGCGCGCGGTGCGGCGTTGCTGTTCAACGACGGCGGCACCTACGCCAACCTGGTGGGAGTGCCCGCGCTGGGCAACACCGGCTTTTCGCTGCTCGGCTCCGGCACCGTACTGGGCGTTTATCTGCCAATCTGGCTGATGCTCGGCTTTTTACTGCTCGGCCTCTACCTGACGCGCAAAACCCCGCTGGGTCGTTACATCTACGCCATTGGCGGCAATGAGTCCGCCGCGCGACTGGCGGGTGTGCCGATTATCAAGGTGAAAGTCTTTGTCTACGCCTTTTCCGGCCTCTGCGCGGGGCTTGTCGGGCTGGTGGTGGCCTCTCAGTTGCAGACCGCGCACCCGATGACCGGCAACATGTTTGAGATGGATGCCATTGGTGCCACCGTGCTGGGCGGCACGGCGCTGGCGGGTGGACGTGGCCGGGTTTCCGGCTCGATTATTGGCGCTTTCGTTATCGTCTTCCTGGCGGATGGCATGGTGATGATGGGCGTCAGCGATTTCTGGCAGATGGTGATCAAAGGTCTGGTGATTGTGACTGCGGTAATCATCGACCAGTTCCAGCAACGTCTGCAAAGCAAAGTGGTGCTGCTGCGTCGCCATGAAAAAAAGCAGCAGGCAGCCCCCCTTACTGATGTTCGTCACAGTTAACAGGAGCGATTATGAGCCGCGAACAACGTGGAAAAACAGTGGTGATAACCGGTGCCTGTCGTGGCATCGGGGCCGGGATCGCGGCGCGTTTCGCCCGCGACGGGGCCAGGCTGGTGATGGTGTCGAATGCTGACCGGGTGTTCGCTACAGCCGACCAGCTTCAGCAGCAGTATGGCAGTGAGATTCTGGCGCTGCAGGTCGATATCACGGATGAAGCTGCGGTTCAGCAGCTCTATCAGCAGGCCTTTGAACGCTTTGGTCAGATCGACGTCTCGATACAGAATGCGGGTGTGATCACCATCGACCGCTTCGACACCATGCCGAAAAGCGACTTTGAGCGGATTCTGGCGGTTAACACCACCGGCGTCTGGCTTTGCTGTCGTGAAGCGGCGAAATATATGGTGCAGCAGCGCAGTGGCAGCCTGATCAACACCTCATCGGGGCAGGGACGACAGGGCTTTATTTACACGCCGCACTACGCCGCCAGCAAAATGGGGGTGATAGGCATTACCCAGAGTCTGGCGCTGGAGCTGGCGCCGTGGAACATTACGGTCAACGCTTTTTGCCCTGGCATCATTGAGAGTGAGATGTGGGATTACAACGATCGCGTCTGGGGCGAGATCCTCAGCAGCGAGGAGAAAACCTACGGTAAAGGGGAGCTGATGGCGGAGTGGGTGAAAAACATTCCGCTGAAGCGTGCCGGTCAGCCGGAAGATGTCGCCGGACTGGTGGCCTTTCTGGCATCAGAGGATGCGCGCTACATCACCGGGCAGACCATCAATGTGGATGGCGGGTTGATCTTCTCCTGATGCGGTGAGAGATCGCAGGCCTGCTGTAAACGCAGGCCTTTTTCTGACCCGGAGTTTTCTGTTATATGCACAATTCGCCGCTGCTGTCCTGCATCGCCGTCACAATATGTTAAGGTAATAGCTGATGATTTTTGTTTAATTGCAGCTACGAACTAATCAATGTGCCGGGTGACATGATACGGAAAACAGGGGTTCTCTCTTTGATTGCGCTGTCGCTGACTGCCACGCAGAGCGCCCGCGCCTTCCAGACTGAAACAGCGGTGTCAGAGACGCCATTCGACAATCCTGCGCGCTACAGTCAGTCGCTGCCGACGCTCGGCGGTGCCAGCGATCAGGATGAAGAGTGGAGCAAAAAGCTGGCGGCCGTGGCCAAAAGTATCGGTGAAGCGAGTAACAACAGCGACAGCAATGTCACGTTTGGTCAGCAGGCGGGCGTCTGGGCGTTCAATCATCTGCGCGATGAAGTGGCCGATCGGGTTGAGAGCGAAGGGCAGTCACTGCTTTCCCCTTACGGCACCGCGCAGCTGGATCTGAAAGTCGACATGAACGGAAACTTTACCGGCACCGGCGGCGATCTCTTCAGCGCACTGGCCGACGAAAACAGCCGGCTCACCTTCAGCCAGCTTGGTCTGCACGATACCGGCGATGGCCTGGTTGGCAATGCGGGACTGGGGCAACGCTGGGATGCCGGTGACTGGCTGCTGGGTTACAACGGCTTTGTTGACCGCGTGTTCAGCAGCGGCCTGCAGCGCGCCTCTGTGGGCACGGAAGCGTGGAGCGATTCAATGCGCTTCTCGGCCAACTACTATCAGCCGCTTTCCGGCTGGAAAAATCTTGACGATTCGCAGCAGCAGCGCATGGCGCGCGGCTACGATATTACCAGCCAGAGCTATCTGCCCTTTTATCGTCAGCTGGGCGTTTCGGTGAGCTATCAGCAATATCTGGGTGAGAATGTCGATCTGTTTAACAGCGGCAACCGCTATCACAATCCCTCCGCCATGTCGTTTGGCCTCTCTTACACTCCCGTGCCGCTGGTGACGCTGTCTGCCACCCATAAAACCAGCAGCGCCGGTGAGAGTCAGGATCAGCTGGGGCTGAAACTCAACTATCGCTTTGGCGTGGCGCTGCGACGTCAGCTCGATGCCGGAAACGTCGCGGAGGCGCACTCCCTGCGCGGCAGCCGTTACGATACCGTCACCCGCAGCGATACGCCGGTGCTCGCCTTCCGTCAGCGCAAAACGCTGTCCGTGTTTCTGGCCACACCGCCCTGGCAGTTAAGCAGTGGCGAGAGTCTGCCGCTGAAGCTGCAGGTGCGCGCCAGCAATGCTATCAAGGCGGTAAGTTGGCAGGGTGATACGCAGGCGCTGAGCCTGACACCTCCGGCCAATAACGCCGATCCGCAGGGCTGGAGTGTGATCTTACCGCAGTGGGATCCGTCGCCAGACGCCAGCAACGAATATCGCCTGTCGGTAACGCTGGAGGATAGCAAGCAGCAGCGTGTGACCTCTAACTGGATCACCCTGAAAATTCAGCCACCGATGACCATGGACGAGGCCCCGCAGAACGATCGTTATGATTTGATGGCACCCGGTGGCACCACACTTTAGCAGGAATGCTTTACTGCACAGAAAGGATAGGGGGGAGTTAATAGCGGCGGTGGTGTGCAGACGGCGTTGTTAACGTCTGCAGGCCCGACAGCGGTTACTGGCAGAGATAAGTTGTCGGGATGACGAAGGCGCGGCAGAGTGACATCACTATTGATCCTGAAATGAGAGCGGGAACCACTGGGTGAAAGCAGGAACGACGCTGCGCAGCGGGCAGGGTATTGATATTAAGAAGGCGCGGGCAGCGCCGCCGTTTAGCACAGCGGCCCGGTTATCAGTTAACCATGCTCATCACAATACGCACCGCTCTGGCGTAGACCTCTCGCTGACCGTTTACCGACCGTGCCTGCTGATGCTGCAGGAATGCAATTATGTCCTGTAAGCCTGCCGTCTTGCCTGACTTCAGCAGGCTCGACACGGCCTGCCCTACAACGGCATGGACGTCAGCCATATCTGCCGGTTTATCGGTACTCAATTGAAACTCCAGCGCAACCGTTCTGTTGAATAGCACCTGAAGAGGTAACACTCAGGCGATTCAGCTTTATCAGCCTGGTCACAGGTTTTTTATAAGCCAGCATCATGGCAGGGCCTTAAGCAGCTTTTCACGCAGCGTTGCCACCTGGGTTGTCAGCTCACCGAGTTCACTACAGGCGGTATCCATCACCGAGATCATATCAGCCGGGACGCCAGCCGCCGCGACTTTAAGCTGGTGGCCCTGTTCTGTCAGGGAGATCAGCACCCGGCGCTCATCATTTCCCGTGTCACGCTGGCGGCAGATAATGCCCGCGCTTTCAAGCCGCTTCAGAAGCTGGCTGAGCGTGCCGGAATCAAGCCGGACGCGTGCACCAATATCAGAGACGGTCAGGCGATCTTTCTCCCACAGCACCAGCAGCACCAGATATTGCGGATAGGTCACTCCCAGCGGTTTTAACCGCGACTGATAGAGCTTTGTCATGGCAAGTGAGGCGGAATAGAGCGCAAAGCAGAGAAACTGGTCGATGGTTTCAGGCGCTGCACTGGCGGGAGGCGTATCGGAAATCCCCGCGGGTTCGTCATTCATATCTTTACTCATTCTGAGTCCGGGGTGGGACAGCCAGACCCCAGGCTGTTGGTCAGCCGTGAAGTCTCGCGAATAGTATCTCGGGGAGATGTTGATTTCGGCAGCATCTCTTTCTGGTGTAAGACACCAGACTTTTAAGCGCTATCGCAGCGGGAGAAAAAGCCTTTAGCTGCGCCGCCGATTGAAAGTCGGCACAGTATTGAGTCAAATTAAATTGAAGTCAACATAACCGGTCGCAACCCTTGCGCACAACGTGCGCCGGGTGCAACGCAGCTAAGATCGGCAGGACAATTTCAGCATTTAACCCAGGCTGAAGCCGCCCGCCGATACGGCTTATACGGTGAAGGTCTCTACCATACCGCGCAGGTCGCGCGCCTGGGCCAGCAGTGACTGCGATGCAGAAGAGGACTCTTCCACCAGCGCGGCGTTATTCTGCGTGACGCCATCCATCTGACTCACCGCAATACTGACCTGGGAGATGCCCTGCATCTGTTCACCGGAGGAGAGGGAGAGGTTGTCCATAGCATCGGCCAGTTCACCGACGCGGCTGACAATCTTCAGGATGCGCTCACCCGTTCCGGCCGCTACGGTCACGCCATCCTCGACCTGCGTCACGGCCTGCTCAATCAGCTGCTTAATGTCGCGTGCTGCGGTGGCGCTGCGCTGGGCCAGTGAGCGGACTTCACCCGCGACCACGGCAAATCCGCGGCCCTCTTCACCGGCGCGCGCGGCTTCGACGGCGGCGTTGAGCGCCAGAATATTGGTCTGGAAAGCGATGCCTTCAATCACCGAGGTAATATCGCGTACCCGAACGGCACTCAGCGAAATGTCATGCATGGTTTCGGACAGGCGCTGGACATCTGCTTCGCCCGCCTGGGCCAGGGTGGCGGCCTCGCGTGCTGAACCGGCAGTCTGCTGCGCGCCCGCGGCGTTGCTTTTTACCGTGGCGGTGAGTTGCTCCATGCTGGCGGCCGTTTCCTGCAGCGCAGCAGCCTGCTGCTCGGTACGGGATGAAAGCTCGGTATTGCCCTGCGAAATCTCATCGGCCGCCAGCGCCACCGAGGCGGATGCCCCTTTGATCTGCGTAACCAGTTCACGCAGGTTGGTCTGCATGCCGCTGAGCGAGGCAAGCAGGCTGGTGCTGTCGCCACGGCGCAGCGTGACCGGCGAGGTGAGATCACCGGCGGCAATCGCAGCAGCCAGCGTCTGAGCCTGCACCGGTTCGCCGCCCAGCTGGCGCATCAGTATCCGCACAATAAACGCGCAGGTGACGACGGCAGCCAGCACGGAGAGCACCGCCAGGATGATCAGTATCCAGGTGGTGCGGGCGATAGCGATGCCGTTATCCACTACCGCATCCCGGCTGCTGCGCATCTCAAGCTCGGTCAGATCGTTTATCGCCTTCAGCAGGCTCTGCTGAGCCGGACGCGCCACCTTTAACAGATAGTCGGTGACCTCCTGCTGACGATTTTCCATCCCCAGTTTTCCGGCGGTCATCAGCGTGGAGAGGGCGGCCTCTTCAGTGGACTCGATTCTGCTCATTGCCTCCCGTCCTGCCTGTCCGGGGTCGGTCTGCATCATGCCTGAGAGTGCTTCGCGGTTGCTGATATAAAGCGCCCGTTGTTTTTGCAAACGTTCCCATTCTGGCTTCATAGCAACAGGATCGGTCAGCAGAGCAAGGTTACGCACCGCGATTGCCATATCCCGCACGCCACCGCGCATATCCAGCACCGTCTGGTACTTTTTCAAACGGACATTAACCACCTCGTCCATACCATCGCGAGCGCTATCCAGCGCGTGAATCGCGGTGCCGGTACAGATAATAAACAGAAGAATAAGCAAGCCAAAACCTGCGCTAAGGCGCGTTGAAATTTTCATCTCTCGTTCCGAAAGAGTTCATTGGGTAAACCGGTATCGGCAGGAGAGAGAACTTCTGGAGAGTTACGTTTAACTAAATTGTTCGCTATTTAATTTAACGAAATTAAAAATTGCACGTATACCCACCCCGTTATGCCACAAAAATCGTAACGGAATTGATAACGAAAACCCGGCCAATATCCTGATAAATCGCTTTTTATCGCCTGGCGAGTGTGCGCCTTTTCGCGCTGTGCCGCCGCGCGATCCGCCAGCGTCATAACCCGTCAAAAACACCGGAGTGCACAAATTTAACCGGACGGGCCTGTTAATCTGGCTGCTGCTGCCGATAGAACACTATTCGACATTGATGACGTAACCGACACGCATCGGGCTCCGCAGAACGTCTGCCTCACTGCCGTAAGGCGGGTGAGAACGTGCGAATGCGATGAGTAAAAATAGCGGAGGGGTGATAATTGTCGGCAGCTTAGCAGACATTGTATGAGAAGTACGCCCCGGTTTTTTACTGAAAATTAAAACAAAACTCTGACACTTTCCATCACCGGGAACTAACGCATGCGCCTGAAACTTTTCTGGCTCGCAATGCTGAATATTGCGACCATCATTTTACTCTCCACGCTGTGGGAATTCGGGCTTGAGGCGTGGATCTCCAGCCTGCTGGGCCTGAGCTATAATCCCGATTTTGAAACCAGTGAGCGGCTGCGGTTTATCCTGACCTCCACCTCGTTTGCCGGACTGGCAATGATTATTCCGGCGCTGCTTATTGCGGGTCTGATCCGTAACACGCTGCGTGCGGAAAAAAATGCGCTCAGGCTGGCCGGAACTGATGCGCTGACGGGAGTCATGAACCGCCGATCGTTCACTGCACATATTGCTGCGCTTGATGCCGACGGGACGTCCTACACGCTGACGCTGCTCGACATCAATGACTTTAAGAATATCAATGATCTGAACGGTCATCGTCAGGGCGACGCCACGCTGGTCGCGTTGGCCAATCTGCTGATCGCTTCGGCGGGTACCGGGAGTCAGGTGTTTCGCATCGGCGGGGATGAATTTGCCATTGTTGCCCAGGCTTCACAGGCAGATCAGGCGCTGGCCGCCGCCGAAAGCTTCTGCCAGCATGCGGCATCCATCCGGACCGGTCCGCACACCTTCCTGAGCCTTTCAGCAGGCATTGCCAGCTCAGCCTGCACGGGTCAGGCTGATGTGGTGCGGGCGGCGGATCTGGCGTTGTACGAGGCGAAGCAGGATAAGTGCGCCTGTCTGGCACGATTCTCCCCGGACATGGAGCTGCGCTTTCGCCAGCGGGAAAGGCTGGAGCAGGAGGTTGTTGCCGCCGTTAGCGGACATGCCATCGTTCCCTTTCTGCAGCCGCTGGTTTCACTGCGCACCGGTAACATTACCGGCTTTGAGATACTGGCGCGCTGGATCACTGCATCTGGTCAGACGGTTTCACCTGCAGAGTTTCTGCCAGTGGTGGAGCGGCTGGGGTTGATGGACAGCATGACGGTGGCGCTGCTGCAGGATGCTGTCAGTGCAACCCGGGCATGGCCAGCCGGGCTCTGCCTGTCGCTGAACATTACCCCGGAGCAGTTGCTGAGACCGTCGCTGACCAGCTGTTTGTCCAGCATTATGCAGCATGCCGGGCCGGTAATGCTGGAACTTGAAATCACCGAACAGAATGTCATGGCCATTTCTGACGATGCCCGCCAGGCGATCCGTCTGCTGAAAGAGGCCGGTATCGGAGTGGTGCTGGATGATTTTGGCACCGGCTACTCCAACCTGTCGGTTTTGCTGGGGCTGGGTATTACCAAAATCAAAATTGACCAGACCTTTATCGCCGGAATCGTGACCGGATCTGAGCAGCGAAAAGTGGTGGAAACGCTGCTGGCACTCTGTCAGGGGCTTAATGTGATCATTACTGCTGAGGGCATTGAGGATGTCGCCACGCTGAGGTGGCTGAGAAAGCGCGGCTGTGATTACGGTCAGGGATATCTCTTCAGCCGTCCGGTTCCTGCCGGGCAGGCCACCACGTTGCTGGCGTCCGCTAACGTGGAGGAATTGATGCAGGAAGAGGCGATGGCCGTTAGCTTAGTCAGGTCGCTGGGCTGAAAGCGCGTAACACTCTCTGTGGCCGTGTTTAAAACAAAAAACGGGCCCGGCGGTCAGTGCCGGGCCCGCTGTCACATCAGAACTGGTAAATCAGACCCAGGGCTGTGATGTCGTCGGTCGGCAGGCGAAGCGGATTGTTATCTTTCAACAGGTTGATGCGGTATTCACCATAGACCGACATGTTCTTGTTGAAGTAGTAAGTGGCACCCACGGCGGTGTATTTAATGATGTCGGCATCGCCGATATTCTCAATTTCCTTGCCTTTGGACGAGACGTAACCCACGGACGGACGGAAGCCGTTCAGGAACTGATACTGCGCCACGGCTTCAAAGTTCTGCGCTTTGTTAGCGAAACCGCCAGTAATTGGCGTGGCGTTCAGCGTTTCACCGTACATGGCAGCCAGATAGACCTGGTTCGCATCATATTTCACCGAGGTCGCCCAGTGCTGGGCTTTTTCGCCTTCTCCGCGTGCGGCAGCGTTCTGCGCCGTGGTGCGATCCAGGCTGGCAAACGCGCCGGCAAAACTCAGGCCGAAATCGAAGTCATAGGAAGCGGAGAGGGCGAAGCCGTCGCCGTTGGAACGACGCACGCCGTCAATGTTACTGCTGCGATCGTTTTTGCCCTGATACTGCGCGGCAAGGTTTAAGCCGTCGACCAGACCAAAGAAATTGCTGTTACGCCAGGTCAGCACACCGGTTGAGCGGCCAGAGAGAAAGGCGTCGGTATAACCGGAGTCGCCGCCGAAGAACGGCAGCATATCGGTATAACTCAGCACGTCATAGACCAGGCCGTAGTTACGTCCGTAATCCAGCGAACCTGCCTCGCCAAACTTCAGGCCAGCATAGCCCAGACGGGTACGGTTGGTGGCCTGTGCGTCACTGCCCTCGGAGTTATGCAGACTGTACTGATACTGCCAGAAACCGTAGCCGGTAAGCTGGTCAGTAATCTTTGTCTCGCCTTTGAAGCCAAAGCGGGCATAAGAGGAGGTATCACCATCGTTGTTGTTATCGTCAGAAAAGAGGTGTGACACGTTAATCTTGCCGACCAGATCCAGCTTATTGCCATCCTTGTTATAAACTTCTGCGGCCTGCGCGGAGGAGAGACCGATCAGTAACGGCATGACAGCCGCCAGTAAAGTGCGCTTCATCATTTAATTATTACCCTGTATTCATTAATTATTATTCCCCTGATGTGGGGTGAAAAGAAAATGACACAAAAAGGTAAAACTACAAAGTGCAATAAAAGTAACAAAATGTGATGTCTATATTCAGCTGATGGATAACAGCGAGGAACAGAAGATTAAATTGTAAAGTAATAAGATTTTCTTCTAATAAGTAATCATGAGCTATCTGATTTTATATCTCTATTTATCAATGCATTATGTTTGTATGTAGTGGTCTTAAATGGGTTTTTTTGTACGCTTTTAAATCAATATAACCCCTGATTTAATTATGGGTGATTATCTGCTAAGAATAGCCTTATAAGGCTTTTATCCTAACCATTAGTCTGCGTATTAATATTTGTTCATCTTTATAGAATATTCTTTCTGGCCCGATAATCACCTCCGGAATAATAGTCAGAGTTGCTGATTAAATATTGATCATCCTGTTTATAAAATAGCCTGATAAAGATACGCAGATTAATGTGTCTGCAGGGGGAAATGAAAAACTTTTGTTAAATAAAGCCAGGGTGATCTGACATTTCCGGGCGAGTTCCTCGCGTAATCGCTGCACCAGCGCGAGGCAAACTGCGCTAAAACAGGGCAGTGGAGGGGCTTTTCTGGAGAGATAATTTATCAGCGATCACAAAAGCGATATTTCATCCCGTGAATGCATAATTCTGCTGTTTAAAACCCGGTTCTGGCGCTGCAATCAGACAACTATTCACTATATATGCAAATTAAGTGAATATTGTCAGCATCTAACTCATTGATATTACGTCGTGAAGACCATTTTATGCATTAATTCTCTGGCTGGCACGTTAACTGCACTCTACAGTAGGGCTGCACTACAACATCTTTTAACAATTTTAAAACATAAGCTTTACCCGGCCGGTAAAGTAAAGCAGGAGAGTGGGTTATGGCACTGCACGTTTCACGTCACGATTTCGATCAATGGATGATGCCGGTTTATGCGCCTGCGACTTTTATACCGGTTCGCGCGGAAGGCTCCACCGTCTGGGATCAAAACGGCAAAGATTATATCGACTTCGCCGGTGGCATCGCCGTCAATGCGTTAGGGCATGCGCATCCGGCATTACAACAGGCGCTGCAGGAACAGGCCGCACGTTTATGGCACACCGGTAATGGCTACACCAACGAACCGATCCTGCGGCTGGCGAAGCAGTTGATCGATGCCACCTTCGCTGACCGGGTGTTCTTCTGTAACTCCGGGGCGGAGGCGAACGAAGCGGCGCTGAAACTGGCGCGCAAGGTGGCACATGATCGTGTGGGTCCGCATAAAAGTGGCATCGTGGCGTTTAAGAATGCATTTCATGGCCGCACCCTGTTTACGGTAACAGCCGGTGGTCAGCCCGCTTACTCAAAAGATTTTGCGCCGCTGCCGCCAGAGATCCAGCATGCCCCGTTTAACGATCTGGCGGCGGCGGCTGAACTGATTAATGACCATACCTGCGCAGTCATTGTTGAACCGATTCAGGGTGAAGGTGGCGTGCTGCCTGCCGATCCGGCGTTTCTGCGTGGATTGCGTGAGCTCTGTGATAAGCATCAGGCTTTGCTGATTTTTGATGAAGTGCAGAGTGGCGTTGGCCGTACCGGTTCGCTTTATGCCTACATGCATTATGGCGTCACCCCGGATGTGCTCACCAGCGCCAAAGCGCTGGGCGGCGGCTTCCCGATTGGTGCGATGCTGACGCGCGAAGATCTGGCGCTGGTGATGGGCGTTGGCACCCACGGCACCACCTATGGCGGCAATCCGCTGGCGGGCGCAGTGGCAGGTAAAGTCATGGAGCTGATCAATCAGCCTGAACTGATGGCGGGTGTAACAGAACGTCACCAGTGGATTGTGGCGGCACTGGATGAGATCAACCAGCGTCTGCACCTGTTCAAAGAAGTGCGCGGTCTTGGCCTGCTGATTGGCGCGGTGCTCAGCGACGATTTTGCTGGTAAAGCCAAAGCGATCAACCTTGCCGCCGCGGAAATGGGCGTCATGGTGCTGATTGCGGGTGCCAATGTGGTGCGTTTTGCCCCGGCGCTGAATATCAGTGAGCAGGAAGTGAAGCTGGGCATGGCCCGCTTTGCCGAAGTGTGTGAAAGCCTGGTGCGAGGGTCAACATCATGATGGTAATCCGTCCGGTTGAACGCGATGACTTAAGCCAGCTGATGGCGCTGGCGGGCAAAACCGGTGGCGGACTGACCTCGTTGCCGGTTGATAGCGCGACGCTTCAGGCGCGTATCGATCGATCGCTGCAGACCTGGGAGGATTCTCTGCCACGTGCCGAACAGGGCTATGTCTTTGTGCTGACCGACAGCGAAGATAACCGCGCCGTCGGTATCTGCGCTATTGAGGTGGCGGTGGGTCTGCAGGATCCCTGGTACAACTTTCGCGTCGGTACCCAGGTGCACGCCTCAAAAGAGCTGAATGTTTATGCCGCGCTGCCTACCCTGTCGCTGAGTAACGACCATACCGGCAGCAGTGAGCTCTGCACGCTGTTTCTCGATCCCGATTACCGTGATGGCAAAAACGGCTATCTGCTGTCGAAGTCACGCTTCCTGTTTATGGCCAGTTTCCGTGAACGTTTCACCAACCGGGTGGTGGCCGAGATGCGTGGCGTCAGCGATGAGCAGGGCCATTCGCCGTTCTGGGAGAGCGTCGGCAGTCGCTTCTTCTCTATGGAATTCAGCAAAGCGGATTTCCTTAGTGGCACCGGACAGAAATCGTTTATCGCTGAACTGATGCCGAAACATCCGCTCTACATCGACTACCTGACACCGGAAGCGCAGGCGGTGATTGGACAGGTCCATCCGCAAACCGCGCCTGCGCGGGCTGTACTGGAAGCAGAGGGCTTCCGCTACCTCAATTATGTCGACATTTTTGATGGCGGCCCGACGCTGGAGTGCGATATCGATCATATCCGCGCCGTGCGTAAAAGCCGTCTGCGCAGCGCAGAACGGGGCGAAAACCCGGCTGATGCACCGCTCTGTCTGGTTGCCAATAGCGATTATCGCCAGTTCCGTGTAGCGCTGATTCCGGCAAAGGCTGACAGCGACAGCGTGCAACTCACGGATGAACAGATGCGGGCGCTCCATTGCCAGCCGGGCGACAGCCTGCGCGTGGTGACGCTCTGCAAAGAGGAGAAAACAGCATGACACATCTGATAAATGGACAATGGCTGGACGGTGAAGCTGAGATTCTGACGAAAGCGGATCCGGTCAGCGGCGAGACGTTATGGCAGGGTCACGCGGCATCAGCCGCTCAGGTCACCGCAGCCTGCGAGGCGGCGCGCGACGCATTTCCAGCCTGGGCCAGACGCCCGCTGGCGGAACGGCAGGCGATCGTCGAGAAATTTGCCGCCGGGCTTGAGGCGCATAAAACGGCGCTGGCGGAAACCATTGCCCGTGAAACCGGCAAGCCGCGCTGGGAAGCGCTGACCGAAGTGGGCGCGATGATCAACAAAATCGGCTTTTCGGTGAAGGCATACCATAGCCGCACCGGTGAGCAGCATGAAGGCGAAAGCTCCCTGCGCCACCGCCCGCATGGGGTGCTGGCGGTGTTTGGTCCCTATAACTTCCCGGGACATCTGCCAAACGGCCATATCGTTCCGGCGCTGCTGGCGGGCAACTGTGTGGTATTTAAACCCAGCGAACTGACGCCGCTGACCGCCGAAAAAACCGTTGAGCTCTGGCTGGCTGCGGGCCTGCCTGCCGGCGTGCTGGCACTGTTACAGGGCGGACGTGAGACTGGTCAGGCGCTGGCCAACTGTCAGCAGATTGATGGCCTGCTGTTTACCGGCAGCGCCCATACCGGCTATCAGCTGCATCGCCAGTTTGCCGGTCAGCCTGAAAAGATGCTGGCGCTGGAGATGGGCGGTAACAATGCCCTGATTGTTGAAGATCCGGCGGACACTGATGCGGCTGTCAACATCACGTTGCAGTCAGCCTTTATTACCGCCGGTCAGCGCTGCACCTGCGCGCGGCGTCTGCTGGTCAAACGCGGCGATGCAGGGGATGCGTTTCTGCAGAGGCTGGTGGAGGTGGCGGGGCGACTGCAACCCGCCGCCTGGAATACTGAACCGCAGCCGTTTATGGGCAGCGTGATCTCCACCGGCGCAGCAGAGAAAATTATGAGTGAGTGGCAACGGCGGGTTGAGGCGGGCGGCGAGGTGCTGCTGGAAATGCGCTGGCCGGATCGCCACAGTGCCATCCTGACGCCAGGTATTATCGATTTAACCGGCGTGCAGGGCATTCCGGATGAAGAGGTCTTTGGTCCGCTGTTAGGCGTAGTCCGCTATGAGACATTTGAAGAGGCGATAGCGCTGGCTAACCAGACCCGTTATGGCCTGTCGTGCGGATTAATCTCGCCTTCACGCCAGCAGTTTGATCAGCTGCTGCTTGAAGCGCGTGCCGGTATCGTCAACTGGAACAAACCGCTGACCGGCGCAGCCAGTACCGCACCGTTTGGCGGCATTGGTGCCTCGGGCAACCATCGCGCCAGCGCCTGGTATGCGGCGGACTACTGTGCCTGGCCGATGGCCTCGCTGGAAACGCCTGACCTGACGCTGCCCGCCACGCTGTCGCCGGGCCTCGATTTCTCCACCCAGGAGACGACGTCATGAAGGCAACCGAGGCCAACTTTGATGGGCTGGTGGGGTTAACACACCACTATGCCGGGCTGTCGTTTGGCAACGAAGCCTCGACCCGCAATCAGCTGCAGCCGTCGAATCCCCGTCAGGCGGCAAAGCAGGGGTTGCTCAAGATGAAAGCGCTGGCCGATATGGGCTACGTTCAGGGGGTGATCCCGCCGCATGAGCGGCCCAATATTGCGGCGCTGCGCCAGCTCGGCTTTGGTGGCAGCGATGAGCAGGTGCTGGCTGCGGCCGGCAAAACTGCGCCGGGATTACTCTCCGCCGTCAGTTCAGCCTCGGCGATGTGGGTCGCCAATGCTGCCACGGTCTCGCCGTCAGCGGACAGCCTTGATGGCCGGGTTCACCTGACGGTGGCGAACCTTAACAACAAATTCCACCGTGCGATAGAAGCGCCGGAAACGGCCTGGCTGCTGCGTTCCATCTTCCGCGACGATCGCCATTTTGCGGTGCATGATGCTTTGCCGCAGGTGGCGATGTTTGGCGATGAAGGGGCGGCGAACCATAACCGGCTGGGCGGCGCTTATGGTGAGCGCGGCGTGCAGCTGTTTGTCTATGGCCGCGACAGCAGCCATGAGGGCAAAACCCCGCAGCGCTATCCGGCACGTCAGACCCGGGAAGCCAGCGAGGCGGTCGCCCGTCTGCATCAGCTCTCACCGGAAAGCGTGCTGTATGCGCAGCAGAATCCTGCGGTGATCGATCAGGGCGTGTTCCATAACGATGTGATTGCGGTAAGTAATCAGCAGATGCTCTTCTGTCACCAGCACGCCTTTGTTAATCAGCCTGAACTGCTGGCGCAGCTTCGGTCGCGCGTTCCCGGTTTTGTGGCACTGGAAGTGCCGGAAAATCGGGTGTCAGTCAAAGATGCGGTGGAGACCTATCTGTTTAACAGTCAGTTGCTGAGCCGTCCCGATGGCACCATGATGCTGGTGCTGCCGGAGGAGTCACGTCAGCATCCGGGTGTCTGGCGCTATCTCTGTGAACAGGTTGAGGCTGACACGCCACTCAAAGCCCTGAAGGTGTTTGATCTGCGCGAAAGCATGTATAACGGGGGTGGTCCAGCCTGCCTGCGTTTGCGGGTGGTGCTGACACCACAGGAGCAGCAGGCAGTGAATCCGGCGGTGCTGATGAACGATCGGCTCTTCAGCACGCTGAATAACTGGGTTGACCGTCATTACCGCGATCGCCTGACCCAGGCCGATCTGGTCGACCCAGAATTGCTGCGTGAGGGACGCGACGCGCTGGATGAACTGACGAAGCTGCTAGACTTAGGAAATGTATATGCATTTCAGCAGTGAAGGAGGGGGCAGCACAGTCTGCCGCCTGCTCAGGGCGAAAAGGAGGAACGATGCAGGACTTTTTACAGCAAACGCTCTCCGGCGAGGTGCCGCGTAAGCGTAGTGGTGAAACGGCGCATCTTCGCTGGCAATGGTTGTATCACGGCATACTGTTGATGGAGCCGACGGTGCCGGTTAAACAGGCGCTGGTGCTCTCTGCCGGGATCCACGGCAATGAAACGGCCCCGGTAGAAATGGTGAACCAGCTGGTTAATCCGCTGCTGCGGGGCGAAAAGCCGTTACAGCAGCGCATGCTGGTGATTCTGGGTAATCCCTCAGCGCTACGCGCCGGTAAGCGCTATGTGCGTTATGACATTAACCGGCTGTTTGGCGGACGCTGGCAGCAGATTGATGATGGTGATGAGGCCCGCCGCGTGCTGCGGCTGGAGCAGGCGCTGGAGACCTTCTGGCAGCTGGGCGAGTGCGATGAAACGCGCTGGCATCTCGACATGCACACGGCTATTCGTGGCTCTTATCATCCTCAGTTTGGCGTGATGCCGCACAATGAACGCCCCTGGCCGCCCGCGTTTCTTGACTGGCTGGCCGCTGCCGGGCTGGAAGCGCTGGTGTTCCATCGCTCGCCGGGCGGCACCTTTACCCACTTCAGCTGCGAGCACTTCGGTGCGGCCAGCTGTACCCTGGAGCTGGGCAAAGCGCTGCCGTTTGGCGAAAACGATCTCAGTCAGTTCAGTGCGGCACAGCAGGCGCTGGCGTCTTTACTCTATGGCGAAGCGCTGCCTGCGGCGGCGGTTAGACCGCGTCACTATCGGGTCGCGCAGCAGATCACCCGACTGAGTGAGCACTTTACGCTGCATATGTCGCCGGAAACGCTGAACTTTACCGCGTTTCCACAGGGGACGTTGCTGGCGGAAGATGGTAGCACCCGCTATTACGTGCAGCAGGCGCGGGAGTATGTGCTGTTCCCTAACCCTAACGTGGCCGCCGGGCTGCGTGCCGGACTGATGCTGATTGAAGAGAGCGAACAGACTCAGGCGCTGCCGGTCTGATAGCGGTTGTTAACAGCGCAGACCCTCGGCGCTAAAAAACCGACAGGAAAAGTGGAAGATCGGCTTCCGCTTTCCTGTCGTAACCCTTACACTCCTCCATGATTTCTGCCAAATTCGCTTTAAATTCATAAACATTTTCAATTCCTCACGCCTTTCTTCTTATTCTCTTCATGATTGCCCGATTTTTATCTTTTATGCTTTCACGGCTTTACTCAGGCTCTGAGTAGTTGACGTTCAGCGTCGTATGCTTGTTTCCGAAGACGCGACAGAGTGCTGTCGTCATTATCATGAATTATAAGGACACTATTATGCGCAAACTGACTTCCCTTTTACTGGCTTCCTCGCTGGCGTTTGGTGCAGCCAGCGCCGTCCATGCAGCCGCTGACAACCTGACTCCACCGCCAGCAGGCAGCGAAAAAGCAATGCACAAGCCGCCAATGCGCCACGGCATGGAGATGATGTTTAAAGGTCTGAACCTGACCGACGCGCAGAAAACTCAGATGCGCGACATCATGAAAGAGAGCCACAAAGATATGAAACGCCCGTCACTGGACGAGCGTCGTGCGGCCCACAGCATTATTGCCTCTGACAGCTTCGACCAGAGCAAAGCAGAAGCACAGGCAGAGAAGATGTCCGCCAATGCCAAAGAGCATGCGCTGAAGATGCTGGAAACCCAGAACAAGCTCTATAACGTGCTGACGCCGGAGCAGAAAAAACAGTACAACGCTAACTTTGAAAAGCGTCTGACTGAGAAAGGCCCGCACGAGGGCAAAATGGCACCGCCAGCAGAACCGGCTGAATAACACTCGTTAAGCGAACGGTCTGAGACCGCCGGCGCTGTCCACTGAAGGTGAGTGGGCAGCGTCGGCGGTTTTTTTATAGCGGCAAAATAGGGTAGGCACCTGACAGAATCGGGCGGCAGAGGATTTTGTAGCCGTCGTGATCAAAACCGCCTTTGGGCCGCTGCAGTTTTCTGGCCTCATCCATGCTGCTGACCGAACCGAGATAGAACCAGTGGTCGATAACGTGGATCTGCGTCATCTCTTTGCCTTCCTCCACCAGCCCCACGGCACCCTGCCATGGCCAGCAGAACACCCGCACGTTTTCCAGCGCCTCCAGCAGTCGATCCTGATGATCGCTGACCGGCTCTTTTCCACAGCAGGCCCCGGCGCAACGGCGCAGTGCCGAGCGGAAGCAGCCTCGCCCCGCACTCAGCGCTTCCAGACCCAGCAGGCCATGACAGAGCTGATACTCATCCGCGAGCTGCTTGAGCCGTTCCAGCGCGGCGAAGCGACTGCGATAGAGCCCAAACAGGTTGGGGGACTGGCTGAAATCGAGGTCTTTTGCGTAGACCACATTCGGTTTGCCGTCGGTAATCTGCAATGAACAGAGCTGCCGGTTTTTGCGCAGTCGCTTATTGAACAGCGGCTGCTGGGTTTTGATCATCTGCGCTTCCAGCAGCAGCGCGCCGAGGTCGCCCGCGGTAGGGATCCAGCTTACACGCCGCGACTGGCGCAGCATTTTCGCCTCATCCGGGGTGCGGAAATGGGACATCACCCGCGAACGCAGATTCACACTTTTACCGATATAGAGCGGCAGCGACTCACTTTCGCCATGAAAGGTATAGACGCCAGGATGATTTGGCAGGCCTTCCAGCCACTCACGCAGGTGTTCGGGATATTGATAAATTGCATTCGCGTCGGGTTCGGGGCGAAGTATGGCAGAACGTCTGACCAAGATGGACTCCATTTACTGGTTGTCCATACAGCATAACAGGCAGGTGAAATGATCGCCAGCCGTCTGGTTACAGAGACCGTGTTGCCCGCCAGCAGATTAGCGAGCCGAGCGTGATCATCGCCACGCCCTGCCAGAAGGCCACCGGCGGCGTCAGGCCCAGCCACAGCGATCCCAGCAGGGCCGACAGCACCGGCGTAAAATAGGAGGCGGTGGCCAGCAGCGTCAGATTGCCCTGCTGAATTCCGTGATTCCAGGCGGAATAGGCGATGGCGGTGGACAGCCCGACAAACAGCACCTCCAGCAGCGGCACCAGCGTAAAGGTCATCGGCACAGTGTGATCGCTGAAGGCATATTTCAGCCACAGCGCCAGGGCGGTCATTATAAAAAACAGCGTGACGCCATTGGAACCACGGGCAAAGCGGCGGGTGAGATTGTTGTAGAGCGCCCAGGTCAGGGCGGCGATAAAGGCCAGTGCATAGGCGACCGGGTTGCGCAGCATATTCTGCCACAACAGCGCCGGCGATCCGCTGCCGCTGCCTTTCATTACCCAGACGATCCCCAGCAGCGACAGCAGCAGTCCTGGCCACAGCCAGACACGGAAACGCTGCTGATTAAATGGGATCGCCAGCACGATGGTCAGACAGGGCCAGAGATAGTTAATCATCCCCAGCTCCAGCGACTGGCTGCGATCGCTGGCCAGCCCGATGGCCAGCGCCAGACAGATTTCATAGCCGACAAAGAGTACGCCCCCCAGCCACAGGTAGATGGCGGGCATTGCGCCAGGTCTGGGCAGGCCCCGGGTCAGGCAAAGGAGACACGCCGTAGTGGTGTAAATCAGCGCCGCGCCGCCGGTGGCGCCAAAGGCTTCACTGACGCTGCGCAGCAGGCCAACGGTCGTACTCCAGAGCAGAATGGCGACAAGCCCGATGAGGGTCGCGCGCGAAACGGTGGCAGGCATGCAGCGATCAACAAAGTCAGTGAGAGAAGCCTCCCTTGCCGCGGCAAGGGAGGGGCAGGATTACTTCCAGAAATCGTCGAATACCGTGATCGGCGGACGACGTTTGTGCTCGGTTTTCTGATACCAGCCTTCGATAATGCGGGCGCTGTCAGGATTGATGCTTTTGCCTTCCAGGTAGTCATCAATCATCTCATAGGTGACGCCCAGCGCCACTTCATCCTGCAGGCCTGGACGATCATCTTCCAGATCGGCAGTCGGTTTCTTCAGATAGAGATGCTCCGGGCAGCCAAGGTGTTTCAGCAACTGCTTGCCCTGACGCTTGTTCAGGCGGAACAGGGGATTGATGTCCGTGCCGCCATCGCCATACTTGGTGAAGAAACCGGTCACGGCTTCAGCCGCGTGATCGGTGCCGACCACCACGCCTTTGGTCATGCCGGCGATGCTGTATTGCGCTTTCATCCGCTCACGGGCTTTTTCATTGCCGCGGACAAAATCGGAAAGCGTAATACCCGCCTCTTTCAGCGCGCGCTCACTGGCCAGCACCGACTCTTTGATGTTTACCACCAGCGAACGGTCGGGTTTGATAAAGGCCAGCGCGTCCTGACAATCCTGCTCATCCGCCTGCACACCATAGGGCAGACGCACGGCAATAAAGGTGTAGTCGTTATCACCGCTCTCCTGACGCAGTTCGGTGATCGCCCGCTGCGCCAGCGCGCCCGCCAGGGTTGAATCCTGACCGCCGCTGATCCCCAGCACCAGCGTTTTCAGGCCGCTGTGGCGTTTCAGGTAGGCTTTAAGAAAATCGATGCTGACGCGCACTTCCTGGTCGGCGTCGATAGTGGGCTTCACACCCAGGGCTTCAATAATTTCCTGCTGCAGTGACATGAACTTCTCCTCAGGTCAGTGGCCTGTCGGCTCGATGCGAACGTTTTATTAAAGCTAACGTGCCTTAGCGAAAACAACAAGCCAAAGCGGTAACTGATTGCCGTGAAACGTTGCGAAATCAGTGAGTTTTTACCTGCGGCAGCGGTTTTTTCGCCAGCACGGTAAACATCAGAATCGCCGTCATAAAGCAGCCAAAAATGGTGGCGCACATGCTCAGCACCGAGGTGCCGCCGATGCCGGTGATCGGCACGGTAATCGCACCCAGCGTGAACATCGTAACGCCTATCACTGCAGAGGCGCTACCAGCGCGATGGCCCTGACTCTGCATCGCCAGGGACGAGGCGGTGGTAGCGATAACGCCGTTGCTGGCAATGGTAAAGAACAGTGCCACCAGCAGTAGCGCTAACGGGGCATGCAGCAGCGCGGCCAGCAGCAGCAGGCTGGAGGCGACAAAGGCCAGCGTCAGTCCGCCTTTCAGCACCCGATATTCGCCCCACAATGGACAGAGGCGGGCGCTGGTCTGTGAAGCAATCACCAGGCCAAACCCGTTGGCCGCAAAGCAGAAGCTAAAGGCCTGGGGCGAAAGACCATAGAGTTGTTGCAGCACGAACGGCGAGGCACCGATGTAGGCGAACATGCCGGACATCATAAATCCCTGGGTCAGGCAGAAGCCCATGAAGGGGCGATGGGTAATCACCTGACCCAATGCCGCGTAGGCGGAGAATATTGATCCTTTACTGCGGCGTGCCTCAGGCAGGGTTTCATGCAGCTTCCAGCGCGCCAGCAGGATCAGCAAAATGGCAATGCCGCCCAGCACCATGAAGATGCCGCGCCAGTTTAAAATCGTCATCAGCACGCCGCCTAATACCGGTGCACCGATCGGTGCCAGACCGTTGACCAGCATCAGCAGAGCGAAGAATCGCGTCAGCTCATGGCCGCTGTACATATCGCGTGCAATCGCCCGTGACAGCACCGCGCCGCCCGCACCCGCTAATCCTTCGAACAGCCGCGCCAGCAGCAGCTGGTTAATATCCTGCGCCAGCGCACAGCCCATCGAGGCGATAAATAGCAACACCAGTGACAGGGTCAGCGGGCGCAGGCGGCCGAACTTATCGCTCATCGGGCCAAAGAGCAGCTGGCCAAAGCCGAGACCTAACAGGCCAGCGGTCAGACTCAGCTGCGCGGTAGCGGTTTCAGTGTGCAGGTCCTGGGCCATTTGTGGCAGTGCAGGCAAATAGAGGTCGATGCAGAGCGGGCCCAGTGCGGCCAGCAGGCCCAGCGTAATGGCATAAACCAGACGATTGGAGTGTACAGGGGTCATTTATCCTCGGGATTGTCAGCGATGGGGTAAACAGAAAGCGGGTAAGTCAGTGAAAAACAGCGTCCGGTAACGTGACATTTACGCCGATCTGCGACTGCGCGGATGACGGTGTGGTCTCTGAAAACGGGGCGCTATCGGGTACCTGTTTTGCCGGGCAGTATACGTCTGCGTTGACAGCAAAACAGCCTTCTTTACGAAATCCTGACATTTGGCAGGCCACTAATTGTTCGTCATAAACTTGATAAATCAGCATTTATGTTCCAGGCTTGTTTCCACATGGACAATAAATGAGGAACAACAAGATGAATAAAGTGATGGGATGTATCGCTGCGGCGCTGACACTGGCTGCACTGTCTGGTTGTACGACTTACGATCGTGCGGAAAGCTACGTGACTAAGCCAGTGGTAAAGGATGTTAAAAAGGGTATGACCCGTGATCAGGTTCGTCAGATCGCCGGTACGCCTTCGACTGAAATCACCATGGTTCACGCGCGCGGCACCTGCCAGACTTATGTACTGGGTCAGCGCGACGGTAAAGCTCAGACTTACTTCGTGAGCTATAACGACACCGGCCGTGTCATGAACTACGGCTTCCAGAGCTGTGCGGAATATGACACCGATCCGCAGGTTCAGCAGTAACTCTTAGCACCCCTGAATAGCAAACGGCCCGTCATTATGACGGGCCGTTTTTCGTTGTGGCACTGACTACAAACCTGCCGGACGCGGCACCTCAACATAATCGCCATCTATCTGCCGCTGGTAGAAGTGGCCAGCCTGCACATAGAAGCGTTTGCCGTTAAAGTCGAGTACCCGCATTTCACTGCTGACCCGCGACTCTGCAGGCGGCTCTGCCACCACATACTCATCGCCGTGGCGCTGATAATAATTGCCGTTGAGCAGATAGTAAGTCAGTCCGCCTATCAGCACCGCGGTTGCGGCTTCAGGCAAAAAGCGCACCGGCCCGGGTCCGCCCCAGTGTGGCCCGTGGCCGCCATGGCGATCCCATCCACCCGGCGGGCCCCAGTCGCCAGGATGAGCGAAAGCCAGAGCGGGTGTCAAAAGCGTCAGCGTCAGAAGCGAGGCGATTATCTTTTTCATCAGGTGTTCTCCTCATAAGACTGGATGCAGAATTCGCTTTTTACCCGGCAAAGACAAGCACTAAAGCGGCGATTTTTCGCCTGTTTACCATGCTTAACGCTTTCTTAACGGCGTTGCCATTAATGGGGGAGATTATGGAGAAGAAGGGCGGGAATAACCTGGCGCGGGCGCGCCAGGTTCAAAGCAGATTAGCGGTGCGCCAGTTCGGCGTTGTCGTCGCTTTCCAGGACGCGCTTATCGGTCATACCTAACCAGCGACTGGTGAGAGAACCGGCGGTCATGGAACCGTTGACGTTCAGGGCTGTACGACCCATATCGATCAGCGGCTCAATGGAGATCAGCAGCGCCACCAGGGTGACCGGCAGGCCCATCGCAGGCAGGACAATCAGTGCCGCGAAGGTTGCACCACCGCCGACACCGGCAACGCCTGCTGAGCTCAGCGTCACGATCCCGACCAGCGTCGCAATCCACAGTGGGTCAAACGGGTTGATCCCGACGGTTGGCGCAACCATCACTGCCAGCATAGTTGGATAGAGACCGGCACAGCCGTTCTGGCCGATAGTGGCACCAAAAGAGGCCGCGAAGCTGGCAATCGACTCAGGCACGCCAAGACGACGGGTCTGGGTTTCCACGCTCAGCGGAATGCTGGCTGCGCTGGAGCGGCTGGTAAAGGCGAAGGTAATAACCGGCCACACTTTACGGAAGAAGCGCATCGGGTTGATACCATTTACCGACAGCAGCAGGGCGTGGACACCAAACATGATGGCCAGACCGAGGTAAGAGGCGACCACAAAGCTGCCCAGCTTGATGATGTCCTGCAGGTTAGAACCGGCAACCACTTTGGTCATCAGCGCCAGCACACCATAAGGTGTCAGCTTCATCACTAAACGCACCAGCTTCATGACCCAGGACTGCAGCGTATCGATCGCGACCAGCACGCGCTGACCTTTAACTTCATCATCTTTCAGCAACTGCAGTGCAGCTACACCCAGGAAGGCGGCGAAGATAACGACGCTGATAATCGAGGTCGGACTGGCTCCGGTCAGATCGGCAAACGGGTTTTTCGGGATAAAGGAGAGCACCAGTTGCGGCACGGTCAGGTCAGCCACTTTGCCGACATAGTTGCTCTGAATCGCACTGAGACGCGCAGTCTCCTGCACGCCCTGAACCAGACCTTCTGCGCTCAGGCCAAACAGGCCGGTCACAAAGACGCCGACCAGCGCCGAGATCGCGGTGGTAAACAGCAGTACGCCAATCGTCAGTACGCTGATTTTCCCCAGCGACGAGGCGTTATGCAGACGGGCGACCGCACTCAGAATGGAAACGAACACCAGCGGCATTACGACCATCTGCAGCAACTGGACATAGCCATTACCGACGATGTTAAACCAGCTGATAGACTCTTTGACCACTGCGCTGTTTTCGCCGTAGATCAACTGCAAAACCAGGCCGAACAGTACGCCGATTACCAGACCGGTCAGCACTTTTTTCGACAGGCTCCAGTTCTGACGGCTGAAGCGAGAGAGCAATACCAGCAGCACCACAAAGGCTACGATATTAAGCGTAAGAGGAAGGTCCATACTGAAACTCCAGAGTAATGCGGCCTTTCGCTCTGGAAAGGCCGCATAATGTTAATCACGAATTAAGACAGCAGGAATGGTAACAGCAGGCGAAGAGGGTGCCTTATATCCAAATGGCATGGTTTATAACTTAAAGGTGTTTTGTGCTGATTTATTGTGCAGTATGACTGGAAATCAACCGTCCGACGCCATTTTGTAGCGTATCGAACAGCTGTGACGGCCAGCCGTTTGCACCAAAAGATGGCATGCCCACCGGAAACCAGAGCGCATATCCCACCAGTCCCAGGCACAATGCCCGCTCAAGCTGGTTGCCTTTCTGGCTGCGCAGAATCGGCAGCCGGAAACGCCAGCGGCAGGGCCACAGCAGCGGAACCCCGGCAGGCGTCAGCATATCGGCCACAATATGGCTAAGGTAGCCCAGCGTCAGACCCTGCAGGACATCAGGCGGTATCGGCGACGACTGGGGCAGGTTTATCTGAAAAAGCCATAAACCGGCGGCTATCGCCAGCAAACTGTGGGTAAAGCCGCGATGGCCGAACGCGCGCGCAATAGGATGAGAGAGCCAGCGCAGTCGCTGTCCCAGCAGAGATTTAGGGTGATCGATATCGGGCAACAGACATGTCAGCAGGGCTGAGGGAACAAGATGCCACCAGTCGGCCTGCGCCAGCACCGGTGTCAGCTCAGCACGCTTCGCAAAGATAGCGCTGGCAATGGCAAAAATGATGTGGCCTTCGCCCGTCATGATAGAACCTGGTTGCAAAGAAAACTGTCGATGCATCCAGTATAGGGATTTATCCAGTAAATGAGAACATGTGACGCTGTAACGAAGCATGAATATTATTAACAAGGCGGACAGCGATGAAACACTGTCCGCCAGTAAGATTAACGCGCCAGCCAGCCGCCATCCACCGCCAGGGTGTAGCCATTCACGTAGTCAGATGCGGAAGAGGCCAGGAAAACTACCGGGCCCATCATGTCATCCGGCACGCCCCAGCGGCCTGCCGGAATACGCCCCAGAATCTCTTCACTGCGCGACTCATCATTACGAAGCTGTTCCGTATTGTTGGTGGCCATGTAACCGGGAGCGATGGCATTGACGTTAATGCCATGTTTTGCCCACTCGTTCGCCATCAGACGGGTCAGTCCCATCACGGCACTTTTCGACGCCGTATAAGAGGGTACCCGGATACCGCCCTGGAAGGAGAGCATGGAGGCGATATTGATGATCTTGCCGCCATTACCCTGCGCGATAAACTGACGGGCAACCTGCTGCGACAGGAAAAACAGGCTCTTGCTGTTAAGATTCATCACGTCATCCCAGTCCTGCTCGCTGAAATTCAGTGCGTCCTCACGGCGGATAATGCCGGCATTGTTGACCAGAATGTCAATTTTACCGGCAGCGGCCAGCGCCTGTTCAACCACTGAGGCCACCACGCTGGTCTGCATCAGATCGGCCTGCACCGGCCAGAACCGGCGACCCAGCGCCTCCACTTTACTTTGGGTATCATCCGGGCCATCACGGTTAACGCCGACGATATCACAACCCGCCTGGGCCAGACCCAGCGCCATACCTTGCCCTAAACCGGTATTACAGCCGGTCACCAGCGCGACTTTACCTTCCAGGTTAAACGTACTCAGTACCATGGTATTTCTCCTCTGCTCAGCGCAGTTCACTGATTTTGACGTGGTCCATGTCATCAAAGACCTGATTCTCACCCACCATGCCCCAGATAAAGGTGTAACGCTGGGTGCCGACACCGGCGTGAATTGACCAGCTGGGTGAGATCACCGCCTGCTCGTTGTGTACCAGCAGATGGCGGGTTTGCTGCGGTTGCCCCATCATGTGGAAGACGGCGCACTCTTCGCTCATATCGAAGTAGAAATAGACTTCCATGCGGCGTTCGTGGGTGTGGCAGGGCATGGTGTTCCACAGGCTGCCTTCATCCAGTTTGGTTAAGCCCATGGTGAGCTGACAGGTGGGCAACACATCCGGCACGATAAATTTGTTAATGGTGCGGCGATTGGATGTCGCGGCATCACCCAGCGTCGCGGTGGCGGCTTCCTGCAGCGTGATTTTCTTGTCCGGGAAGGTGCTGTGTGCTGGCGCACTGTTGTAATAGAATTTGGCCGGCTGCGCAGGGTTCAGGCTGCGGAACTGCAGGTTGCGCGCACCTTTGCCGATGTAAAGTGCCTCTTCGTGACCGATTTCCCACGCTTTACCGTCAACTTCTACCAGACCCGGGCCGCCAATATTGATCATGCCCAGCTCGCGGCGTTCAAGAAAATAAGCGACGCCCAGCTGTTTTCCCATCTCATCACCGATAGTGACCGGATTATTCACCGGCATGACGCCGCCAATAATGATGCGGTCGATATGGCTGTAGGTCAGGGTGTAATCATCGGCAGTAAATATCTTCTCAATCAGGAACTCGCGGCGCAGTGCTTCAGTGTCGAGTTTCTTAGCGTGATCGCTGTGAATGCTTTGACGAACGTCCATCTCAGGCCTCTCTGCAGGTCAGGTTATTCATGCCCCAAACGGGGACGCTTTTGGCATCTTAGGCAGAGCGGGATGGGAATTCAATAAAAATGAAACGTTGTTTTATTTTTTGCGGGTCAGATCAAGTGACAGGTGCAACAGGCAATAAAAAGCCCGCCATAAGCGGGCTGGATATTATCCCTGCAGATGCTGCTGGCTAAGCTGGGTCAGATTGTCCAGCCGGACATCCGCCAGCGTCCAGCGGGGATCGTCACGGTGTTCGGCGGCGGGCACCACAATCGATCGCATACGCGCTGCTTTGGTGGCGATCATGCCGTTAAACGAATCTTCGAGCGTGACGCAGTTGAGCGGATCGATTGCCAGGCTGGCGGCGGCGTTGAGATAGACCTGCGGATGGGGCTTGCTGTAGGGCAGCGCTTCTGCTGAAGCCAGCACATCGAAATAAGGGCGCAGATTGAAGATCTCCAGCACTTGTTCCAGCATCTTTAGCGGTGATGCGGAGGCAAGGCCGATTTTCAGCCCCTGTTCCCGGCACAGTTGCAGCGCCGTTTCCACGCCCGGCAGCAGTGGCCGCGTCTGATCCACCAGCGTCATGGCGCGCGTAATAATCCGCTCAGTGACCTCCTGCTGAGAGGGGCCATGCCACGGCAGCGTTTCGTACCACATCCGTACAGTCTGATCGATGCGCAGACCCAGGGTATCGGGCATTTCACTGCGACGTGACAGGTCAACATCCAGCGTTGAAAAGATATCCAGCTCAGCCTGATCCCACAGAGGTTCAGAATCGATCAGTAAGCCATCCATATCAAACAGGGCAGCAAGGACAGGGCGGTGATAAGGCATCAGGGGGTCTCCTTTTAAAGTCAGCTTTACCTTAACATCATTCTTTGCTGGCGCACGCTCTGCCCGACAGGCCACGCTTTATTTGGGAAATTTCACCGTTGGCAGGTAAACTGACGGCAAATTGGATTCCGGGTTCAGGAGATATTATGACCTATCAACAGGCTGGCCGTATCGCCATCCTCAAGCGAGTGGCAGGCTGGGTGCTCTTTTTAGTGGCGCTGCTGTCGACCATTATTTCTGTATTGAGCTTTATGTTTAAGCATAGCGAAAAGCAGCCAGGCATTGATGCCGTCATGCTCGATTTCGTCCACGTCATCGTCGACATGCTGCGCTTTAACACGCCATTCCTGAATGTCTTCTGGCATAACTCGCCGGTACCGGAATTTAACGGTCAGATGAACCTGGGTTTCTGGCTAATCTACATTCTGATTTTTGTCGGGCTGGCGCTGGAGTCGTCAGGCGCGCGGATGGGACGTCAGGCGCGTCACGTCAAAGAAGGCATTGAGGATCAGATGATTCTGGAGCAGGCAAAAGGCAGTGAAGGGCGTAGCCGTCAGCAACTGGAAGAGAAGGTGCGCGTACCTCGCCACACCATCTTCCTGCAGATCTTCCCGCTCTATGTCCTGCCGGTGGTGATTGCGATAGCCGGTTATTTTGCGCTGTCGCTGCTGGGCTTTATCTGACCGCGAGCTTTGTCAGGCCGGTCTGGCCTGACTGGCGCCCAGCGCATCCTCATCCAGCAACTGGCCAATGGCGAACTGTGCATCGCCTGGCCAGTGCCCGCCAAAGACGTTAGCCCGGTTGAGCAGATAGTAGAGCTGGTAGACCGGCAGACGCTGCGAAAAACCATCCGGTAGCGGCCACACCGCCTGATAACCGTCGTAAATCTGGCGAGGCAGGTCAGGGTACCAGCTCAGCATGGCTAAATCGCACTCACGGTCGCCCCAGTAGCAGGCAGGGTCGAACAGCCAGGGGCCACTCTCACTGCTGGCGCAGTTAGCCGGCCAGAGATCGCCATGCAGCAGCGACGGCTGCGGATGATGTGATGCGAGCACCCGCTGCACGCAGGCAACGATCAGCTCTGTATCCCCGTACTGAATTCCCTTTTCTGCCGCCAGTTGCAGCTGCCAGCCAATGCGCTGTTCAGCAAAAAAAACCGACCAGCGGCGCAGCCAGCTGTTGGGTTGGGGCGTCGTGGTGATGTTATTGTCGAAATCGAGGCCGAACTGCGTCTGCTCGCTCCACTGATGCAGATGCGCCAGTTGCTGACCGAGCTGATATGCACTCTGCTCATCAAGCGGCTGTGGCCTGATATATTCCAGCAGCAGAAAGCTCTCCTCGCGATGATGACCCACACCATAGACTTTAGGCACCCGAACCGTGCCGGTGCGCGCCAGCAAATCCAACTGGTCTGCTTCCCAGGTAAAGAGCGACAGCATATCGCGGCTGTTACTTTTGACGAAGACGTCGTGATCACCGTAGCGGATCTGCCAGGTGGGATGGATATCACCCCCCGCGAGGGCGTGACGGTGAGTGATTTCGGCGTTGCCTAACTGCTCGCTTAACAGACGACTAATGGCTGACCACATTGGGCTATCCTCGTTATTCGCTGCGTAAGTTCGATTGTATTGCGTAAATATTCACCAAAAACCGCGCAATTGCACCCTTTATTCTGGCCCTGAGGTGGCAGGGCGATGATCGGCAGCATCGCGCAGATACTCTTCGAAGGTCGTGACGGTCACCTCGGGTTCCTGACCCAGCGCGCTTTCACCGGCCGCAGTGACCTGCTGCCGCAGCTCCTCAGCCTCCAGCGTGCTGACGATGCCATAGCTGTTCGTACCGAGTTCATGCGGATGGCCGTCGTCATCTGTCATCGTGGTCGTGAAACCTGCGGCGGTCATTGCGCTGGTCAGCTCCAGGATGTCACTTAAGCCCGACTCCTGATAGTGAAAGGTCACGATATAGCGGGTTAAGGTGTTACTCATGAGGCACCTCCGGGGAAGGAAAACTGAACTGAGCGTAGACCATGGTGAAAAATCAGGCGAATTATGAAGGAGATGCTGCGTGTGTGACGTGATGCATAGCGTAAATTCGTGTCAGGAGCCAGCAGCATAACGTAAAAATCTTCTGCCGTTGCGTCTGGCTTTTCGTTTGGGCAGCACTATAATGCGCGACGTTAATAAGATGAGTCCCAATTAACAGGGGTTGTCAGGGCGATTCCAGGCATTTTGTGTAAGTTAATAATTTTTTACAAAACTTACCGTAAATTGCATTGAATGCCCGGCAAAACGCTTCAGACTCTCCGTTTTTTAAACAGTCGCACGGATCACATTTAATGAAAGCCTATAACAAGCTGTCTGCTGTTCTTTTGCTCTCCGCCGGAGCTTTTTGTCACCAGGCAATGGCCGATAACGCCGTATTTACGTCAATGGATGACCCTTCAACAGCTAAAAAGCCGTTTGAAGGTTCTGCTGCTGCGGGATATCTGGCGCAAACCGGTAACACCACCAGTTCATCAATGACGGCTCAGACCAATATGACCTGGTATCAGTCATCTATGGCTTACAGCTTGTGGGGTAACGCAGCCAACACCTCGTCAAATGATGAGCGCTCTTCTGAAACTTACAACATCGGTGGTCGTTCACGTTACAACCTCAACTCGTATGACTACCTGTTTGGACAGGCGAGCTGGTTAAGCGATCGTTTCAATGGTTACGATTCACGCGACGTGCTGACAGCCGGTTACGGTCGTCAGATTCTGAATGGACCGGTGCACTCGCTGCGTGCGGAATTGGGTCCGGGTGTACGTTATGACGATTATCACGCGGGTGGTCATCAGACCAAAGCGCTGGGCTATGGCGCAGTCAGCTATCAGTGGCAGCTGACCGACACCACTAAATTTATTCAGGGCGTGTCAGTGCTGAGCAGCTTTGGAGAAGACACCACGGTGAACTCCGAAACCGGTCTGCAGGTGGCGATCAACAGCCACTTCGCGCTGAAGCTGGCTTACAACGTCAGCTGGAACAACAATCCGCCGGAATCGGCACCTGATCGTACCGATACCAAAACCTCAATCATGCTCTCTTACGCAATGTAAGCGCATTTTTGCAGCAGCATTCACAGCGGCCTGACAGTGTGTCAGGCCGCTTTTTTTTGATTTCTCCAGGGCTTAGCGAAAAAGGCATGGGTTTTTCTCGCCGGGGAAAACTGCTATCATCAGCCCCGCACTGAAATCCTGGCGACATTCCGACAATGTGGGTCTGATATCACGCCAGGTCACTAATTTTACATTACGTTGCATGTAGGCTTTCGTGTGGCTTACCACTGCAAATAAGGATATGAAATGCCTGTAATTACGCTTCCTGATGGCAGCCAGCGCGTGTTTGACCGCCCTGTCAGTGTGATGGATATTGCGCTGGACATCGGTCCTGGTCTGGCGAAAGCCTGTATCGCTGGCCGTGTTAACGGTGAACTGGTTGATGCTGTTGATCCCATCACTGAAGATGCCGCCGTAGCGATCATTACCGCTAAAGATGAAGCGGGTCTGGAAATCATCCGTCACTCCTGTGCGCACCTGTTAGGGCATGCGATTAAACAGCTGTGGCCGGATACCAAAATGGCGATTGGCCCGGTCATTGATAACGGCTTCTATTATGATGTCGACATCGATCGTACCCTGACCCAGGAAGATATCGACCTGCTGGAAAAACGCATGCATCAGTTGGCTGAAACCAACTACGATGTGGTGAAAAAGAAGGTCAGCTGGCAGGAAGCTCGCGACGTCTTTGCGGCGCGCGGCGAAATTTACAAGACCACCATTCTTGATGAAAACATCAGCCATGACGATAAGCCTGGCCTGTATCATCACGAAGAATATGTCGACATGTGCCGCGGTCCGCACGTGCCGAACATGCGGTTCTGCCATCATTTTAAACTGCAGAAGATCTCCGGTGCCTACTGGCGCGGCGACAGCAACAACAAAATGCTGCAGCGTATTTATGGCACCGCATGGGCAGACAAAAAGCAGCTGGCAGCCTATCTGCAGCGTCTGGAAGAGGCGGCGAAGCGTGACCATCGTAAGATTGGTAAGCAGCTGGATCTCTACCACATGCAGGAAGAAGCACCAGGCATGGTCTTCTGGCATAATGACGGCTGGACCATCTTCCGCGAGCTGGAAGTGTTTGTCCGCAGCAAGTTAAAAGAGTACCAGTATCAGGAAGTTAAAGGTCCATTTATGATGGATCGCGTCCTGTGGGAAAAAACCGGGCACTGGGAAAACTATAAAGAAGCAATGTTCACCACCTCATCTGAGAACCGTGAATATTGCATCAAACCGATGAACTGTCCTGGGCATGTTCAGATCTTTAATCAGGGTCTGAAATCCTACCGTGACCTGCCGCTGCGTATGGCAGAGTTCGGCAGCTGTCACCGTAATGAACCCTCAGGCGCACTGCACGGCCTGATGCGTGTTCGTGGCTTTACCCAGGATGATGCACACGTCTTCTGTACTGAAGAGCAGGTGCGTGACGAAGTGAACAGCTGTATCCGCATGGTTTATGACATGTACAGCACCTTCGGTTTTGAAAAGATTGTGGTGAAGTTATCCACCCGTCCTGAGAAGCGCATCGGTACGGATGAGATGTGGGATCGTGCCGAGGAAGATCTGGCTGCGGCGCTGAACGAAAACAATATTGAGTTTGAGTTCCAGCCAGGCGAAGGCGCGTTCTACGGTCCTAAAATTGAGTTTACTTTGTACGATTGTCTTGATCGCGCCTGGCAGTGCGGAACAGTTCAGCTAGACTTCTCCCTGCCAAAACGCCTTGAAGCAACCTACGTGGGTGAAAACAATGATCGTCAGACGCCAGTGATGATTCACCGTGCGATTCTGGGGTCAATGGAGCGTTTCATCGGTATTCTGACCGAAGAATTCGCCGGTTTCTTCCCAACCTGGCTGGCACCGCTGCAAGTCGTGGTAATGAATATTACCGACGGACAAGCAGAATATGTTGAGTCTTTGACGCGTAAGCTGCAGAATGCTGGCATTCGTGTGAAGGCAGACTTGAGAAATGAGAAGATAGGCTTTAAAATCCGCGAGCACACATTACGTCGCGTCCCTTATATGTTGGTCTGCGGTGATAAAGAGGTGGAATCTGGCAAAGTTGCCGTTCGCACCCGCCGTGGTAAAGACCTTGGGTCGATGGATGTCGATGTGTTTGTTGAGAAACTTCAACAAGAGATTCGCAGCCGAAATCTTCAACAATTGGAGGAATAAAGTATTAAAGGCGGAAAACGAGTACTACCGACGCGTCCGAACAAAATCAACAGTGAAATCCGCGCAACTGAAGTGCGCTTAACAGGCATGGATGGCGAGCCGATTGGCATTGTCACATTACGCGAAGCTTTGGAAAAAGCCGAGGAAGCGGGCGGCGACTTAGTCGAAATCAGCCCGAATGCCGAACCGCCGGTCTGCCGCATCATGGATTACGGCAAGTTCCTCTATGAAAAAAGCAAATCTTCTAAGGAACAGAAGAAGAAGCAAAAAGTTATTCAGGTTAAGGAAATCAAATTCCGTCCTGGAACCGATGATGGCGACTATCAGGTCAAACTACGCAACCTGATTCGCTTTCTGGAAGAAGGCGATAAAGCCAAAATCACGCTGCGTTTCCGCGGTCGTGAGATGGCGCACCAGCAGATCGGTATGGAAGTGCTTAACCGCGTCCGTAAAGACCTGTGTGAAGATCTGGATTTGGCCATTGTCGAATCCTTCCCTTCGAAGATCGAAGGCCGCCAGATGATCATGGTGCTCGCTCCTAAGAAGAAACAGTAGGCTTTCAAGTAACACTAACCGCGCAGCGTTCGCGCTGTGCGGTTAACTGTTCGCCTGTCTGGGTCATGTTATTAACAATGCGAAGTGGATATTTTTAAAATGCCAAAGATTAAAACTGTACGTGGTGCGGCTAAGCGTTTCCGCAAGACCGCTTCTGGCGGCTTCAAGCGTAAACACGCAAACCTGCGTCATATTCTGACCAAAAAATCTACTAAGCGTAAACGTCACCTGCGCCCTAAAGGCATGGTGTCAAAAGGCGATCTGGGTCTGGTAATTGCCTGCCTGCCGTACGCATAAGTAATTTTTTCATTAAATCAGAATATTAAACAGGAGAGCTAAATGGCTCGTGTAAAACGTGGTGTAGTTGCTCGCGCACGTCACAAAAAAATCTTAAAACAAGCTAAAGGCTATTACGGTGCACGTTCACGTGTTTACCGCGTTGCCTTCCAGGCTGTTATCAAAGCTGGTCAGTATGCTTACCGTGACCGTCGTCAACGTAAGCGTCAGTTCCGTCAGCTGTGGATCGCGCGTATCAACGCAGCGGCTCGTCAGAACGGCATGTCTTACAGCCGTTTCATCAATGGTCTGAAAAAAGCAGCCATTGAGATTGACCGTAAGATCCTGGCCGACATCGCGGTATTCGATAAAGTGGCATTCTCTGCACTGGTCGAAAAAGCGAAATCAGCCCTGGCGTAAGTCAGATGGAAAAGGGAGCTTGCTCCCTTTTTTATTGCCTGTAACTTATGCAAAAGATTGACATTTTCGTCGCTGAGCATTTCAATAGACCCCCTGTATCGCATGACAAGGTAACCGCAAGCATGAACGCTGCTATTTTCCGTTTCTTTTTTTACTTTAGCGCCTGACATCCAGGGGCTTTTGCGCATAAGAAAAGAAACGAAAAATCGCGCTAAAAGCCTCCCTCGTGGAGGCTTTTTTGTTTCTGGCGCTAGCATATTGGACCGGCAGGTCCCAACGAGAACTGACCAGCCTGACTGGAAAAAGAGGAAACTATGTCCCAACTCGCAGAACTGGTGGCCAGCGCCACGGCGGCCATCGACGGGGCGACGGATATCGCCGCCCTTGACGCGGTGCGCGTCGAATACCTGGGTAAGAAAGGACATCTGACACTGCAGATGACTACGTTACGCGAGCTGCCAGCCGAAGAGCGCCCGGCAGCGGGTGCGGTAATCAATGAAGCGAAGCAGCAGGTGACTGAGCGTCTGAATGCGCGCAAAGATGCCCTGGAAGCTGCGGTGCTGAATGCCCGTCTGGCTGAAGAGACCATTGATGTCTCTCTGCCTGGTCGTCGCATTGAGAATGGCGGCCTGCATCCGGTGACCCGCACCATGGATCGCATTGAGACCTTCTTTGGTGAGTTAGGCTTTGGCGTCGTAACCGGTCCAGAAATTGAAGATGATTATCATAACTTCGATGCGCTGAATATTCCTGCCCATCACCCGGCCCGTGCCGATCACGACACCTTCTGGTTTGACGCCACGCGCCTGCTGCGTACCCAGACGTCCGGCGTGCAGATCCGTACCATGAAGGCTCAGCAGCCGCCGATTCGCATTATTGCGCCGGGCCGCGTCTACCGTAACGATTACGATCAGACCCATACCCCGATGTTCCATCAGATGGAAGGGCTGATTGTGGATAAAAATATCAGCTTTACCAACCTGAAAGGCACGCTGCACGATTTCCTGAACAACTTCTTCGAAGAAGATCTGCAGATTCGTTTCCGTCCTTCCTATTTCCCGTTTACTGAGCCATCAGCAGAAGTAGACGTCATGGGTAAAAACGGCAAGTGGCTGGAAGTGCTGGGTTGCGGCATGGTTCACCCTAACGTGCTGCGTAATGTCGGCATCGATCCGGAAGTCTACTCCGGTTTCGCCTTTGGTATGGGCATGGAGCGTCTGACCATGTTGCGCTACGGCGTGACCGATCTGCGTGCCTTCTTTGAAAATGATTTACGTTTCCTCAAACAATTTAAGTAAGGGCAGGATATCCAATGAAATTCAGTGAACTCTGGTTACGCGAATGGGTAAATCCAGCCCTGGACAGCGCTGCGCTGTCTGAACAAATCACTATGGCCGGTCTGGAAGTTGACGGCGTTGATCCGGTTGCCGGTGCGTTCCACGGCGTCGTGGTCGGGGAAGTGGTGGAGTGCGGCCAGCACCCGAATGCAGACAAGCTGCGTGTGACCAAAATCAATGTGGGCGGCGATCGCCTGCTGGATATCGTCTGTGGCGCGCCGAACTGCCGTCAGGGACTGAAAGTCGCGGTCGCCACCGTCGGAGCCGTGCTGCCAGGTGATTTCAAAATCAAAGCGGCCAAACTGCGTGGCGAGCCGTCTGAAGGCATGCTCTGCTCTTTCTCCGAGCTGGGGATTTCCGACGACCACAACGGCATCATCGAACTGCCAGCCGATGCGCCGATTGGCACCGACATCCGCGCCTACCTGCAGCTTGATGACAACACCATCGAAATCAGCGTCACGCCTAACCGCGCTGACTGTCTGGGTCTGATCGGTATCGCCCGTGATGTCGCCGTCCTCAACGGTTTGCCACTGAACGTGCCGGAGATGCAGCCGGTCGCTGCGACGCTGAACGACACTTTCCCGATTCAGGTTGACGCGACAGAAGCCTGTCCACGCTATCTGGGCCGTGTAGTAAAAGGGATTAACGTAAAGGCGTCAACGCCATTGTGGATGAAAGAGAAGCTGCGTCGTTGTGGTATTCGTTCTATCGATCCGGTGGTGGATATCACTAACTACGTTCTGCTGGAGCTGGGTCAGCCGATGCACGCCTTCGATCTCGACCGCATCGACGGCGGTATCGTGGTGCGTATGGCGAAAGAAGGCGAAAAGCTGACGCTGCTGGATGGCACTGAAGCCAGCCTGCAGAGTGATACCTTAGTGATCGCCGATCATCAGAAAGCGCTGGCGATGGCCGGTATCTTTGGTGGCGAACATTCGGGCGTGAACGGCGAAACGCAGAATATCCTGTTCGAGTGCGCTTACTTTGATCCGCTCTCTATTACCGGCCGCGCCCGTCGTCATGGTCTGCATACCGACGCGTCACATCGCTACGAGCGTGGTGTTGACCCGGCGCTGCAACACACCGCACTGGAGCGTGCTACCCAGCTGCTGCTGTCAATCTGCGGCGGTGAAGCGGGCCCGATCATCGATCAGACTCATCAGGCAGCCCTGCCTGTGCCAGCGACGATCACGCTGCGTCGTGAAAAGCTGGACCGTCTGATTGGCCACGTGATCGCGGATGAGCAGGTGACTGACATTCTGACGCGCCTCGGCTGTGAAGTGACCGTGGGTGAAGGGCAGTGGCAGGCCGTCGCCCCGAGCTGGCGCTTCGATATGGCGATTGAAGAAGATCTGGTTGAAGAAGTGGCCCGTATTTACGGCTACAACAACATTCCGGATGTGCCGGTACAGGCGGGTCTGGTGATGACTCAGCATCGCGAAGCGAATCTGTCGCTGAAGCGCGCGAAAAACCTGCTGGTGGACAAGGGCTATCAGGAAGCGATTACCTATAGTTTCGTCGATCCGAAAATTCAGCAGTTGCTGCACCCGGGTGAGGAGGCGCTGTTGCTGCCGAGCCCAATCTCCAGCGATATGTCGACCATGCGTCTCTCACTCTGGACCGGCCTGCTCAGCGCGGTAGTCTACAACCAGAACCGTCAGCAGAGCCGCGTGCGCCTGTTTGAGAGCGGCTTACGCTTTGTGCCGGATACCCAGGCAGATTTGGGCATCCGTCAGGATCTTATGCTGGCTGGCGTCATCAGCGGTAACCGCGTTGAAGAGCACTGGGATCTGGCGCGTCAGACAGTTGACTTCTATGATTTGAAAGGTGATTTAGAATCGCTGCTCGATTTAACCGGCAAACTGGATGACATCAGCTTCCGTGCTGAAGCGAATCCGGCGTTGCATCCAGGACAGAGCGCGGCGATTTATTTGCATGATGAACATATCGGATTTATCGGCGTGGTTCATCCTGAGCTGGAACGTAAGCTTGATCTCAATGGCCGCACCTTAGTCTTTGAACTGCTTTGGAATAAGGTCGCAGACCGCGTCCTGCCTGACGCGCGCGAGATTTCTCGCTTCCCGGCGAACCGTCGTGATATTGCCGTTGTGGTGGCTGAAAACGTCCCCGCAGCAGATATCATCGCGGAGTGTAAGAAAGTTGGCGTAAATCAGGTAGTTGGCGTAAACTTGTTTGACGTGTACCGCGGTAAGGGCGTTTCTGAGGGCTACAAGAGCCTCGCAATCAGCCTGATTTTGCAGGATACCAGCCGGACACTCGAAGAAGAGGAGATTGCCGCGACCGTTGGCAAATGCGTTGCGGCATTAAAAGAGCGATTCCAGGCAACCTTGAGGGATTGAACCTATGGCGCTTACAAAAGCTGAGATGTCAGAGTACCTGTTTGAGAAACTCGGGCTGAGCAAACGCGATGCCAAAGAGTTAGTAGAGCTGTTTTTCGAAGAGGTACGTCGCGCTTTGGAGAATGGAGAACAGGTAAAACTGTCTGGGTTTGGTAATTTTGACCTGCGTGACAAAAACCAGCGTCCTGGCAGAAACCCGAAAACGGGTGAAGATATTCCGATTACTGCGCGTCGCGTAGTAACGTTCCGCCCAGGACAGAAGCTGAAAAGCCGCGTAGAGAACGCTACACCCAAAGAGACTGACTGAATTTCAGCGTTTCAAAAAGGCCGCGCAAGCGGCCTTTTTTCATGGTTTCAGTACGCAGCAATCCCGCCTCCCGCGCCCGTTAATCTCCCTGGCGGCAAAGAGCAAACCGCCTCATCTGCCTTTCTTTTTTCTGCAATCTCTCTACAATCAAATCTCTGTTTTCTCAGCTAATCCCGCTTATGTCTCTGCTCGACCAGCTCGCGCGCCAGGCCGACCAGCGCGGCCAGAAATGGCTTATTGTGTTAGCACTTATGCTCTCTGCTCTGCTCTGTCTCAGCCTGTGTGCCGGTGACAGCTGGATCGCGCCCTCAGACTGGTTCACGGAAAGCGGCAGGCTCTTTGTCTGGCAGTTGCGGCTGCCCCGCAGTCTGGCGGTGGTGCTGGTCGGTGCGTCGCTGGCGGTATGCGGTGTCGTGATGCAGGCGCTGTTTACAAATCCGCTGGCGGAGCCCGGCCTGCTCGGCGTCTCAAACGGTGCCGGTATTGGCCTGGTGCTCGGCGTGCTGCTGGGCAGCGGTTCGCTGTGGAGCCTTGGGCTGGCGGCGATGGCCGGTGCGCTGATTATTACGCTCATCCTGCTACATTTTGCCCATCGTCAGCTCTCGGTCACCCGGCTGTTGCTTACCGGCGTAGCGCTGGGGATTATCTGTAGTGCCATCATGACCTGGGCGGTCTACTTCAGCACCAGCCTCGATCTGCGTCAGTTGATGTACTGGATGATGGGGGGATTCAGCGGGATTGACTGGCGCTATGGCTGGATGATGCTGGCGCTGCTGCCGGTGATGCTGGCCCTGGGGGCGACCGGGCAGATTCTTAATCTGCTGGCGCTGGGCGAGACATCTGCCCGCCAGCTCGGACTGTCTCTCTTCTACTGGCGTAACCTGCTGGTGCTCGCCATGGGCTGGCTGGTCGGCATCAGCGTCGCGATGGCCGGTGCTATTGGCTTTGTCGGACTGGTGATCCCGCATCTGCTGCGTATGAGCGGCATCAGCGATCACCGTTATCTGCTGCCGGCATCGGCGCTGGCTGGCGCCGGTGTATTACTGGCAGCCGATATTGTGGCACGCCTGGCGCTGACGTCGGCGGAATTACCGATAGGCGTCGTGACGGCGACACTGGGCGCGCCGCTGTTTATTATTTTACTGGTGAAATCTTCACGCTAGCTTCGGCTGGCGACTCTGCATCCACAACAGCATCCACAACAGGAAACAGCATGAACATTTATCAAACTGAACTGGTTACGCTCGATGGGGAAAAAACCACGCTGTCACAATGGCAGGGCAAGGTACTGCTGGTGGTCAATGTTGCCTCGAAATGTGGTCTGACGCCGCAATATGAAGAGCTGGAGAACCTGCAGAAAGCCTGGCAGGATCAGGGCTTCAGCGTACTCGGTTTTCCCTGCAACCAGTTTCTGGAGCAGGAGCCGGGCAGCAGTGAGGAGATTAAAACCTTCTGCAGCACCACGTATGGCGTCACGTTCCCGATGTTTGCTAAAACCGAGGTGAATGGCGCAGGCCGTCATCCGCTCTATGCTCAGCTGATCGCGGCCCGACCTGACGCGGTGCGTCCGGAAGGCAGCGGCTTTTACGAGCGTATGGAGAGCAAAGGACGCGCGCCGAAAGAGCAGGGCGACATCCTGTGGAACTTCGAAAAATTCCTTATTGGCCGTGACGGCAGCGTGATCCAGCGTTTTGCACCTGACATGACGCCGGAAGATCCGATCATTCTGGAAACCATTAAGCAGGCGCTGGCAAAATAGATGCTGTTGCGCCTGCAACAGGCCGCCGTCCCCGGACGGCTGCTGCCACTGACCGGTGAGCTTGCCGCCGGTCAGCTGCTGCACGTGGCAGGCCCGAACGGTGCAGGCAAAAGCACCTTACTCAGTGTGATTGCGGGACTGCAACCCGCCTCCGGCACGGTGCTGCTGGACGAACAGCCGCTGAGTGACTGGAACGGCGCAGCGATGGCCCGGGTTCGCGGCTGGCTGCCTCAGCAGCAGGCACCGCTGAGCCAGATGCCGGTCTGGCACTATTTGCGTCTGCATCTGAAACAGGCGGGGGGGCAGACAGACGATCGTCTCAGCACGCTGCTGAAACGGCTTCAGCTGCAGGATAAGTTATCGCGTTCACTGACCCGGCTCTCCGGTGGTGAATGGCAGCGCGTCAGGCTGGCGGCGGTCTGTATGCAGATTGATCCCCACATCAATCCACACGGGCGGCTGCTGATCCTTGATGAACCCATGACCGCGCTGGATATCGCCCAGCAAAAAGCGGTGGACGATCTGATTGCCGACCTGTGCGCGGCGGGCATCAGCGTTATCGCCAGCAGTCACGACCTCAACCACAGCCTGCAACAGGCGGATCGGGTCTGGCTGATGGATCAGGGAGCGTTGATTGCGCAGGGTGAACCGGCTGAGGTTCTGACGCCGCAGCGCCTGACACCGATCTACCAGATTGCTTTCCGGCAGCTTGAACTCGAAGGACGCACGCTGCTGACCGTATTGCCCTGACACTTGCTACCCGGCGGGCTTTACCGCTACATTAAGCCGGTTGCAACTTCTGATAAGGACATTTGGCGATGCGCCTGGGTTTGCTGATTTTAGTTCTGCTGCTGACGGGATGCAGTCATCACGCTCCGCCGATTAATGGCCGTCTTTCCGATTCGATCACCGTGATTGCGGAACTGAACGATCAGCTCGGTAACTGGCGTGGGACGCCTTATCGCTATGGCGGCATGAGTCGTAACGGGGTTGACTGCTCCGGCTTTGTCTATCTGACTTTCCGCGATAAATTTGCGCTGCAACTGCCGCGCACCACCTCAGCTCAAAGCGATATCGGCACCCGAATCAGCAAAGACGAGCTGCTGCCAGGCGATCTGGTCTTCTTCAAAACCGGTCGCGGGGAGAATGGCCTGCATGTGGGCATTTATGACACCGATAACGCCTTTATTCATGCCTCAACCAGCCAGGGCGTGATCCGCTCCTCGCTCGACAATGTCTACTGGCGAAAAGTGTTCTGGCAGGCGCGTCGTATTTAAACGCAGGTCCGGGGAATCAGACTTAAGTCCAATTTTAAATAGAGTTAAAACAGAGAGTAAAAGGTTTATTTTAAATGACAGTTATTGAGCGTGGGTTTTAATAAACATAATAAACGCTTATTTAATTCCACTAATAACCGCTGTTTTATCGCTACTATTTGGCTTAAGGGTGATCGCCTGCTGCCAAACGGCAATGGAAGAGTAAAGAAGTTCGTCTCTTCAATGATTTGGCACTATTGCCTGCGCCTGACCATTACTATACGATATCCCCATCGCCGCATATTCTGGCATTAAAATGAAAATTCATCTTTCGGCCGACTATCAGTCGGAAATCTGGTTTTATCCTGTCTGTGATGTTAATGGGCGACTGACCGCTGTCGAGCTGGTCACGCAGTTTGTGCATGAAAGTGCCCCCATCACCCTGCCGCAGGATCTGTTGCTGCCGCAGCTCGATGAGTCGCAGCAGCTGCGCCTGCTGCAAAGTCAGATTGGATTGCTGGAGCAGAATCGCGGCTTTTTTGAAGCGCATTCCGTGTCAGCATTTATACGTATTGATGAAGGCATGGCCCGGACGCTGCTGGCCAGCGAATTAGTGATGCGCAAAATAAAGCAGTTGCCATTCATTCTGTTGAATATCACTGAAACGTTTCCGCAACTAAAACTGGGAAAAAATAATCCCCTGCTGGCAAGCCTGCATGCTGAGTTTAATTTAGCGATTTCTCATTTCGGCGCGGGTAAGACCCCCTCTAATGCAGTCTACGATAATTTATTCAGCTGTATCTGCCTGGACAAAGAGTTTATTCATTCGCTGGCAAAGCGCGCTTCATTCGTGCCATTTATTCAGAGCATTATCGATAATTTCCGCGCCCATTGTGACCGGCTCATTATTTGTGGCATTGATGACGACGTGCTGCTGGATAAAGTCAGCCAGCTGAGCGGTGCTGAGTTTCAGGGTGCGCTCTTCCCGGTGGTAAAATCTGACGCGCTGCGTTCGCTGATCTGCGCCGACGATCGTGTGCCATCCGCGCAGCATCCCGGCTGATACTTCCTGTTAATCCCCGCTATCAGCGTTACACTAGAGGACTAACCTTAAGTAACGCTGAGCATCGCATGGGAGAAACAATGTCCTCAGGCAAGGCCTCTTTTGACAACACCTGGTTCCGTGAACTTACCGGGTGTTACACCGCGCTGAACCCCACGCCACTGGCAGGCGGACGCCTGCTGTATCATAACGCACCGCTTGCAGCCTCAATGGGGCTGGATAGCGCGCTCTTTGCCGATAAGGGGCATGCCGTCTGGCACGGTGCCGCACTGCTGCCCGGCATGCAGCCGCTGGCGCAGGTCTACAGCGGCCATCAGTTTGGCGTCTGGGCGGGCCAGCTTGGCGACGGGCGCGGCATTCTGCTGGGTGAGCAGCGTCTGGAGGATGGCAGCAAGCTGGACTGGCATCTCAAGGGCGCAGGCCTGACGCCTTATTCCCGCATGGGTGATGGACGTGCCGTGATCCGCTCCAGCGTGCGTGAGTTTCTCGCCTCGGAAGCGCTGCATCATCTGGGCATTCCCACCACGCGTGCGCTGACCCTGTCGATAGGTGATGAACCGGTCTACCGCGAAACAACAGAGCGTGGCGCGATGCTGATGCGCATTTCACCGAGTCATCTGCGTTTCGGTCATTTCGAGCATTTCTTTTACAGCCAGCAGCAGGAGAAAGTGCAGCAACTGGCCGACTACGCCATTCGCCATCACTGGCCGCATCTGGACGCTGAAGCAGACCGCTATCAACAGTGGTTTACCGACATTGTGTTACGCACTGCGCGTCTGATTGCGCTGTGGCAGAGCGTGGGCTTTGCTCATGGAGTGATGAACACGGACAACATGTCGATTCTGGGTCTGACCATCGACTATGGCCCCTTTGGTTTTCTGGATGATTATCAGCCTGACTTCATCTGTAATCACAGCGACTATCAGGGGCGCTACAGCTTTGAAAATCAGCCAATGATCGGCATGTGGAATCTTAACCGGCTGGCACATGCACTGTCGGGTCTGCTGACCACCGAGCAGTTGCGGACGGCACTGAGCGCCTACGAACCTGAACTGATGCGGGTCTGGGGCGAACGGATGCGGGCGAAACTCGGTCTGCTGACACAGCAGAGCAGCGATAATGAGATTCTGACCGATCTGCTGGCACTGATGACGCTGGAGCATAGCGATTACACCCTGACGTTCCGCCTGCTCAGTGAGACGCAACAGGCTGACAGCCGTTCACCGCTGCGGGATGAGTTTATCGATCGTGAGGCGTTTGATAGCTGGTATCAGCGCTACCGCAGCCGTCTGATGGACGAGCAGGTCAGCGATGCAGAACGCCAGGCCGTGATGAAGGCGGCCAATCCGGCGGTGATTCTGCGCAACTATCTGGCGCAGCAGGCGATTGAAGAGGCGGAGCGGGGAGAGCAGGGGGCGCTGGCACGTCTGCATCAGGCGTTAGAGCAACCCTTTAGCGATCAGACAGCCGCTGAATATCGTCAGCGGCCGCCAGACTGGGGAAAAACCCTGGAAGTGAGCTGCTCCAGCTGATGCAGACTCAGAGGCGGTGAGAAACCGCCTCGGCCAGCAGGGCGAGCACCTTTTCGCTCTCCTGCCAGCCGAGGCAGGGATCGGTAATCGACTTGCCGTAGACCAGCGGTTCGCCGCTGACGACTTTCTGATTGCCCTCTTCCAGGAAGCTTTCAATCATCACACCAGCAACGGCCTGCGATCCCGCTTTAATCTGTTCTGCCACCTCTGCCGCGACATCCATCTGACGACGATGCTGCTTCAGGCAGTTACCGTGACTGAAGTCGATCACCAGTTGCTGTGGCAGATTAAATGCCGACAGACTTTCGGCCGCGGCGGCAACATCACTGGCATGATAGTTAGGCTGTTTGCCGCCACGCAGGATCACATGACCATGCGGGTTGCCGCTGGTCTGATAGATAGTCATCTGGCCCAGCTTATCGGGCGAAAGGAACATGTGGCTGGCGCGCGCGGCGCGAATCGCATCCACGGCAATCTGTACGTTACCATCGGTGCCGTTTTTAAAGCCGACCGGGCAGGAGAGGGCCGATGCCATTTCGCGGTGAATCTGGCTTTCGGTGGTGCGTGCGCCAATCGCGCCCCAGCTAATCAGATCGGCAATAAACTGGCCGATCACCATATCCAGGAATTCCGTGGCGGTAGGCAGGCCCAGCGCGTTGATATCAATCAGCAGCTGGCGGGCGATGCCTATGCCGCGGTTCACATCGTAGCTCCCATCCAGATCCGGATCGGAGATTAAGCCTTTCCAGCCCACTACGGTGCGCGGCTTTTCAAAGTAGGCGCGCATCACAATCTCCAGCCGATCTTCATAGCGGCGGCGTAACGCGTTCAGACGCTCAGCATATTCCAGTGCCGCTTTCGGGTCGTGCAGCGAGCAGGGGCCAATCACCACCAGCAGGCGGGGATCTTCACCCGTCAGAATACGGGCAATACGTTTACGGGCAGCGGTGACATTGTCGGCAATTGCCGGAGAGACAGGATGCTCAGCCGCCAGGCTGGCGGGGGTAATCAGACTACCAATGCGTGCGGTACGCAGTTCGTCGGTTTTGTTCATGGGTTTCTCGAAAACGGTTCTTCGCAGCGGTGAAATACCGGGAAGTGATGGTGGTCACAATAAACCATTAGTCTGCGAATTCAACCCGGAATTTAATAATGAAATCAAAAGCGACGGCAGCGCCGCTTTACAGTTCAGCGCCAGTTACCCATCAGTACATGCGGCGAGTCAGGCCCATAATGTCGAGAATTTTGGTCGCAATCTCCTCCACGGAGTAGTTGGTGCTGTTGAGATAGCGGATCTGATGAGTGCGAAACAGCGCTTCCACTTCGCCCACCTCCAGCCGGCACTGACGCATCGAGGCGTAACGGGTATTTTCCGCCCGCTCCTGACGTATCGCAGCCAGCCGTTCCGGGTCGATGGTCAGCCCGAACAGTTTATTCTGATGCGCGCGCAGCGCGGGCGGGAGTTTAAGGTTATCCATATCGTCGGCAATGAATGGATAGTTGGCGGCGCGAATACCAAACTGCATTGCCAGATAGAGGCTGGTGGGTGTTTTGCCACAGCGCGAGACGCCTAACAAAATCACCTGCGCATCTTCCAGCCCGCGCAGCGAGATGCCGTCATCATGCGCCAGGGTGTAATCGATGGCCGCGATACGTGCGTCATATTTACCCAGGTTACTGGCATCCAGTCCATGGGTACGGTGTGCCACCGGCGCGGGCGATAACCCCAGCTCCTGCTGAAGCGGGGCGACCAGCGCCTGGACGATATCCTGACAAAAGCCGTCACTCTGTACGATGATGTCGCGCACTTCCGGCGTCACGATGGAGAAAAAGACCAGCGGCCGGACACCGCTCTGCTGATAGAGCGCGTTAATCTGGGCTTTAACCGCCAGCGCCCGCTGAACATTTTCCACAAACGGCAGCGTCAGGCTGGTGATATTGACCGGAAACTGCGACAGCACCGCATGACCCAGCACCTCAGCCGTAATGGCCGTACCATCGGAGATATAAAAAACGCTTCTGTCAGTTGTCATAACGAAATCAGCCTCAGACAAGAGTGAGCATTCAGCATGGGCCATGCGATTAAATAAATCATCTCTGATTTTAATTTCTGGAATGTCTGTCCGGATTATTTGTCTGTCGTTTCATCACGATACTAAAAATGAAAGGGTGGCTCGTTGAGCCAGCATTCTTTTAATCCGTCGTTAAGCCGCAAATAGCCACGCAGTTGTTGCGCAACAAAACTGAATGCTTAAGTGGCTGAAAATCTGCCATTTCCTGTGGCATCAATCATTTAGAGAAAAAAGGCGACTTTGCGCAACAGCAAAATAATGCGCTCACAATTCCGAAACTGTGGCTGAAATTCTGCTTTAACGATTCAACAGATCGTTATTGAGAGGGTGATATGCCAGGCTGAAGACAGATTACTCCCTGTGTCCATTCATTGATAATTGATAAAGGATAAGCTCAATGTCCAGTAAAGGCGAACAGCCACTCGTGCTCTGGTATAACCAGCTTGGCATGCATGATGTTGACCGGGTGGGGGGCAAAAATGCCTCTCTGGGTGAAATGATTACTAATCTGTCGTCGCTGGGCGTTTCCGTGCCCAACGGTTTCGCGACCACATCCTACGCCTTTAACCTGTTCCTCGATCAAAGCGGGCTGAATCAGCGTATTTATGCGCTGCTGGATGAGACCGATATTGATGACGTTGATGCGCTGGCAAAAGCGGGTAAGCAGATTCGTCAGTGGGTCGTGGAGACACCGTTCCTGCCCGAGCTGGAGTCCGCCATTCTGGACGCCTATAAGCAGCTTTCTGCTGATGATGATGCCGCGTCGTTTGCCGTGCGCTCCTCTGCAACCGCAGAAGATATGCCTGACGCCTCTTTTGCCGGCCAGCAGGAAACCTTCCTGAATGTACAGGGCATCGACGCCGTCATGGTGGCGGTAAAGCATGTCTTCGCCTCGCTGTTTAATGACCGCGCTATCTCCTACCGTGTGCATCAGGGCTATGACCATCGTGGTGTTGCGCTCTCAGCGGGAATACAGCGCATGGTGCGTTCAGACCTGGCCGCCTCGGGTGTGATGTTCACCATTGATACCGAGTCCGGCTTTGATCAGGTGGTCTTTATCACCGCCGCACTGGGGCTGGGGGAAATGGTGGTGCAGGGTGCCGTTAACCCGGATGAGTTCTATGTGCACAAGCCAACCCTGGCAGCCGATCGTCCGTCGATTGTGCGCCGCAATATGGGCTCGAAAAAGGTTCGCATGGTCTATGCCGATTCCCAGGCGCATGGCGAGCAGGTACGGATCGAAGATGTGCCTGAGGCCGAACGCGACCGTTTCTGCCTGAGCGATGAGGAAGTGCAGGCGCTGGCGAAGCAGGCGGTGCTGATTGAACAGCACTATCAGCGCCCGATGGATATTGAGTGGGCCAAAGATGGGCACACCGGCAAACTGTTTATTGTTCAGGCGCGCCCTGAAACCGTACGCTCAAATGGTCAGGTAATGGAGCGTTACACGCTGCAGGGGCAGGGCAGCGTCGTCGTGGAAGGTCGTGCTATCGGTCATCGTATTGGCGCAGGCGTGGTGAAGGTCATCCACGATATCAGCGAAATGAATCGCATTGAAAAAGGCGATGTGCTGGTGACCGACATGACCGACCCGGACTGGGAACCGATCATGAAAAAAGCATCAGCGATTGTGACTAACCGTGGCGGACGGACCTGTCATGCGGCGATCATCGCGCGTGAGCTGGGCATTCCGGCAGTGGTGGGCTGTGGCGATGCCACCGACCGGCTGAAAGAGGGGCATAACGTCACTGTTTCATGTGCCGAAGGTGATACCGGCTACGTCTATGATCAACTGCTCGATTTCGACGTCACCAGTTCGCAGGTCGATTCACTGCCTGAACTGCCGCTGAAGATCATGATGAACGTGGGCAACCCCGATCGCGCCTTTGATTTCGCCTGTCTGCCTAACGAAGGCGTGGGTCTGGCGCGGCTGGAATTTATCATTAACCGTATGATCGGCGTCCACCCTAAAGCGCTGCTGGAGTTTGACCAACAGACGCCGGAGCTGCAGCAGCAGATCCGTAAAATGATGAAAGGATTTGATGATCCGGTGGAGTTTTACATCGCTCGCCTGACTGAAGGAATTGCCACGCTTGGCGCCGCTTTTGCGCCGAAACGCGTAATTGTCCGACTTTCTGACTTTAAAACCAATGAATATGCCAACCTGGTGGGTGGAGAACGCTACGAGCCGGAAGAGGAAAACCCGATGCTGGGATTCCGGGGTGCGGGTCGCTATGTCGCTGACAGCTTCCGGGACTGCTTTGCACTGGAGTGCGAAGCGGTGAAACGTGTTCGCAACGAGATGGGCCTGACAAACGTCGAGATTATGGTTCCGTTTGTGCGCACCGTTGAGCAGGCGAAGGCTGTGGTGGAAGAGCTGGGGCGTCAGGGACTGAAGCGCGGCGAGAACGGGCTGAAGATCATTATGATGTGCGAGATCCCGTCAAATGCCCTGCTGGCGGATCAGTTCCTGGAGCACTTCGATGGCTTCTCTATTGGCTCAAACGACATGACTCAGCTGACGCTGGGGCTGGACCGCGACTCTGGCGTCGTCTCCGCGCTGTTTGACGAGCGTAACGAGGCCGTGAAGATGCTGCTTTCAATGGCCATAAGGGCCGCGAAGCAGAAGGGGAAATATGTCGGAATCTGCGGGCAGGGACCGTCAGACCATCAGGATTTCGCCGCATGGCTGATGGAAGAGGGCATCGACAGTCTGTCACTGAACCCGGACACGGTGGTGGAGACCTGGGTGAGTCTGGCGCAGTTAAATAAAACAGCCTGATACGGGTTGTTAGCACTCTTCAGGGCCCGCTATGCGGGCCTTTTCTGTTTATATCTGGTCAGATTCAGGCAAAAAAAAAGCCCATCACAGGGGATGGGCAAAGACTACACACAGCAATTCTTTACTCTACTCAGGGGAATGAGATTGTCTGAAAATCATCAGGTTGATTTCGAACATAGGAAACATGTTATTCATACGGCTGGCTGTCGTCTTTAAGAATCCTCTTATTAGTTTAAAGCCAATAATCTTTTGTGACCTTTACTTCGCCATTTGGCTTAAGAAACAGTGCAGAAAGTAATCTTTTTTGGCCCGAAAAGGTCACTTTCAGGCCAAAGGTGGCTTTTTTCTTAAAAATCGCTAATGGAAAACAGAATTTATCTGATCTGAGAGAAGGGGTGCGGTTAATCATCATTAACCGCACTAATCAATGCTTATGGGGGCTAGCGGCGCAGCGGGTTGTTGCATCTCATCATACAGCAGGCGGGGTATCATCGTGATCCGCCAGGGCATCAGCCACGGCCAGTTGGTCACTATCCGGGGCAGGCGCTTCATGAACCCAGACGGAAACCAGACGGTAGGAGACCGCCAGAACCACCGGCCCGATAAACAGACCAATCATCCCGAACGCAAACAGTCCACCAATAACACCAGAAAGAATCAGGATCATTGGCAGATCGGCACCCATACGGATCAGCATCGGGCGCAGCACGTTATCCATCGTGCCGACCACACAGCTCCAGACCAGCAGCACCGTTCCCCATGTTGTATCTCCGCTCCAGTAGAGGTAGATAATGGCGGGAACCAGCACCAGTAGCGGGCCGAGCTGTACCAGACAGCAGAGGATCATCAGTACCGTCAACAGCGTGGCGTAAGGAATGCCGGAGATCGCCAGACCGATACCGCCCAGCACGCCCTGTACCAGCGCCGTCACTACTACGCCAAGCGCCACGGCACGAATGGACTGCGCCGCCAGCAGTACGGCGGCATCACCGCGCCGTCCCGCCATGCGGAAAGCAAAGTGACGAATGCCCTGGGCAGCCTGTTCGCCACGCCAGTAAAGCAGCACGCTGAACAGTAACATCACGCCCAGATGGATCATAAAGCGTCCGAAATGACCGGCCTGCGCGACAAAAAAGCCGGTGGTACGGCCGATATAGGGCTGTATTTTCGCCATGACGCCGGCACCGCCGCTCGCCACCAGCGTGTCATAACTGACATAAAGCTTCTTGCCGACCATCGGGACATCGTTGAGCCATAACAGTCGCGGCATCATATGCCCCTGGGTAACCCAGGCAATCACCGGCGCGCTGTTATCAATCAGGCTGCTGACCAGCAGGGCGATAGGGATAATAAACAGCAGCAGCAGAAGCAGTGTCATCACGATCACCGCCAGGGAACGGCGTCCCCATAACAGTCGCTGGAATTTCAGCATCAATGGCCAGGTGGCAATCACCACCATGCTGGCCCAGGCAAAGCCCAGAATAAACGGCTGCACGACCCATAAACAGGCGACAATCAGCAGCAGAATGAACATCAGGGTGAAGAGTATTTGCGGTAAATCCATATCCCGGTACTGGCTTTTCATCATTGACTCATAACCTCGTCTTAATCCTTCATTTTCAGGCATTCGGATGCCCGTTTTTATCATGATCTATTTGCTGAGGTTTAAACAGAGTTGCGGAGAAAGGTTTTTGCCTTTTCTGAAAAAAGGGCAGGCGCAGGAAAAATATGATAAAACGAGAAATCGCTAATCTATAAACGCAAACGTTTACAACACCTTCGGTCAGACAATCATGATCCCACAGATTTCGCAGGCACCGGGCCTCGTTCAACTGGTGCTGACGTTCCTTGAGTCGTTGAAAGAGCAGGGTTTTACCGGTGACATGGCAACCAGCTATGCCGATCGTCTCTCACTCTCCACCGATAACAGCATCTATCAATTGCTGCCCGACGCGGCGCTCTTTCCGCGTTCGACTGCGGATGTTGCGCTACTCGCCCGCGTGGCCGGAGAAGCGCGCTTTGCCAGCCTGGTATTTACCCCGCGCGGCGGCGGTACCGGCACCAACGGTCAGTCGCTGAATCAGGGGATTGTGGTGGATATGTCGCGCTACATGAACCGTATCCTGGAGATCAATACCGATGAGGGCTGGGTGCGGGTTGAAGCGGGGGTGATCAAAGATCAGCTTAACGCCTGGCTGAAGCCATTCGGCTTTTTCTTCTCGCCAGAGTTATCCACCAGTAACCGTGCCACGCTGGGCGGCATGATTAATACCGATGCGTCCGGCCAGGGCTCGCTGGTCTATGGCAAAACCTCGGACCATGTGCTGGGCCTGCGCGCCGTGCTGCTGGGCGGCGATATCCTTGATACGCGGCCAATGGCCACCGCGCTGGCTGAAACCCTGGCGCAGACGGCGACGCCCGAAGGCCGGCTCTATCAGCAGGTGCTGACGCGCTGCCGCGAGCATCGTGCGCTGATTCTGGAAAAGTTTCCAAAGCTGAATCGGTTCCTGACCGGATATGACCTGCGCCATGTCTTCAGCGACGATATGCAAACCTTTGACCTGACGCGCCTGCTGTGTGGTGCAGAGGGCACGCTGGCCTTCATCACGGAAGCGCGGCTTGATATCACGCCGCTGCCTAAAGTGCGCCGACTGGTGAATATCAAATATGACTCCTTTGACTCCGCCCTGCGCAATGCGCCTTTTATGGTGGAAGCGCAGGCGCTCTCGGTAGAGACCGTTGACTCTAAGGTGCTGAACCTGGCGCGCGAAGACATTGTCTGGCACTCGGTGCGCGAATTGATCGCCGATGTACCCGACAAAGAGATGCTGGGTCTGAATATTGTTGAGTTTGCCGGTGACAACGCCGCGCTGATCGATCAGCAGATTGAACAGCTTTGTGGCCGCCTTGACGCACTGATGGCGCAGCAGCAGGGCGGCGTGATTGGCTATCAGTTCTGTAACGACCTGGATGGCATTGAACGCATCTATAACATGCGTAAAAAAGCGGTGGGTCTGTTGGGAAATGCCAAAGGCCGGGCTAAACCGATTCCCTTTGTGGAAGATACCGCGGTTCCACCGGAAAAACTGGCGGACTACATTGTCGAGTTTCGCGCGCTGCTCGACAGCCACGGGCTGAGCTACGGCATGTTTGGTCACGTCGATGCAGGTGTACTGCATGTGCGTCCGGCGCTGGATATGTGCGATCCGCAGCAGGAGATGATGATGAAGCAGATCTCCGACGAAGTCGTAGCGCTGACAGCGCGCTACGGCGGCCTGCTGTGGGGTGAACATGGCAAAGGATTTCGAGCCCAGTACAGTCCGGCATTCTTCGGTGAGACGCTGTTTAACGAATTGCGCCGCATTAAAGCGGCCTTTGATCCGCTCAATCGCCTGAATCCGGGCAAGATCTGTACGCCATTCAACAGTAATGATGAAATGATGCAGGTCGATGCGGTGAAGCGCGGAACCTATGATCGTCAGATCCCGTTAACGGTCCGGGATGAATGGCGTGGCGCGATGGAGTGTAACGGCAACGGGTTGTGTTTTAACTTTGATGCCCGCAGCCCGATGTGTCCCTCCATGAAGATCACCCGCAACCGCATTCACTCGCCCAAAGGGCGGGCAACACTGACGCGGGAGTGGCTGCGGCTGCTGGCCGGGCAGGGCGTCGATCCGCTCACCCTGGAAAAGCAGCTGCCCGAAAATCGGCTGTCGCTTCGCACTCTGATTGCCCGTACCCGCAATAGCTGGCACGCCAGCAAAGGGGAGTATGACTTCTCGCACGAGGTGAAAGAGGCGATGTCGGGCTGTCTGGCCTGCAAAGCCTGCTCCACCCAGTGTCCGATTAAAATTGACGTGCCCGCTTTCCGCTCGCGCTTCTTACAGCTCTACCACACCCGGTATCTGCGTCCGGTCAGCGATCACCTGGTGGCAGCAGTAGAGGGCTATGCGCCGCTGATGGCGAAAGCACCGAAAGTATTTAACTTCTTCCTGCGCCAGCCGTGGCTGAAAGAGATAAGTAAAACCCATATCGGTATGGTCGATCTGCCGCTGCTTTCGGCCCCTAATCTGAAACAGCAACTCAGTGGTCATCCCGCCATGAACATGACGCTGGAGCAGCTGGAAGGGCTGTCAGCCGCTGAACGCGCAAACTGTGTGCTGGTGGTGCAGGATCCTTTTACCAGTTTCTATGAGGCGCAGCTGGTTAACGATTTTGTCAGGCTGATTGAGAAACTGGGCTACCGGCCCGTGCTCCTGCCATTCTCACCAAATGGCAAAGCGCAACATGTGAAAGGTTTCCTGCAACGTTTCGCCCGCACGGCGTCCCGCACCGCCGATTTCCTGAATCGGGTGGCAAAACTGGGGTTGCCCATGGTCGGTGTCGATCCGGCTACGGTGCTCTGCTATCGCGATGAGTATCGTCAGACGCTGGGCGAATCACGCGGCGACTTTAACGTCCTGCTGGTGCATGAGTGGTTAGAGCGTGCTCTGGCCGGGCGTGACGTGCAGGTCGCGGGCGGAGAATCCTGGTATCTGTTTGCACACTGCACCGAGGTGACCGCGCTGCCCTCCACGCCGAATCAGTGGCAGGCGATCTTCTCCCGTTTTGGCGCGAAGCTGGAAAACATCAATGTTGGCTGCTGCGGTATGGCAGGCACCTACGGTCACGAAAGTAAGAACCTTGAAAACTCGCTGGGGATCTACGCGCTCTCCTGGCATCCCCAGCTTCAGCGACTGCCACGCCAGCGCTGCCTGGCCACCGGCTATTCGTGCCGCAGTCAGGTCAAGCGTGTAGAGGGCAACGGAATGCGTCATCCGCTTCAGGCATTGTTAGAGCTAATGTAAAAAAATTGTGCGCGACGTCACGCCCTGGCTGGATTAGAATATCCAGCCTGCGTGACGCATGAAGTCACTTTGCAGCGCAGTGGCCTGGTTCCACTCCCCGACCATTGCCAGTTGATGGCAGAGGCGGGTCAGGGACAATCGCGCCAGTTGATAAGCCTGAAGGCGAAACAGGCGATCGCGATCGCTGTTTCCCATCTCCTGCACCAGTCGGTGATGCAGTTTACCCATGGCATGCAGGTAACTCTGGTCGTCACCGTTCAACTGGCAGATTTCTGCCATATCCTGACAGGCATCGTTAAACTGACGTAGCTGATGAATCGTGCAGTCGGCCCGGTCGAGCTTTGCCTGCGCCATATAAAAGTCGACGGTGATATCACGCACCGCAAACTGATATTCGTCGATTTTGTGCTGCAGCCAGGCTGAGACAGAAAGCGTCATAACGCCACCCTGAATGTTAATGATAATAATTATCATATTCAATTGAGCTGTGATTGCAATTGGCGGGCAGAAAAATTTATCGATTTATCCTGCCTGTCGGTATAATCGGAAATAACAATCTGTTTACATCGCAGAAAGGCGTAACCTATCAATAAGCATTTTTATCAAAAATGGTTATTTAAAAAAGAGTGATTTATTAATAGGTTAACACTGGCTTATTTATGCTGACGCGCTCACCACAAGGTGAGCTGAAGAGGCTATGCTTAATAATTAAGCAAATAAAACCGCACAAGATGATTATCCCTGCAAAACAAGAGGTTGAAGTGATTGGTCAGATCACTACCATAGGGGGATAGCCTGAAAAGGTCCGGACTCAAGAGGTATCAACATGGCATCCGTTAATACAGACTCTTTCTCACCCGACGATTTTGTCTGGAAAGGGCTGACGCTGACTGAAACCGCAGCGCAACAAATTCTCAATCTGGCGGCTCAGGACCCCGATGTCAAGGGTCTGCGGCTCGGCGTAAAACAATCCGGCTGCGCCGGGTTTGGTTACGTCATGGATCTGGTGAAAGAGCCAGTCGAGGATGATTTGCAGTTCTCATTCCATGGCGCAACGCTGTTTGTGCCGCTACAGGCGATGCCATTCGTTGATGGCACCGAACTGGACTACGTTCGTGAAGGCCTGAATCAGATTTTTAAATTCAATAACCCTAAAGCTCAGCACGCCTGCGGGTGCGGTGAGAGCTTTGGCGTCGAGTAAGTGAAATATGTCACGACACAGCGAAACATCTGACGATGTACAAATCTGGGAAGGCAAGCTCAACTACAAAGAGGGCTTCTTTACCCAACTGCAAACCGAAGAATTTGCCAACGGCATCAATGAAGATGTGGTGCGGGCGATCTCGGCCAAGCGTAACGAGCCAGAGTGGATGCTGGAGTTTCGTCTTAAAGCGTTTCGTGCCTGGCTTGAAATGGAAGAGCCACACTGGCTGAAAGCGCACTACGAAAAACTCGACTACCAGGATTACAGCTACTACTCCGCGCCTTCCTGCGGCAACTGTGATGACAGCTGCGCATCAGAACCCGGTGCACTGCAGGCTTCAGGCAGCGCGCCAGCCAGCGATTATCTGACACAGGAAGTGGAAAACGCCTTTAATCAGCTGGGTGTCCCGGTGCGTGAAGGCCGTGAAGTGGCGGTTGACGCCATTTTTGACTCCGTTTCGGTGGCGACCACCTATCGCGGCAAGCTGGCGGAGCAGGGGATTATCTTCTGTTCCTTTGGCGAAGCGATCCAGGAGCACCCGGAGCTGGTGAAGCAGTATCTCGGCACGGTTGTTCCGGCGAACGATAACTTCTTTGCGGCGCTGAACTCGGCGGTCGCCTCTGACGGCACCTTCGTTTATATCCCGAAAGGGGTGCGTTGCCCGATGGAGTTGTCGACCTATTTCCGCATCAACGCAGCGAAAACCGGTCAGTTCGAACGCACCATCCTGATTGCCGATGAAGACAGCTACGTCAGCTACATCGAAGGCTGTTCAGCGCCAGTGCGTGACACCTACCAGCTGCACGCTGCCGTGGTGGAAGTCATCATCCACAAAAATGCCGAAGTGAAATATTCGACCGTTCAGAACTGGTTCCCGGGCGGCGAAGGTGAGGGGGGTATCCTGAACTTCGTGACCAAGCGCGCGCTGTGTGAAGGTGACCACAGCAAGATGTCCTGGACGCAATCTGAAACCGGCTCTGCTATCACCTGGAAATACCCAAGCTGCATTCTGCGCGGGGACTACTCGGTGGGTGAATTCTACTCAGTGGCACTGACCAGCGGTCGTCAGCAGGCCGATACCGGCACCAAGATGATCCACATTGGTAAAAACACCAAGTCGACCATCATCTCTAAAGGGATTTCGGCCGGTAAAAGTCAGAACACCTATCGCGGGCTGGTGAAAATCATGCCAACCGCGACCAATGCCCGTAACTTTACGCAGTGTGACTCGATGCTGATCGGTCCTGATTGCGGCGCACATACTTTCCCGTATGTGGAGACCCGCAACAATACCGCTCAGCTTGAGCATGAAGCCACGACATCACGTATCGGCGAAGATCAGATGTTCTACTGTCTGCAACGCGGTATCAGTGAAGAAGACGCCATCTCGATGATCGTGAACGGCTTCTGTAAAGACGTATTCTCGGAGTTGCCACTGGAATTTGCTGTGGAAGCCCAGAAATTGTTAGCCATCAGCCTTGAGCACAGTGTGGGCTGATGCCGTCACACGCGTTGCCGGAAGCAATGTGAAGGAATAAGTATGTTAAGCATTAAAGATTTGCAGGTCAGTGTTGAAGATAAAGCCATTCTGCGTGGCCTGAATCTCGAAATTAAACCCGGCGAAGTGCATGCCATCATGGGCCCGAACGGCTCAGGTAAAAGTACCCTGTCAGCGACGCTGGCAGGCCGTGAAGATTATGAAGTGACCGGCGGTTCGGTCAGCTTCAAAGGTAAAGATCTGCTGGAACTGGCCCCTGAAGAGCGCGCCGGTGAAGGCATCTTTATGGCATTCCAGTATCCGGTAGAAATTCCGGGCGTCAGCAACCAGTTCTTTTTACAGACCTCGGTCAATGCGGTACGAAAATATCGTCAGCAGGAAGAGCTGGATCGCTTCGATTTCCAGGACTTCATTGAAGAGAAAATTGAGCTGCTGAAGATGCCGGCAGATCTGCTGACCCGCTCAGTCAACGTTGGCTTCTCCGGCGGTGAGAAGAAGCGTAACGACATCCTGCAGATGGCGGCGCTGGAGCCAGAACTCTGCATCCTGGATGAGACCGACTCAGGCCTGGATATCGATGCGCTGAAAATTGTTGCGAATGGCGTAAACAGCCTGCGCGACGAGAAGCGTGCCTTTATCATCGTGACCCACTACCAGCGTATTCTGGATTACATCAAGCCAGACTTCGTTCATGTTCTGTATCAGGGCAAAATCGTGAAATCTGGCGACTTCTCGCTGGTGAAACAGCTGGAGGAGCAAGGTTATGGCTGGCTTACCGACGAAGAGTGATTCTGCGCTGCAACAGTGGCATCACCTGTTTGAGTCGCGCGGCGACGTGCGTTCTCTGCAGGCACAGCAGCACTGGCAGCAACTGATGCGCGTTGGCCTGCCAACCCGCAAGCACGAAAACTGGAAGTACACGCCGCTGGACACCTTACTGTCACAGCAGTTTGTACTGCCTGACGCGCCGCAGACCCTGAGCGCTGAACAGGTTGATGCACTGGCGCTGCCGCTGGATGCGATCCGTCTGGTCTATGTTGACGGTCAGTTCCAGCCAGCCTTCAGCAGTCGCGACTGCGAACTGTTTGAGGTTCAGCACAGCGTGGCCGCCGAGCGCCGTCCGCTGCCTGCTGCGGTTCAGCCTGAAGTCTTCCTGCATCTGACAGAGAGTCTGGCTGAAGAGGTGACGACCCTGCGTCTGGCACGCGGTAAATCCGCTGCGCGTCCGGTCTATCTGCTGCATATCACCAGCGGTCAGCAGACGGGTATGAACACGGTTCACTATCGTCATCACCTGCAGCTGGAAGAGAGTGCCGAAGCGGAAGTGATTGAGCACTACGTTTCACTGGATGAGCGCGCCCATTTCACCGGCACGCGCTTTACCTTTGCGGTAGGCGACAATGCAAAACTGACGCACACGAAGCTGGCCTTTGAAAGCAGCGCCAGCTATCACTTTGCGCATAACGATCTGGTCATTGGCAATGATGGCCAGGTCAGCAGCACCAGCTTCCTGCTGGGTGCCGGGCTGTCGCGTCACAACACCAGTACCCAGCTGAACGGCGAAAACACCACGCTGGCTATCAACAGCCTGGTGCTGCCAGTGAAACAGGAAGTGGCGGATACCCGTACTTACCTGGAGCACAACAAGGGCTACTGCGTCAGCCGCCAGATGCATAAAACCATCGTGCGTGACAAAGGCCGTGCGGTGTTTAACGGCCACATTAAAGTGGCACAGCATGCGCTGAAGACCGACGGGCAGATGACCAACAACAACCTGTTGCTGGGCAAGCTCTCAGAAGTCGATACCAAACCGCAGCTGGAAATTTATGCGGATGACGTCAAGTGCAGCCACGGTGCCACCATCGGTCGTATTGATGATGAGCAGATGTTCTACCTGCGTTCGCGCGGTATTGAGCAGGATGCTGCACAGACCATGATTATTCATGCGTTTGCCGCAGAACTGACCGAAACACTGGAAAATGAGGTGATGCGTCAGGCCGTGCTGCAGCGTATCGCGCAACGTTTTCCCGGAGGCGACATATGATGAACTTCGATCTCGAACGCGTCAGGGCTGATTTTCCTATCCTGAAGCGTGAGGTCAACGGTCATCCGCTGGCCTATCTTGACAGTGCGGCCAGCGCACAGCGTCCACTCTCGGTGATTAACGCCGAGAGTCATTTCTATCAGCACGGCTATGCGGCCGTGCATCGTGGTATCCATACGCTGAGCCAGCAGGCGACCAGCGACATGGAGAACGTGCGCGATCAGGCTGCCCGTTTTATCAATGCGCAGTCACAGGAAGAGATTGTCTTCGTCAAAGGCACCACCGAAGGCATCAATCTGGTGGCGAACACCTGGGGCAGCAGTAACCTCCAGGCTGGCGATAACCTGATCATCACTGAGATGGAGCATCACGCCAATATCGTTCCATGGCAGATGCTGGCCCAGCGCACCGGCGCAGAAGTGCGTGTCCTGCCATTAAATGACAACGGTGAGCTGGCGCTGGAGCAACTGGCGGGGCTGATCGACAGCCGTACGCGGTTGCTGGCGGTGACGCATGTTTCAAATGTGCTCGGCACGGTTAACCCGGTTAAAGCGATCGTTGCTCAGGCAAAAGCGGCTGGCGTCATCACGCTGGTGGATGGTGCCCAGGCGGTGATGCATGACAAGGTTGATGTGCAGGATATCGGCTGCGACTTCTACGCCTTCTCCAGCCATAAACTCTATGGCCCCAACGGCGTGGGTATCCTCTACGGCCGTAAAGCGCTGCTGGATGAGATGCCACCATGGGAAGGGGGCGGTTCAATGATTGAGCGCGTCATGCTGCCCACCGGCACCACCTGGAACAGTGCGCCGTGGCGCTTTGAAGCGGGTACGCCGAATACCGGCGGCATTATTGGCTTTGGTGCGGCGATGGCCTATGTGCAGGCGCTGGGACTGGATACGATTCATCAGCGCGAGACGGCACTGATGAACTATGCGCTCGATAAGCTGGGCACCGTTCCGGATATCCAGATCTACGGTCCGCAGTCACGAGCTGGCGTTATCGCCTTCAATCTCGGTAAACACCACGCCTACGATGTTGGCAGCTTCCTGGATCAATATGGCATTGCCATCCGCACCGGACATCACTGCGCGATGCCGCTGATGCAGCATTACAATGTACCGGCGATGTGCCGTGCCTCCTTCACGTTCTACAACAGTGAAGAGGAAGTGGATCGTCTGGCTGCCGGTTTGACGCGCATTCATCGTCTGCTGGGCGGCTGAACAGTTTTAACGGAGTCCCTGATGGCGAATTTGCCTGAAAAAGAGAAACTGGTTCGCAACTTCAACCGTTGTGCTAACTGGGAAGAGAAGTACCTCTACATTATTGAGCTGGGTTCAAAGCTTCCGGAATCTTCTGAAACCTTACACCAGCCGGAGAACGTGATTTCGGGTTGTCAGAGTCAGGTGTGGATCAGAATGACCCCGCAGGCGGATGGTTCCATTGCGTTTGAAGGCGACAGCGATGCCGCTATTGTTAAAGGTTTGATTGCTATCGTATTTAGCCTCTATCAGAACCTGCCGCCCGCCGATATCCTGGCGCTGGATGTGCGCCACTGGTTTGGCGAACTGGCACTGATGCAGCACCTGACGCCCACCCGGTCGCAGGGGCTGGAGGCGATGATTCGGTCTATTCGCCATACCGCTCAGAACCTCAGCTAAGTTACACTCCACAGACGCCATCCGGCGTCTGTTTTTTTATCTGACGAGAAAATTGCATGAAACCTGCTTTACGTTTAGCCGGTGCATTGCTGCTGACCTGCTTTGGGCTCTCTGCACCCGCGTTCGCCACCGAATATCCGCTGCCACCACCTGACAGTCGCCTGATTGGCGAAAACGTCGTGACTCAGGTTCCTGACAATAAGCAACCTCTGGAAGCGATTGCGGCGCGCTACCAGGTCGGCCTGCTGAGCATGCTGGAGGCAAATCCCGGTACCGATCCCTGGCTGCCCAAAGCGGGCACCCAGCTGACGGTGCCGCTACAGATGATCCTGCCTGATACGCCGCGCGAAGGGATTGTGGTGAATCTGGCCGAGCTGCGTCTCTACTACTATCCCAAAGGGGAGGATAAGGTCATTGTCTATCCCATCGGCATTGGCCAGCTGGGTGCGGCCACGCCAGTGATGGTGACGCAGATCAGCCAGAAGATCCCTAATCCCACCTGGACGCCCACGGCGAACATCCGCAAACGCTACGCCAAAGAGGGCATTACGCTGCCTGGCGTGGTCCCCGCCGGACCGGATAACCCGATGGGGCAGTTTGCCATGCGTCTGGCGCGCGGCACCGGCCAGTATCTGATCCATGGCACTAATGCGAAATTCGGCATCGGCATGCGCGTCAGTTCAGGCTGCATCCGTCTGCGTTCAGAAGATATCGAAGCGCTGTTTAACTCAGCGCCGAAAGGGACGCGGGTACAGATCATCAATCAGCCGGTGAAGTACGCTGTAGAGCCGGATGGGAAACGCTACGTGGAAGTGCATCAGCCGCTGTCACGCAACGATAAGGACGATCCACAGACCATGCCGATTGCACTCACTGCCGGAGTGAAGCAGTTTATGAAAAGTGAGAAGAGTGATAGTGCCCTGATTAAAGCCAGCTTAGCGCGACGCTCAGGCATGCCTGTGCTGGTCAGCAGTGGGGAGCCGGTGCAGAGTGATACCGTGCCGCCTGCGGGGCTGGAGAGCGCCTCTGTGGGGGCTGATAGCCCGGTGACACAGGCTGAGGGCAACGCGGTTCAGCCCTGAACGGATAAGTGCCTGTGAAGGGCACTGAATTCGGAGCAAAAAAAATGGCGCCATAAAGGCGCCATTTTTAAACCAGAACTCTTACTTACGGTAAGAGTGAGCCTGGTTGTCCAGACGCTGGTTAGCGCGTGCTGCGTCATCTTTAGCAGCCTGAACGTCTGAACGCACTGCGTTCACGTCGTTGCTCAGCTGGTCAACTTTAGCGTTCAGAGTCTGAACGTCTGAAGACAGCTGGTCGATTTTAGCGTTGCTTGAGCAACCAGCCAGCATAGTTGAAGCCAGAACTACCGCGCCCAGTACCAGTTTAGTACGATTCATTATTTATACCCTCTAGATTGAGTTAATCTCCATGTAGCGTTACAAGTATTACACAAAGCTTTTTAAGTTGAGAATAAATTTTTGATGAGAAGATGCTTAAATTTGATCGTTCGCTCAAAGAAGCAGCGAATCACAGAATATGATAAAAAAATTTAGCGAAAACAGAGAGATTTAATCGGATTAACCTTAATATTAAGAGTATTTGAATAGTTATTTTCGATTGGAATTTTCTGACATTTGGTTTAAGTAGAAATAAAAAAAAGCGCCCGATAAAGGCGCTTCAAAATAATGGTCAGAGAGCGTTTTACAGAACGTGTACAGAAGCAGTGTTGGTAGTTCCGCTTGGTACTAATGCACCTGACACCAGCACCACGACATCGCCTTTCTGGCCGTAGCCACTTTCCAGCGCCGCTTCTTTACCCAGACGATAGAAATCGTCGGTTGAAGCGATCTCAGTCACCAGACGTGTCTCAATCCCTTTGCTCAGGATCAGCTGACGGGCAGTCATCGGATTGGTGGTCAGCGCCAGGATGGTCGCGTTCGGGAAGTATTTACGTACGGCTTTAGCAGATTTACCCCCTTCGGTAGCAACCACAATCAGTGGCGCTTCCAGCTTCTCAGCGGTCTCTACAGCACCACGGCAGACAGCTTCTGTGATACGCATTTTGCGGTTATCACTCTGGCTGTCGATGCGGGACTTCATCACGCGATCGGTACGCTCACAGATGGTCGCCATGATGGTGACCGACTCCAGCGGATAACGGCCTTTGGCGCTCTCACCTGACAGCATGACAGCATCGGTACCGTCAAGAATGGCGTTTGCCACGTCACCGGCTTCTGCGCGGGTAGGGCGCGGGTTCTTGATCATGGAATCGAGCATCTGGGTAGCCGTGATGACCACTTTGCGTGCTTTATTACATTTTTTGATCATCATCTTCTGTGCGAAGATCACTTCTTCAACCGGGATCTCAACGCCCAGGTCGCCACGCGCAACCATGATGCCGTCTGACGCTTCGAGGATTTCGTCGAAGTTGTTCAGGCCTTCCTGGTTTTCGATTTTGGAGATGATCTGGATATGCTCGCCGCCGTTCTGTTTCAGGTGCTCGCGAATTTCCAGCACGTCTGAACGTTTACGGATGAAAGAGGCGGCGACGAAGTCTACGCCCTGCTCACAACCAAAAATCAGGTCGCGTTTATCTTTTTCGGCCAGTGCTGGCAGCTGGATAGAGACGCCTGGCAGGTTAACGCCTTTGTTTTCGCCCAGATCGCCATTGTTCAGGACTTTACACACCACGGTATTTTCAGTGACTTCGGTCACTTCCATACCAATCAGGCCATCATCGACCAGCACCGTGTTGCCGATTTTCAGGTCAGCAGTGAAGCCCGGGTAGGTCACCGCAACGCGCTCGCTGTTGCCAATCACGCTCTGGTCTGTAGTAAAGGTAAAGGTCTGACCCGCTTTCAGAGCCGCATCGTTGCCGCCTTCCAGTTTCATGGTGCGGATTTCAGGGCCTTTGGTATCCAGCAGAATAGCGGCCTGACGGCCGGTTTTTTGCATAACGGCACGCATGTTGGTGATGCGTTGGCCATGCTCAGCGTAGTCGCCGTGAGAGAAGTTAAGACGCATAACATTCATGCCAGCTTCAAGCAGCTGAGTCAGCATCTCTTCGGATTCGGTTTTCGGGCCGATTGTACAAACGATTTTAGTCTTTTTCATGACGGATTTTCTGTAAGTTGTGATGGATGAATAAGGGCGGAATCCGATGGCAGCGCATCGAAGTGAAATTTCTGATTGAGACTGAAATGGGCAGTACTGAGTAAGAATAGGTGACGAAGGCCAGGCGTGCAGGGAAGTTGTGCGGTTACGGTTGGTAACCACCACGCTGTTGTTGCGCAAATCATTTGAGTTATCGCAGTAAGCACGTGATCGCTGAAACCTTTCAAGTAAGCAACGCGGGACAGTATAGACGCTAAGTATGCGAAAACCAATCAAAAAGCAGAAGGGGGAAGCGATGCAGATCAATAAAAGTGGAGTTGCGCAAGCTGAAGGAATTCTGAAAGTGGTGCGCTCTAATGGACTCGAACCATCGACCCCCACCATGTCAAGGTGGTGCTCTAACCAACTGAGCTAAGAGCGCATACTGAATATTGGTGCGTCCGAGTGGACTCGAACCACCGACCCCCACCATGTCAAGGTGGTGCTCTAACCAACTGAGCTACGGACGCACTTGGTGCGCTCTAATGGACTCGAACCATCGACCCCCACCATGTCAAGGTGGTGCTCTAACCAACTGAGCTAAGAGCGC